>CAIYOB010001469.1 GCA_903927685.1 uncultured Planctomycetaceae bacterium
CACATCCGCAGTCTGTCCCCTTGAATCGCTTCGATCATCGGTCGGGGCCAGCGGATTCGCTCGCAACGTCGCAGATCAGGCAGGCGATCCTCCTCCAAGGGTCCGGACGAAATCAGGTGCCAGAAGGTAGCTTCCTTTCCCAGCGTCATGGGATGACGTTTCAAGGCGAAACGCTTTGTCGGGTACACAGGCTGCGAACCGACGAAGTCCTGACGAAAGTACCCGTACACCGCCTCCAGGTACGCGGCCGCGTCACCGTCGTAGTCGGCCAGAAGCACAAGGGGTGGCAGCCAATCGGCATTCGAGGTCATTGGCTCACCCTTTGCGACTGCCAGCACAGCAAGTTGAATTTCGGCTCTCGGAGCCAGGTGGAGCGAGCGAGCGAGAACCCTGTCCGCTGGCGCAGACGCTGTACCAGGGCTGACTTGGCCCCGCTGCCGTCTTGCCTGCGGTTGGCATATGACACCGCGCCAATGAGCAAGTCCGCCAATTGCAGCAGGGCCGATTCGTGCGAGCGGATTTGCTGGACGCGACGAATAATGTCACCGCTGCCATCGTAGTTCGCTGTGCGCAGAACACGCTCCAGGCCACTCCGCTTCCGCTCGCTGCGAGTGTCTTTGATATCCAAATAA
This sequence comes from uncultured Planctomycetaceae bacterium, assembly GCA_903927685.1. The sequence goes on from CAIYOB010001469.1 coordinate 633, forward strand.
ACCGCATAGTGCTGGGTGGGGTCGATAATCTGTTCGAGCAGCCGAAAGCACATCTTGTAATACCAGTCGTCGTGCGTCTGGGAAAAGGCGACGTGGTCCAGCACGGTTTTGTCGGGGATAACTACGCCCCGGAAATGCAAGTCGTCGTCGTCGAGAAAGTAGTCCAAGACGGCCTGGTAGAAGCGGTGCTTGGCCGGCGAAACCTTCGTCCACTTGATCTCGAATTGGTCGGCGAGTTGGTGTTGACGCCGGATGTCGCGGATCCGCAGCGATACCTCGCGAGCTTTGTCCGCCGGACACCAGACGGCACCCAGCGTCATGACCGGGATGCGATCGTGCTCCAAATGGCAGCTCTCGTCGAGGTAGATATTGAAGCACTCGGCCATTACAGCACCTCCCCGACACGGCGCTCCGCCTCCGGCACCCGGATCTCCTCCGACAGCAGCTTCGGCAGCAGGGCGTCGCGGAGGGCGGTGAGGGAGTGGCTTAATCTCTGATTCGCGAGCACTTGGTGCATCAGCGGACTAACCACTGCATGGAACCTACTGGCCAACTCGCCGTCTGGTAACAGCACAGGAGTCGTCTCGAAGGTCCGAGTTGTGATTGTGTCGAAGACAGAACCGTGCGCGGAATGAACTAATTCACAGATGACGTGCCGCATTTGGCAGTACAGGAAAAAATGTGCCTGCAGCCTCGATCGCAAGGCGTAGCACGTTTGGTTCATTGCGATCTGGTCGCCAAACATGGCCATTCGGCTCGTCTTAGCACCCCGCGCTACGACAACGGTCGAGAAGGCCGCAACCATCTTTGTCGAACTGTTTTCGAGTCCCTCCGCCGAGATGGTGCGTTCCGTGTTTACAAGGAAGGCTTCCCCGCATTGCGACAGCACCGTATACCGCTGCTTGGCGTCCTTGACGTACCAGTCGCTGTCCGGGTCGGCCGTGCCTTTCTCCAACTGCTGGTGATGTTCGTCGAACGCATCCGAGATGTACTTCAGGAAGATCAGCCCCAACACGACGTGCTTGTACTCGGCCGCGTCCATGTTGTTGCGCAGCTTGACCGCCCACAGCTTGGCCTCGAAGCCCAAGTTCGCGCCGGTGTCGTTTGTCTTCTTTGCTTTCGCCATCGGTTCCGTCGTTTCCCACGTCAAGGGCGATGCCGCCGCGCACCGATTGAGGCGTTGGCTACGCCAAGGATCCTGAAGGTCGTGTCACGATGCCAGGAGTCAGGGGCGGGACTTGACCGCCTCGGGGTCGCCCGCGTCCGCGGGCAGGCTCTGGTTCCACGCGACGACCGCTTGGTGCAGCCGCTCGGCCACGGCGGGGTTCTCCCGGGCCACGTTCTTCGTCTCGGAGCCGTCTGCCGACAGATCGTACAGCTGCCGGTCGCGGCCGTCGTAGTTCACGTAATACTTCCACCGCCCCTCGCGCACGGCCAAGTCGGGATTATCTTCGTCCGAGCCGTTGCCGAACCCCGGGCGGTCGGGGGGACGCCGCCAGAAAATCGGCGCCTGGCGGCTGCGGTTCGCCTTGCCCAGCAGCGTGTCGGCGAGATCTTCGCCGTCCAACGTAACGCCCGTCGGCAGTTCGATGCCGGCGATGGTGTACAGCGAGCGGTTCACATCGAGCGCACAGAACACCGCCTGGTCGTTCGTCGTGCCCGCCGTCCCCGCCGCCAGCAGTCCGGGCCCCCAGACGATCAGCGGCGAACGGATGCCGCCCTCGTACAGCCAAGTCTTGGACCCGCGCAGGGGAGCGGCGGTTCCGGCCCCGTATTCAGGGCCATTGTCGGAACAACAGACGATCAGGGTGTTACTGCGGAGTTGGGGATCGTTGCGGATGCGGTCGAACAGGGGGCCGAGTTGTTCGTCCATGGTGTCGAGCACGGCGAGGTACAGGGACCGCTTGTCCGGCCCCCACTTCGAGACGGGCGGAAAGAAGGGGGAATGGACGTCGTCCGGCCAGACGTTGATGTAGAAGGGCTGCTGGTTCTGTTGGGAGCGATCCAGGAAACCGATCGCCGCCTGGACAAATCCGCTGGTAATCTGCGACCGCTGCAGCCAGGTGACCGGACTGCCCAGGCGGACCGCATCCTGCCAGATCCGGCCCGGCTTGTCCCAATCGGGCTTCATCGTCAGCGGCAGCAATTTCGCGCCCAGGCCTTCAAAGTTGGTCAAGCTTTGGTCGAAACCATAGGCCGTGATCGGCGGGGCGTCGTCGACGTCGCGCTGGCCGCCCATGTGCCATTTGCCGAAATGCCCTGTGGCATAACCGGCCTTGTGCAGTTCGCGGGCCAGAACCGGGGCTGCCGGGTCGAGCCATTGGGCCACGCCCCGCCGCCGGTTGGCCTCGCGATTGTCCAGGTACGAGGTAATCCGCCAGCGATGGGGATACTGTCCGGTGGTCAGGGCCACTCGCGACGGCGAGCAGATGGGCGCGTTCACATAGAAATTGGCGAATCGGAGCCCCTCGGCCGCCAGCCGGTCGATCTGCTCCGTCGTGGCCTGCCGGCCACCGAAGCAGGACAGGTCCGACCATCCCATGTCGTCAATGAACACGACGATGATGTTCGGACGGACGGCGATGTCCGCGGCGGTGGACATGCCGGGCAGGCCCAAGGCGAACACGACGAGCGCGGTACAACAGGTCTTCATGGCGTGCACTAATCTGGGGGTTGTTCAAGTTCGGTTGAGGCGGGCCGGCCTCGCTCAGCTTCGGGTTACGGTCGGTGGCTTCCCACTCGCTTGCGCTTCGGGTTACGGTCGGTGACTTCCCACTCGCTTGCGCTTCGGGTTACGGTCGGTG
>CAIYOB010001470.1 GCA_903927685.1 uncultured Planctomycetaceae bacterium
CCGTCCCTTAGAACCTGGGAAAGCGGTGCAATGCGCGGCGAGTTGGCTTTCCTGGGTGGGCATTGCTACGGCAGCCATGACCCAGACCTTCCTCTCCGGTCCGGCGCAGCTCAGCTACGGCCGGATTCTGCGGACTGATCCACGATGCGATTCGCCAGCGTCTGCCATGAGCGAGACCATGGTGAGCGGCTTGTAGCGGGGCGGTGGACAGGGCCCGCCCGCGCTGGCAGAATCATGGCACGTCCGGTTCCCGGTTGTGATCGCGTCACCATGTTTCAGGAGGTGCCTCATGCGGCGGTTGCCACAAATCCTGTTCGTCTTCGTTGCGGCGATGGCGGTCGTTGCGGCGCCTGGTCGAGGAGCGGATCTGTACTTAGGTGTGGCGGAAGCGAACATCACGCACCCGCTGCCCATGGCCCTGTGGGGCCAGATGCACACGCGGATTTCGCAGTCTGTCGAGAGCCCGGTCACAGCCCAGGTGGTCGCGCTCGAGTCGCGCGAGGGCGACCGTCAACTCGATGCGGCGCTCCTGGTCTCCGGCGATATCATCGGGCTCCCGCAGAGCGCGCTCGACGCCCTGCGGAAACGCGTCGCCGAGCGTCTGCCGGAGTTCGACGTGCAGAAACTGTTCGTGAGCGGCACACACACGCATACCGGCCCGGTGTTCGATGAAACGGCCTATCGCATTCCCAAGGAAGGCGCGGTCCAGCCGGCCGAGTACGTTCAGTTCTTCGTCGAGCGGGTGTCGGAGGCCGCGGCCAAGGCCTGGCAGGACCGCCGGCCCGGTGCGGTGGCTTGGGGCCTGGGGCACGCCGTGGTCGGACAGAATCGCCGCGCGGTCTACGCCGATGGTCACGCGGTGATGTACGGTCGCACGGACCAGCCGGACTTTCGCGGCCTCGAAGGCTACGAAGATCATGCGGTCGAGGTGCTGTTCTTTTTCAACCGCGACAAGAAGCCGCTCGCCGCCGCCATCAACCTGGCCTGTACGGCGCAGGAGGTCGAGAGCCATTCGGCCGTCAACGCCGATTTTTTCCACGAAGTCCGCGAGGCATTGCGGGCGAAGTACGATCCCGATCTGAAGGTTCTGGGGTGGATCGGGGCGGCCGGGGATCAGTCGCCGCACCTCATGTTCCGCCAGCGCGCGGAGGACCGCATGCGCGAACTGCGCGGCCTGACCCGCTTGCAGGAGATCGCCCGCCGGATCGTGGCGGCCGTGGACGAGGCCTACGACGGCGCCCGGAAGGACATCCGCACCGATGCGGTCCTGGCGCACCGGGTGGCGCGGCTCGAACTGCCGGTCCGAATGGTGACCGACGAGGAGGCTGCGGCCGCCAAGGCCAAGGTCGAATCGCTGTCCCAGGACCCCAACAATCAGACGCTTGTCGGGTGGCACCAGGGAATCGTCGACCGCCATGCCAATCAGAACAGCAAGCCCACGCACGAAGTCGAAATCCATGTGCTCCGCCTGGGCGACGTTGCGATTGCGACCAATCCCTTCGAGCTGTTCGTCGATTTCGGCGTTCAGATCAAGGCCCGCAGTCCCGCGCTGCAGACGCTGGTCGTGCAGTTGGTCGGGGTCGAGGGATATCTGCCGACGGCGCGGGCGGTGCGTGGCGGCGGGTACAGCGCGGTTGCCGAGAGCAACACGGTCGGCCCGGAGGGCGGACAGGTCCTCGTCGACCGCACCGTCGAGTTGCTCAACTCGTTGTGGCCGGAGGTGAAACGCTGAGCAACTTCGGTCCTCGCCATTCACTCGACGGCGGAGGTTGAGGCCCGCGTTATTTGCTCAGACCGCCCAAACGGTAGAAGATCTCCGTGGCCCGCTGCAGTTGCTCGACGGAAATCCACTCATCCGCCGTGTGCGCCTGGGCGATCGAACCCGGGCCGAACACCACGGTGGGAATGCCAGCGCCGGCAAAGGCCGGCGCGTCGGTGCCGTACGGGACGCCCACACAGCGGCCGGGACCGCCGCCTTGGCGAATGATCTCACTCAACCGCTCGGCAAACGGACGGCTGAGTTCGTCGGACAGTCCGCACGAGGTCAAGTACGGCGGGGCGTGCTCGACGAGTGGATCGTCCCGCAATTCGCGAGCCACGAATTCGACGACGTGCTGATAGGCGGCCTGCGGGTCTTCGCCGGGCAGTACACGGCGGTCGATCTCGATCGTACAGCGGTCTGGCACGGTATTCACGCTGACTCCGCCGGAGACTAGTCCGACACTTAGCGAAGGCTGGCCGACCAGCGCGTGCTGGCCGAGAGCCGGCGCCGTGTCGCGGGCGTAACGCTCGAGAGTCGCCAGCACGCGGGCCATGCGATAGATCGCGTTGTCGCCAGCTTGCGGTTGAGAACTGTGCGCCGCTCGGCCGCGGGTGTGGCATCGCCAGCGGACCGCGCCCTTGTGTGCTACGACCACGTCCAACGAGGTCGGTTCGGCGACGATCACGGCGTCGGGAGCCCGGGGCAGGAACGGCGAGTCGCCTTGCCACAAGTCACCGATCCGCGGGGCGCCGCCGAATCCGTATTCCTCGTTCACCGAGCAGGCCATGACGATCGTCGGCCGCCCGGCCGGACGCTCGTCGGCCAGTCGGGATAGGGCCGCGAGCATACACGCCATCCCGCCCTTGATATCACAGGCTCCACGGCCATACACGCGCCCGTCGCGGATCTCGGGAGTCCACGGGGGGATGGTCATTCCGTCGACTGGAACCGTATCCTGGTGAGCCTCGAACATCAGGATCGCGCCGCCCCGTTCCGCCGGCACGTCGCCGTCGACCCGGGCTACGATGTTGTCTCGTCGCGGCTCGATGGCCTGGCGGCGATACGGCCACCCCAGCCGCTCGAACAAGCGTTGCAGATAATCGGTGACCTGGTACTCGAAGTACTCGTCGCCGCCTACCTCCCGGCCCATCGGGTTGACGCTGGGCAGACGCACCAGGTCACACAGTGTCTCCAGAACATCCAAGGGCATCGCACAAACCTGCTTGATGGGGCGACTTGCAGCCGGAGGCCAGCTCGCGACACGACGCATTAGCCAGCCGTCCCTTCCGGCGTATTCTATCGCGATCTCAGCTGTTTGCCAGGGAGCAGGGATGGAGCAGGGACACAGCTTTTCTCAGGTGCCATCGTCTTACCCAAACATCGTTTTGCCCAAACAGGTTGACAACAGCCGTGCGAAACGATCAATTCCCCTTATCTTTCGATCGGTTCGTCGGGAGCGGCAAATGAACAGGAGATCGCAGGATGGCTCGGTCAGCGAGGGCGAACGTGTTTGCGCCGCATGAGGTGGCGATTGTCCACGTCGCGAATCGCGTCGTGCGAGTCGAACTCGATCCGCCACGATCCGGATCGGGTGGTGGAGATCCGTCGGCGGTTGAGCGGCTTTTCGTGGTGGATGCGGGTGCTGTGCCAAACGTTTGCCATGCGCGTTAACCGCGACGATGGCGAAGCTGGCAAGTTCTGGCAGAGCCGATTTCGAGCCGTCCGCTTGCTGGACGAGGAGTCGTTACTGGCTTGCGCCGCGTACGTCGACCTGACGCGGCGTCAGGCAAGCGCGGTTCAGCACCGGCGGACGCATCAGCCATTTTGGCACGGTCGAAACTGGCCCCCGCCGCGTGGTGCGAATTGGTCAGCGATCTTGGCCGCTTGTTATCCACGGTCGCCGGCCATCCGCGGACGCTTGACGGCTCGCGTCACGGTCCACATCGGCGTCGCTTCCACCTGACGCCGCGCGCGCGTGAGCTGTTGCCTGTCGAGAAGTAGCGGTCCCCGCTCAAGCCGCTTAGCACGCACGTTGTCTCTTCGCTTCAGACGCTCCGGAACCGCGGAGTTCGCCAGCCCAGCCGCCTTGCTGACCGGAGCGTGTTGCGCGCTCTCATCTTGTCACAACTAGCTGCGTCCCCGTTTCGACGTTGAAGGACGGGGACGATGGGACGGCGACGTCGACCACCGCGGTGACGGTGTTGAACGTCGCGCCGACCGCGGTGGATGATGCGAATGCGGTCGACGTGGATTGCACGTTAACCCTGGCGGCCGGCGGCGTGCTGGGCAACGACACCGACGCCGGGGACTCGCTGACGGCCGAACTGGTGGGCCGCCCGCGGCATGGGACACTGACGCTGCACCCGGACGGCTCGTTCAATTACATCCCGGATGCAGGCTATGTCGGCCCGGACAGTTTTGCTTACCGGGCTTCGGACAACTGCGACCTGTCAGACGTGGCGACGGTCGCGGTTGACGTGCAGCCGCTCCCGACCGTCGTCTCCGTGCAGCTCAACGACGGGTCGGCCCAGCGGTCGATGGTCACGCAGCTGGTGGTGACCTTCAACCGTGTCGTGACCATCGCGCCGGACGCGTTCCAGGTGCAGCACGTCGGGGGCGACTTGGTCGGCCTGAACGCGGTGCAGCACGACGCCGGCGGCCGCAGTGTGTGGTGACCCTGACGTTCGCCGGGGCGGGAATCGTCGGAGGCTCGCTGGCGGATGGAAACCACGAATTGGCGATTGCCGCGGACAAGGTGCTCACGGAGTACAGCCTGTTGGACGGCGACGAGGACGGCATCGCAGGCGGCGATTACCGATTCGGCGCCGCCGCGGCGGACCGGTTCTTTCGGTTCTTTGGCGACAGCAATGGAGACCGGCTGGTGAACACCACCGACCTGGCCCTGTTCCGCACGGCCCTCGGCAAACGCGAGGGGCAGGCTGGCTACTTGGCGTACTTCGACTACGATGCCGACCGCGACGTGGACACGGCCGTGGATTACGCCGAGTTCCTGATCCGTTACCGGCAGCGGTACCTGTGGCCGGCGGGAGGCCGGCCCACAATCGCCGTCGTGCGGTGATGCGCGGGCGAGGCAGACAACCCCAAGATGTCCGGTGACTCGATCGCTCAAGAACGCACAGGGTTAGTCCGTTCTTGTGAAAGCGTGTGTGTCGAGCAGGAGCTTCACTCGTCAGTACCCATCCAGAAAGTCCTCGGGCAGCGCGCATCGAAGTCATCTGCGACCGACCAGACGCCACGGTGGAGTCCGAACACGCGCGGCGAGGGTTCGCTTGGGCGATTCTGCGGGTGACGGGCTGCCGGCGGTGATATCAGGCATGTGCAGATCCTCTGTCGAGCGAACCGAGTTCGACGGGAACGGTTCATTCTGGCCAGAAAGAAGTGCCGTTGCTACGGTTGGAAAGAACATCTGCAGGTGGGTGGGCCATCGGCAAGCGATGGGGGCATCGGGCGCCGGAGTTCACGCTTTGCCGTGGTTTTTCGAAAAAGACGGAAGAAAGAAAAGACACGCTGAAGCGTGAATTCCAACAGGGGCCGGAGTCCACGCTTCGGCGCCTGTCCTGCCGCGGAAATGCGGACTCTCCGGCGACCGGCGAGGCTGCGCCGAAATCGGAAGCCCCCTGCCTTTTCGAAGCCGGACTGCTCGCCCAGCGGTCGCGCGGCATACTCGCCCCGGTTCGCCGCCGCCGACGATCTGATATCCTGACGTCGTCCGCGGCGACGGAAGGTATTTCGGCGCCCACGAAGCGACGCGGATCCGACACTCAAGGAGCATGTGATGCGCGTTCATACCTCAGGCAGCGGTGGAGAGCTAACGGTGCGTTCTGTCCGTGGCGTGAGCTTGCAGCCTGCGGGAGATCGTCGGATCGCAAGCGGGATGCTCACGCCCCGGGGTTCTGGTGCGGTGCTGGGCAGGGCACTGGCTGTGCTGGCGATATTGGCACTGGGCGGGGCAGCCGAGGCGGGCGTCGTATGGGATTTTGACGGGACGGCCAACCCGTCGGGAGCGAACCTGCAACTGCTGGGCGGGACGCCTGCGTTTGTGGCTACCGAGGGAGGCCAGGGGCTGGCGGCCGGCTGTTCGTTGCAGTGGAACGACGCGCCGGCGCTGCGCGTGCGGCCGGAAATCGAGCTGCGCTGCCGGTTCCGGCTCGACGACTTGCCGCAGAACGCCCATGTCTTGGCGACGAAAGGCGGCGAATACCTCCTCCGCGTCGACGGACACGAAGGCGGCCATCTGTCGCTGTTCGTCCAGACGGAGGGCCAATGGGAACCACGCCTGAGCGGTCCGATCGTCCGGCCGAACGCCTGGTACGACGTGCGGGCGAAGTGGAACGGGGCGACGCTGACGATGGAGGTGAACGGCGAACTCTTCAGCCGCCGGCACGCGGGCAAGATCCGCCCCGGCTCCGAGCCGCTTACGATTGGCCCGATTGCCGGGGTGATCGACCGGCTCGAAATCTTGAATCCCGGCTTGGCCCGCGAGACGGCGTTACTCGGACTCGATGCCATGGGCACCGTGGCCGCCGTGCAGGGAAAATTCGGCGGCCAGGACGGCTGGGCCGGCTGGCAGGCAATGGGCGGGGCAACGTGCGAGTTCGCGGACGGCGCTGCTCAACTGACTTTTCCCCAAGCTTCGGCCATGTTCGTCAGTCCGACACTAGCCATCGATCTCACCCACATGCCATTCGCTTGCCTGGAGTTGGAAACGCCAGGTCCGGGCTGGACAGGGCACATCGACTTCCGCACGGACGCCGGGGCTGGCTCGGTCACGTTTCAGCCCCACGGCAACGGACGGCCGACCTTGATCGCCGGTGCCAGTTCCGACCAGTGGACCGGACCCCTGCAACGTCTGGCCGTGAGCTTCAGCGGCGGCACGGGGCGGGTGGCGCTGAAGAAACTGGTCCTGGCCGATCGGGCCGTGGGCAGTCCGTGGCTGTACCTCCGCGACCTGGCTGCGGGGCGCGCCAAGCTGCGGCCAGGGCGCGAGGAAACCGTGATTGCGGCCGTCCAGAATCTCGGCGGCGAGACGCAGGACGTCCGCCTGCGTCTGCACGTTCCCGCCGGGATCCAGATCCTCGGCGGCATGGACCAGCGAATTCCCTACCTGGGCCAGAACGACATGGATCTGGCCACGTGGCGGGTCCGCACCGACCGAGCGGGCGTTTTCGAGGTCACCGTCGAAGCCATCGCTGCCGGCGCGGCGACTCGGTCCCAGTCGCTGCGATTGGCCTTTGAACCCCTGCCGGACCTGCCGCGGACGGGCTATGTCCCGGAACCGCAGCCGGCCCAGAGCGATTACATCGGGTTGATGCATTACTGCGCGCTCTGGAAGGAGGGCACGCATTACGGCTGGAAACTGATCGAACCCTGGCCCGGACGACGCCCGGCCATCGGTTGGTACGACGAGGGAACGCCCGAAGTCGCCGACTGGCACATCAAGTACGCACTCGAGCACGGCGTCAACGCCTTCATCTACTGCTGGTACCGGGCGCACCTGGAGCCCAAGATCGAGCACACGCTGGGACACGCCATCCACGATGGGCTCTTTCAAGCGAAGTACCGCGACAAATTCCAGTTCTGCATCATGTGGGAGAACGGCTGCGCTTCGGGCGTCAAGGATGCGGACGACCTGTTGAACAACGTGCTGCCGTTTTGGCTGAACAACTACTTCCAACATCCTTCGTACCTGAAGTTGGACAACATGCCGTTGCTGTTCGTTTGGCAGCCGCGCAGGCTGTTGCCGCAACTGGGCGGTCCCGAGGGCACGCGCCAGACGTTCGAGGCCATGCGGGCCCGCTGCCGAGATGCGGGGTTCGCCGGCCTGCGGATCATCGCCTGTATGGACGGCCCGGACGAAGAGCTGGGCCGACAGATCGCTGCCAGCGGATGGGACGCCGTGACCGGGTACGGGCTCACCCCCAGCGGTGTCCGCGACGCGGGAATCGACGCCGACGGCATCCCGTACCGCGAGCATGCGGACGTGCTCGCACGCTACCAAGAGACCTGGGAACAGCGCGACGCGTGCACCGGAAACGTCCCTGACATTCCCAACGTGTTCATGGGCTGGGATCCGCGGCCTTGGGACCGGGCGCGACCCGACGGCTATGTCGCCCACCCCAAGGCGGAGAACTTTGCGGCCGCCTGTCGCGATGCCAAGTCGCTGGTCGATGCCAAGCCGGCCGAGCGTTGGGACCGCCGACTGGTCGTCTTCGACAATTGGACCGAGTTCGGCGAAGGGCACTACATCGAGCCCACCTCGGGCCTCGGCTTCTCGTTCCTGAACACGATCAAGGAAGTGTTCTGCACCGGTTGGGCGCCCGAGGCGACGACCGATATCGTTCCGGAGGACGTGGGGCTGCAGCCGCCGCAGCGCCGCTACGAACAAGTGCGGGCCGGATTCGGCCACCGCCTGCCGTGGCAGCCGCGGCGGATCAGCGGGGACTTGCTGGCGCATTGGCAGTTCGAGCGGATCGCCGACGGCCGCCTGGTCGACTCGTCACCGAACGAAACCCGTCTGGTAGCGACCGGCATGAGCATCGAGCCCGGGCGCGGCGGCCAGACGCTGCGTTGCGGAGACGGCGAGGCGACGTGCCCTGCCCCGGCGCCGTTCTTCTACACCGGCGGGGTTACCGTCGCGTTGTGGTGCAAGCCGGACCAGGTGGAGCAGAGCGACCATTGGATGCTGAACACGACCGGCAAGGACACCACCGGTTACCGGCTCGGCCTGGGCAGCGGTCGACCGGTCTGGCAGATTCCGCAGAGCGAGTGGAGTCATGGACTGTACGGCCCCCAACCGTTGCCCGTCGGGGAATGGTCCCACGTGGCCGCCACGTTCGACAATCGCTTGATGCGTCTGTACGTCAATGGCGAGGAGGTCGCCATGCTCGAGCGGCGGGGCTTCATCAACCCGGCCAGCGACGTCGTCATCGGCGGCCACAGCCCGGGACTCGCCCGCGCCCGTTTCCACGGCTGGCTGGACGATGTGCGCATCTATCGCCGCGTGCTTAGGGCTGAGGAAGTCGCCGCACTCACGCATGCCAAGTGAACAGCCTCCGGGAGGGCGATGCCCCGTTGCACAGGAGCGAACCTCGTTGGAGTTCACACCCTTTGGATACCGTCCGGAGAACGCGAGATGCCGCTGCCCCCCACGTTGATGACGGCGGCGTTTCCTCCGCCGTCGCCCGAATGGACGAGGCGAACTCGACGGTGCGTCCCGGCTTGGATTTCTTACTTCGCCGGTCGCCAGCGACGGCAGTCAGTTCCCGGCCAGTCGGCCGGCGAGCAGGTCCTGGATGCGGGCCACGGCCGACGGGACGGCGGCGGCGACGGGTGCGGATAGCTGTTGGTCCCCGACGTCGAAGCAAAGTCCACCGACGCACACCAGGGTGGCGGAGGGCGCGCGGCCGTAGACCAGAAATGCCAAGGCGAGCAGTTGCTCCGGCCCGACGGAATGCAGCACGGCGTTCGTCGCGGCATCCTTGCAGGCCAGCTCGCGACAGTCCAACTGCCCCGCGGGAGCCGCAATCGTGGCGTCGATGAAGATCACGTGGTCGCAGGCGGCGATGTCGGCAGCGAACTCGGGTGTGAGTTGATGGCAGGCCCGGACGTCCACCCGGCGGGGATCGGCGACGCGTCGCACACGTTCGGCCACCAGCGGCCCGAATGCGTCGTCGCCGCGGAGCGTATTGCCGTATCCGATCACCAGGACTCGACCGGCGGCGGACGGCGGTCCCTGCGGATCAGCTGCGTTGCAGTTCATCGACCATCCGGCCTGCGGCATCGAGCAGTTCGATCCGCAACGGCATTTGGCCCAGCGCGTGCGAGGCGCAACTGAGGCAAGGATCATAGCAACGGATCAACGCCTCGACGCGGTTCAACATGCCTTCCTGCAATTTGTTCCCGTCGACATATCGCTGGGCCACCTGCTTGACGCCGCGATTCATCGCCAAGTTGTTGTGCCCGGTCGCGATGATCAGGTTCATCCAGGTCATCAGGCCCTGTGGGTTGATGCGGTAGTGGTGAATCAAGGTCCCCCGCGGCGCCTCGGCCACGCCGATGCCCTCGTCCCGATTGCTCCGAGCCCGGGCCCGGATCCGCGTGTCCAGGATCTGCGGATCCCGCAGCAGCCGATCGATGGTCTCCAGGGCGAAGATGATCTCGACCAGCCGGGCGTAGTGATAGTGGAAGCTGCTCGCCACCGGCTTGGCCTCCTGCAGCGTGCGGAACTCGGCCAGCGCCACGTCGGCGAAGGGCGTCCCGCAGCGGTCGCAGTTGTTCAAGCGGGCGAGCGGGCCGACGCGGTAGATGCCGTTGGGATAGCCGTGCCGTTTGTAGTACGGGAACTTCATGTAGGAAAACGGCTCGACGGCCTCGCCGATCACCCGCTGGTATTCGTCCGGCGGCACCATGTCCTCGACGATATTGCCCTCGGCGTCCTTGATGCGGATCAGGCCGTCGTAATGCTCCAGCCCGCCGCGGGGCGTGACCAGGCTCAGGAACAGCGACGGGAAGTTGCCGAAGTGCTGGGCTTCGTCCGCAAACTTGCTGACCTGGTCCCGGAAGAACGCATAGGTCCGGCGGGCGATGGTCATCCCGTCGGGAATCATCTTCAGCAACGCGGTCCGCTTCTCCTCGGTCAGCGGCTCGTTCACGCCGCCCGGGACCATCCAAGCGGGATGGATCCGCTTGCCGCCCAGGATCTCGATCATCAGCTGGCCGATCTGCCGCAGGCGGATGCCGTCCTTGGCCAGCTGCGGGTGCTGCTTCATCAAGCCGAACACGTTTCGCTGAGCCGGATCGGAATCCCAGCCCAGCAGGAAATCGGGCGAGGACAGGTGGAAGAACGACAGCGCATGGGACTGCAGCAACTGGGCCAGGTTCATGATCCGCCGCAGTTTGACGGCCGTCGGCGGGATGGACACGCTCAACAGCTGGTCGCAGGCCTTGGACGAGGCCACCAGGTGGCTGACGGGGCAGATCCCGCAGGACCGCGCGGTCAGGGCGGGCATTTCCCGGTAGGGCCGCCCTTCGCAGAACTTTTCAAAGCCCCGGTACTGGGTCAGGTGGAACTTGGCATCCTCGACCTGGCCGGCGGAATCCAGTTGGATCGTGATCCGCGCGTGGCCTTCGATGCGGGTGATCGGTTCAATGGTGAGCGTGCGATTGAGGACCATGCGATGCCTTACGCTCCAAAACGAGTAACAAGCGACGGATCGGGCTTGCGTCCGGCGATCAGTTCACTGAGCACGAACCAGATCGCTTCCGCCGAAGGCGGACATCCGGGGACGAACAAGTCCACGTGCACAACGGCGTGCAGTGGGCGGACGGGATCCAGCAGCTTGGGCACGTGGACGGTCGGCCGCTGAGGATTCAACTGGACATTCTCTTTGTAGGCGCGGTCCAAGACGGCGTCCAGCGGAAAGAAATTTCGCATCGCAGGCACATTGCCGCAGACGGCGCAGTCGCCCAGGCTGATCAGGTAGCGACAATGCTGGCGGAACTGGAGCGCCTTTTCCAGATCGTCTTCCGAACTGACGGCGCCTTCCAGGATCCCCACGTCGACCGTTTCCGGCAACTCTTTGGCATCGACCAGCGGACTGTAGACGAACTCGACCTGCTCGGCCAGCGCGATCAGCCGCTCGTCGATATCCAGGAACGACATGTGGCAGCCGGAGCAGCCGTCCAGCCACGATGTCGCGAGCGTAATCTTCTTGCCATCACTCATGGGGCAGCCTCATCTGCGAAAGGTACGGCAGGAAGTGCCGGTCTTTGGCCATCTCGCCCACCGACGTTCCCTGCTTGACCAACGCGCCGGTCGGGCAGACTTGGACACACTTGCCGCACCCCGTGCACGTAGCGCTTTCGCCCCACGGCCGGTTGAGATCCGTGATCACGCGGCAATCGATCCCGCGCCCCATCAGGTCCCAAGTGTGCGCGCCCTCGATTTCGTCGCACACCCGGACACAGCGGGTACACAGCACGCACCGGTTGTGATCCAGGCGGAAGTAGTCGTTGGTCGAGTCGATTTCGTACACCGAATTCCGGTAGGGCACGCGCACGTGGTCGACGCCGCACTGCTGGGCCAGCGTCTGCAATTCACAGTGCCCGTTGGAGACGCATACCGAACAAACGTGATTGCGCTCCGCGAACAACAGCTCGACGATCATGCGGCGGTACCGCTGCAGCCGCGGCGTGTTGCTGAACACTTGCATCCCCTGGGCGACGCGGGTCGAACAGGCGGAGACGAGCCGGGAACTGCCCTCGATTTCGACGACGCACAGCCGGCAGGCGCCCCAGACGCTGAGCCCTTCCAGGTAGCACAGCGAAGGGATGCGGATCCCTTGCTCCCGGGCGACCGTCAAGATCGTCTCGTCTTCGCGGGCACTGAGGTCGCGGTCGTCGATTCGGAACGTGACGACGCGGACCGGCGGCGGAGCCTGACGTTTCACGGTTGAGCCTCCTTCTCGGCATGGCGGTGCGCCGCCTTGGGCGCCGCACCGGTCAGTTTCTCTTCATACTCGTGGCGGAAGTACCGCAGCGTGCTCAGCACCGGATTGGGAGCCGTCTGGCCCAGCCCGCACAAGCTGGTCGCCTGCACTACTTCGCACAGTTCTTCGAGCAGCGCCAGATCGTCCTGCGTCCCCTGGCCCTTGGCGATCTTGTCCAGCAGACCGAACATCTGTTGCGTGCCCACGCGGCAAGGAATGCACTTGCCGCAGGACTCGCTCATGCAGAACTCCATGAAATAGCGGGCCACGTCGACCATCGACGACGTCTCGTCCATGACGATCATGCCGCCCGAACCCATGATCGAGCCCGCCTGGCGCAGCGTATCGTAGTCGACAGGCAAGTCCAGGTGCTGTTCCGGCAGGCAGCCGCCGGACGGGCCGCCGGTCTGCACCGCCTTGAACTTGCGGCCGTCGGGCACCCCGCCGCCGATGTCGTTGATGATCTCGCGGAGCTTGATCCCCATGGGGACTTCGATCAAGCCCGTGTTCTCGATGCGGCCCGCCAAGGCGAAGACCTTGGTGCCCTTCGATTTCTCCGTGCCGATGCCGGCAAACCACTCGCCGCCGCGGCGAATGATCGCCGGGACATTGGCCAGCGTCTCCACGTTGTTGATCAGCGTCGGATAGCCCCACAGGCCCGCCTCCGCCGGATAGGGCGGCCGCGGGCTGGGTTGGCCGCGTTCCCCTTCGACGGACGCCATCAACGCCGTTTCCTCGCCGCAGACGAACGCCCCGGCGCCCAGCCGCAACTCGATCTCGAAACTGAACTGCGTCTCACAAATGCTCGACCCCAACAGGCCCTTGCGGGTCGCCTGACGGATGGCCGACTTCAGGCGATCGATGGCCAGCGGATACTCCGCCCGGATGTAGATGTAGCCCTTGTTGGCCCCCACGGCATAAGCGGCGATGGCCATGCCTTCCAGCACCCGATGCGGGTCCGACTCGAGCACCGCCCGGTCCATGAACGCGCCGGGGTCCCCTTCATCCGCATTGCAGATGACGAACTTCTGATCGGCCGGCATCTTGGCCACCGTCGACCATTTCAAGCCGGACGGATACCCGCCGCCGCCGCGTCCCCGCAGTCCGCTGATCTCGATTTCCCGCAGCACCTCGGCGCGGTTCATCTCGGTCAAGGCGGTGACCAGGGCCCGATAGCCGTCGGCCGCGATGTAATCGTTGATGTCCTCCGGGTCGATGACCCCCGAATTCTCCAGCACGATCTTTTGCTGCCGCGCAAAGAACGGAACCTCGGTCGGGCAGGCCAAACGCTGAACCGGTTCGCCGCCCAGGCTGGCGGCGACGTCGGCCGCATCCGATTCGGCGACATGCTGGTACAACACCGGCTTGTCCTGGCCGCGCGTCTGCACCTCGACCAGCGGGCCGGCGGAACAGAGGCCCATACAGCCGACCGACTTGACCTTGACGTCCTCGCGTTCCCCCAACTGCGTCTTCAGTCCGTCGAGCACCGGCTTGGCCCCCGACGACTGGCAGCCCGCGGCCATGCAGACGCGGACGCAGTGCGTACAGGTCTCCCCGGCGGTTCGCACCTCGGACGCGAGTTCTTCCAGATCATCAAGATTCATGTTCCAGCACCTTCTCGATCTTGTTCAATAACTCCGCGGGCGATTGTTTGCCGAGCATCGTTCCATCCAGCACGGCGGCCGGGGCGAGGCCGCAAGCCCCGACGCACCGGGCGCTGACGACGGACAGCTTGCCATCCGCCGTCGTCTGGCCGGTCCGGACGTGATACCGCTGCTGGATGCCGTCCACCAGATCGCCGGCGCCTTTGATGTAACAGGCCGTGCCCGTGCAGACGACACAGGTATGCTTGCCCTTCGGCTTGAGCGTGAACAGGTGGTAAAACGTGGCCACGCCGTAGACTTTGCTCAGGGGCAAGTTGAGCGATTGGGCCACGTACCGCATCGACGGGTCGTCGATGAACCCGAAAACGTCCTGAACGGTGTGCAGGGTCTCGATCAACGCGTGCCCGGCATAGCCGTTACGGCGCATGGTGATGTCAACCATCTTCCACCGGTTGTCCGCCGTCGGCGCTTCCGGTTTGACTCGTTTGACGGCCATCGGTATTGACTCCTGAAATCCCGGTGTCGGGCATCCTGCGTGACGCCCGACGCATTGTCCAACGAGGATCGGCTTCGAGCCGACGCGCGCAACCACGACCTTGCGGCGGTCCGGTTGGGCGGGAGAGGGACCACCTTACGCTTGCACTTCCCCGTCTGCTGACGGGAGGGTGCAGACAAGTGCTCAAAGTATGGTAGAGGAAAACCCGGCGGCATGAAAGCCGGGATGGGCAGATTCTCGCGGGGTCTTCACAAAAGGCTGAAAGCGGGGCGAACCGGCCGTGAAACAGCTGGTCAGCCCCGCTTTCTTTGCCCCCCAATCGCTCCCTCGCTTCGTCCTCCCTGGTCCCTGCTCCCCTGCTCCCCGCAGCCTTACATCCGCAGGGTCAGCCCCACGGACAGTCCTTGCAGATACAGGCTCGAGTCCTTGATGCCGTTGAATGCGGGGTACGATCCGCCGCTCGGATCCAAGGAACCGCCGAACCACTGGCTGGAGTTGACCGTGGGCAGGTTGCCCAGCGACGTGTCGATCTGCTCGCCCGCCAGGGCCAGGCTGCTCCAGTAGATGAAGTCGTAGCCGACGGTCGCTTCGAGATTCTTGGTCAGTTTGAAGGTCAACTTGACCTCCGCTTCCGGAATCACCGCGAACTTGTCGTCCTCGTAGACCCCTTCGTTCGTCGGCAGCGCCATGATACCGCTGGTGTAGTGCGAGGTGAATCCGCCCGCGTCGGTCAGGGCGGAACGCCCGTCGATCGTGACGACTTGGTTCATATTACCCATACCGACCTTGGCGAGAACCGACAGCACGATGGGGCCGCTACCGACCTGGCCCAACAAGCCGAGCGAACCGCCGTGGAATTTGTTTTCCGTGTCGAATACGTCCTCGGCTTCAAAGTTGGCACCGAAGATCTGGGGGGTAAAGTCCGTGCTGTGAGCGATCGTCAGCCGGTCGTCCACCCGCGAGAACTGGTAACCGCCGATCAGGTCCAGTCGCCGGCCCGGGGCACAGAACAGCAGGTACCGCAGGTAGCCTTCCGCACCCTCCACGTCGGTCTTGGCAACCGCGTCGATCTGGCCATCCAAGGTGAACAGCAGGTTGCCCACGGTGGTCTGTCCGCTGACCAGGAATGAGGCCGGCCCGACGCCGCTGTCCGCCGACGGCCAAGTCTCGTAGAACGGCCGAGCCAACAGCGGGCTGCCGCTGGCGTCGGAACTGCCGTGGAAGCCTACACTCTCCGTCTCGACCAGGAAGTAGTTTCCGACCAGCCCCAGTCGCTCGCCCTCGTCCAGCCATCCGCCGACCGTGAGCTTGCCCGCCGCTTGACGGTTGTCGCTCAGCTCGTCGCCGCCGAACAGGACGCTCGCTCCGGGGACAACGCCTTCGCTGCCCGGAGGACTGGTGCTGACCAACGGCGGCAAATACCGGCCCTGCAACCACGTGCTCATGTACTCGACACTGACCCACGGGCCGTAAACCCACGGACCGCTGGCTCGGTCGCCCTTGCCCATCCCGCCTTTGCCCGCCCCGCCCTTGGCGTCCTTGCCGCCCTTCGCGCCCGCTTTCTGGGGCGAGTCATATTGGAAGGCGGCCGGCCGGCTCTGGACTGCCGGGGACTTGGCCGCGTCCGCGACCCCTGCCGGAGTCTTCAGCTCGGCATCGTCGCCGATATAGCCGCTGAAGCTGGCTTCCGAATCGAAGCCTTCCGCCTGGGCAAAGGGAGAATTGCCAGACGAAGGAGCCGCAGCCTCCGCATGGCTCTGAACACGCCCCGTCAGGAGCACAATCGCTACCACCGCCAGTCTTGCGATTCTCGTTTTCATGGTTACAACCCGCTTCGGCTGAGTATTCGATTCCACGCTTACGACAAGATCGTCCGGCAATCGAGGAACATCCAACAGATCCGTCACGCCTCCTAGATCCTGCGCAAGCCCCCCCACTTAACAACCTGAATCCCGGGCGCAAGCTGCGCCCGGGATAGACGCGGCAACCCAACCCTTCCGCGGAACCCGCACTCCGGTTGGCGCATCTATCGGTGATATCGTTTATGTCGGCTGTATCTGCGGTGCCGATTAGATGAAAAGGCGCGGATGTATCAAACGCGCCAGGGTATTTTTTCCCCTCAGGGATGCGAAAGGACGCTCCACGGGCGTAAGGTCTCGCGCCGCGGATGCGGTGGAGAATCCCCGGCCGGTCGATATAATGGCAGCCGCCGGAGGGACTGGACCGCGTCTTGTTCCCGCTGGACCGATCCCAATGTTACCAAGGATTCAAATCACCGATGGCCGCACGCGATCCGTTGAGTATGCTCCCCCGCGGACTCCATGCCCGCTTCCTGTCGGTCCTGGGCAGCCCCATCGCCCGGCGCATGGCCCAATGGGGTCAGCTCCTGAACCAGATCAACGACTTGGAACCGGTTCTGCAGCAGGAGTCGGACGCGCAGCTGCGGAAACGCAGTTTGTCGATGCGGTTTCGGGCCAAGAGCGGTGAACGGCTCGACAGGATGCTTGTCGAAGCGTTTGCCTTGGTGCGCGAAGCGGCCGTGCGGACGCTGGAGTTGCGGCATTTCGACGTCCAGATGATCGGTGGCATGTCGCTGTTCTATGGCAGCATTGCGGAGATGGACACGGGCGAAGGCAAGACGCTGACGGCGACCTTGCCGATGTACCTGCGTTCCCTGCCGGGCAAAGGGGCCCACCTGGCGACGGTCAACGACTATCTGGCCTGCCGCGATGCCGGGATCATGGCGCCGATCTATCAACTGCTGGGAATGACCGTGGGGGTGATCGAGACGCCGGACACGTCCGACAAACGCCGCTCGGCGTATGCCTGTGATATCACCTACGGCACGGCCAAGGAATTTGGGTTCGATTTCCTGCGGGATCGGCTGCTGTTGCGCCGGATGGGGCGGCAGGCCGCGGATTTTCTAGGTGACGGCAGCAGCGAACGCTGGGATCAGAGCGGCGAGCAGCCCGTGCAGCGCGGGGCGTACTTTGCCCTCGTGGACGAGGCGGACAGCGTGCTGATCGACGAAGCCCGCACGCCGCTGATCATCGGCTCGCTGGGCGACAAAGCCCGCGAACAGGTCGTGGCCACGTACCAGTGGGCCGCAGAACATGCGCCGAGTTTCGTCGAGGATGAACATTACGATTACGACCACGACACGAAAAAGGCGGAACTGACCGCAGCCGGCCGCCAGTACCTGCGCACGATTCCCCAGCCGGAACTGCTCCGCAGCGTGGGCCTGGTGGATCTGTATCAGTACATGGAGCGGGCGATCAAGGTGCATCGGGATTACCATCTGGACCGGCAGTACGTGGTCCGCGATGGCGAGATTGTGATCGTCGATGAGTTCACGGGACGACTGGCCGAAGGTCGGAAGTGGCGGGACGGGATCCATCAGGCGATCGAAGCCAAAGAACGTGTCGAAGTCACCGTGCCCACGGGTCAGGCGGCCCGGATCACGGTCCAGGACTTGTTCCTCCGCTATCGCTACCTGGCCGGGATGACCGGGACCGCTCGCACCTCGTCCCGCGAATTCCGCAAAATCTACCGGATGCGGGTGATCGCCGTTCCGACCAACAAGCCTGTCCAACGCCGCCGCTTGCCGACACGGATCTTCGGCACCAACGACGCCAAGTGGAACGCGATCGCCGATGAGATCTTCGAATTGCACCAACAGGGCCGCCCCGTGCTGATCGGGACCCGGTCGATCGACAAGTCCGAGCACCTGTCGCGGCTGCTGTCCCAGCGCGGTACTCCCCACCAGGTTCTCAACGCCAACGAAGTGGCCAAGGAAGCGCAGATCGTCGCCCTGGCCGGCCAGTCGGGCAAGGTCACGGTCGCGACCAACATGGCCGGCCGAGGAACCGATATCAAGCTGGGGGAGGGCGTGCCCGAGGCGGGCGGCTTGCACGTGATCGTCACCGAAATGCACGACGCCGCCCGCATCGACCGCCAGCTGGTCGGCCGCTGCGGCCGCCAGGGAGATCCGGGCACGTTCCGTTACTTCCTGTCGCTGGAAGACGAGATCCTGGAGTCCGGACTTGGACCGAAGAAAGCCGAGAAGTTCAAGGAACTGGGCGCTCGCACGAACGGGCAGGTCGACCGGCTGGCCAAGGTTTTCCGCAAGGCCCAGCGCAAGGTGGAACGACACCACTTCCGCGACCGAAACGTGCTGCTGTACCACGAGAAACAGCGCAAGAAAATGCAGAAGGAAATGGGGCAGGATCCGTACTTGGACACGCCCGACTAGGCGATCACGATCTCCTTCTTGACCACGTCCTCCTGGTCCGAAATCGTGAGTTTCAGGCCGCGGTCCTTTGCCTCGGCCGCCACCCGCAACAGGGCGATCCCCATCCGAAACACGTCGGCGCGGGACGTCTTGCCGAACTTCTCTTTCAGCTCGTCGATCGTCCGATCGAGGTTCTCGTCGATACCGACGGTAAACGTCTTGTAGGACCTCTCCGTGATCGCCGCACCCGTCCGACTGTTCACATCGGCCTCCTCAATGTCCCCACGCCGACCGCAGCAACTGGCTCCCCGCCCGATCTCGGCCAGACGCAAAGTCGGACTCTTAGATTTGCCTGTCGCCCGAGAGTTCCCGGGATCCGGCGGGAAAACGGAGCCGGAGCGATTCCGACGCTCACCGAGCTGTAATCCTAATTGGATATTGCTTGATCAGTCAAGCATCTATCGTAAGAATGTGTTTATAAATTTTACTTGAATTTCAAGTATGCATGCTTGCATCGCCCGCGCGCCGCTGGTACTCTATTGGCGTTGAATACCGTTTCCCGGTTCCGCCGTCACGCCGTCCCGGTGCGGGGCGCTAGTCGCTCGAAGCGTCGTGCATTTTCTTCGCCTTCCGCTGCCACCGGCGTTGCCGCCAGCGGAGGCCGGGAGGACGGAATCACTTTAATCGTAAAGGTTTACGCAGATATTCCGGCTTGCGGTTCGCGAGGGTGGGAAATTGGATTCGTCCGCTGGAACTTATCGCTCGGACCGGCATCATACTTAACAATTCGATTTTGACTGTTTTCTAGCTTCGATGGGTTCGATTGTTACTTGAAATCCCCGCAGCGGACACAGCCGTGTCGAGCACTCGTATCGGGGGTCTCCACTTAAGGGCAAACGGTGTTGGGACATGTCCAGCGACCAAACAGTCAATGCTGACACCATCGAACAAACCAAGCAGCAGATCCGCGGGCTGGTGAGCGAGATCGCTCAACTGTCCAAGAGCGACCTGGGTCCGGAGGAATACTATCCGGCGTTCCTGCAGCGGATCGTCTCCGCCTTGGCGGCCATCGGCGGCGCGGTGTGGGTGATCCGTGACGGGCGGCGGTTGGATCTGGCCTATCAGATCAAGATGAGCGAGTCGCTGCTGGCGCCGGACTCGGAGGATGCCACGCGGCACTTCGGCTTGCTGACCCGGATTGCTGCGACCGGCGAGCCGGGTCTGATTCCGCCGCAGTCTGGGACAGCGGACGAACAGGGGGCGGCCAATCCGACGCGATTCCTCCTGGTGCTCGCGCCGATGCGCAGCGACAACCAGGTGGAGGGCATCGTCGAGATCTTTCAGCGGCCGGACGCCCAGCCGGTCACGCAGCGGGGCTACCTAAAGTTCCTGGTGCAGATGTGCGAACTGGCGGCCGAATGGCTGAAGACCCGCAAGTTGCGCCAGATTAGCACGCGGCACTCGCTGTGGGAGCAAGCAGACCACTTTGCGCGGCTGGTGCACGAACAGTTGGACGTCCGCGAGACTTCGTTCGTGATCGTCAACGAAGGCCGCCGGATGATCGGCTGCGACCGGGTCAGTATCGGTCTGATGCGCGGGCGGATCTGCAAAATCGAGGCGGTCAGCGGCCAGGACACGATCGAAAACCGTTCCAATATCATCAACTATCTGGGCAAGCTGGCCACGCGCGTCGTCGCGACCGGCGAGTCCCTGTGGTACGACGGCAGCGACGATGAGCTGCCGCCCCAGGTCGAGGAAGCGCTCGATCGCTACGTCGACGAGTCGCACACGAAGCGCTTGGCCATCCTGCCGCTGCGGCGTCCAAAACGCACGGAGGAGGCACGCGAGAACGCGACCGGAGAAGCGGACAGCGAGAGCAATGAAGCCAACGAGATCATCGGCGTCATGGTCGTCGAGCAGATCGAGAGCGATTTGCCGGAAGAGATGCTCCGCTCGCGCACCGACTTGGTGTACGAACACAGTGCCCGCGCGTTGACCAATGCGGTCGACCACGAGCGGATCTTCCTGATGCCGCTGTGGAAGACGGTGGGCAAGTCCCGCTGGCTGTTCAACGCCCGCAATCTGCCCAAGACCGTGGTGGCGCTGGCCGCCTTGGTCGCGTTCACGCTGGCCTTGTTCCTCGTCCGCAAGGACTTTGAGCCCAGTGCGAAAGGGATCCTGCAGCCGGTGGTCAAGCGGGACGTGTTCGTGCCGGTGGACGGCGACGTCATCGATGTCAAAGTCAAGGACCGCGATTTCGTCAAAGAAGGTGAGCTGCTAGTCAAACTGCGGAACACCGACTTGGAGGTCAAATACCAGGATGTCGTCGGCCAGATCCAGGTCAAACGCAGCCGTTTGGTCTCCGTGCGGCGGGCCTTGTTCGAGCAGCGGGCGAAGTCCGATTTGCGGACCCGCGACGAGGTCGAACGGATCCGCTTGTCGGGCGAGGCGGAGGAGCTCGAACAGGAATTGCTGACCCTGGACGAGCAGTACCGCCTGCTGGCCAAGAAACGCGACATGCTGGAAATCCGCAGTCCGATCACCGGCGAGGTGATGATGTCTTGGGACGTACAGAAGTCCCTGATGTATCGCCCCGTGACGACCGGCCAGCTGCTGTTGACAGTCGCCGATCCCAAGGGGGATTGGGAACTGGAACTGCACATGCGGGAGAGCCGCGGAGGCCATGTCCGCCGGGCGCGGGCCGACAAGGAGTTGCAGACGCGATATCCGGGGGCCGGCGAGCGCGTGTCGTATGTGCTGGCTACCGACCCGGGAACGAATCGGAACGGCAAGGTCCGCGAGGTCAAGGAGTCGACGGAAGTTCGCGAAACCGAAGGTAATATCGTCAAGGTCAAGGTGGATATCGAGCGCAGCGAGTTGGGCGATCCGCATCCGGGGGCCACGGTCACGGGCCAGGTCTATTGTGGACGCAGAGCGCTGGGCTACGTCTGGTTCCACGAAGCCTGGGAGTGGCTGCAGACCCACGTGTTCTTCTACTTGACCTAGCGCGGCGACGAACGAGAAAACCCCACGCAACATTCCCCGCCCAGTCGGCCTGGGTGCCCTGGCAGATGGAGTCTGAGTCATGAAGCTTGCCCTGCTGCTGATTGCGAACGTGTTCCTGGCGGCTCCGCCGGCGCCCGAGGGCCGGACCGCGGATCCGCTGGTGATCGAATTGTCGGATCCACCGTGCCTCGTGTCCCTGATCGATGAAGTCAGCCTGCCGGCCGAAGAGGCGGGGGTGCTGCAGGACATCGTGGCCAAGGAGGGACTCCGGTTCAAGGCCGGTGAAGTCCTGGGCAAAGTCGACGAGACGGAGACCCTGCTGCGGCAGAAGGCGGCCAAGTTCAAACTCGATGTGGCCAACGAAAAGGCGACGAATGACGCCGAGGTCAAGGTGGCCCGGGCGATCGTCGAGTTGGCCAAGGCCGAATACGAGGAATCGATCGCGATCAACAAAGACAGCGGCGGTTCCGCCATCCCGCCCACGCAACTGCGCCGCCAGCGCGTGCAGTGGGAGAAAGCGGCGTTGGATTGTGTCGCCGCCGACATGAACTTCAAGGTCGCGGGTCTGGAACGGAACGTCGCCGAGGCCGAACTGGAGGCGATGGACAACGAGTTGGAGCGGCGCACGCTGCGGGCCCCGTTCGACGGCGTGGTCGTCGAGATGTACCGCCGGCAGAGCGAGTGGGTTCAGCCCGGCGAGCCGGTGCTGCGGTTCGTCCGCATGGATCGCTTGCGAATCGAAGGGTTCGTCAGCTCCCGCGCCGTTGCGCCCGGCCAGATCGAGGGAGCGACGGCCGAGATCCGCGTGACATTGCCCGGCGGAGTCCAGGAGAAGATGGTCGGCCAGATCAGTTACGTGAGCCCGGAAGTCGGCTCGAACAAGGAGTATCGCGTGTGGGCCGAGGTCGATAATCCGCCCGGCCGTGACGGCTCCCCCTGGCTGCTGAGGCCCGGCACCGCGGCGGCGATGACGATCCAGCTGAAACCCATTGCGGCACGCTGAGGATTCGTCCGGGAGCGACTCAGGACAGCACTTATGGCAACCCTTGCAGAAAGCCTGGTCAGCACGACATCCCGGCGGCTCGCCCTGCGGATGCGCCCGGACCTGTTGATCCGCAAGCATCGCTACCACGGCGAGGGCTATTGGGTCGTCAAGGAGCCCATCGGGCTGAATTACTTCCGGTTTCACGAGGAAGAATTCGCGATCCTGCAGATGCTCGACGGCGTCTCGAGTCTGGACTCGATCAAGGAACGCTTCGAGGCCGATTTCGCGCCGCAGAAGATCACGTTCCAGGACCTGCAACAGTTCATCGGCATGCTGCACCGCAGCGGGTTGGTGATCTCCGAGACGGCCGGCCAGGGACGACAACTCAAGAAGCGGCGTGACGAAAAGAAACGCCGCGAGTGGATGGGCCGCATCAGCAACGTGTTTGCCCTCCGCTGGCGCGGCGTGGATCCCGAACGATTCCTGAGCTGGATCTATCGTTTCACCTGGTGGATCTTCCACCCCGTGTGCGTCGCCCTGTGCATCGCCCTGGGCCTGGGCGCCCTGCTGCTGGTCACCGTCCAGTACGACGCCTTTTATTCCCGGCTGCCGGAATTCCACCAGTTCTTTGATCCCCGCTCGGCCGACAAATGGCTGTACTTGGCGCTGACCATGGCCATCGTCAAGGTCTTGCACGAGTTGGGGCACGGGCTGTCGTGCAAACACTTCGGCGGCGAGTGCCACGAAATCGGCTTCATGCTGCTCGTGTTGACGCCGTGTCTGTACTGCAATGTCTCCGATTCCTGGATGCTGCCGAACAAGTGGCAGCGGGCGATCATCGGCGCGGCCGGGATGTACGTCGAAGTCGTCCTGGCCTCGATTGCCACCTTCCTGTGGTGGTTCAGCGATCCGGCGACGCTGGTGAACAATCTGTCCCTGAATGTGATGTTCATCTGCTCCGTCAGCACGCTGATCTTCAACGGCAATCCGCTGTTGCGGTTCGACGGCTATTACATCCTGATGGACTTGTCGGAGATCCCCAACCTCCGGCAGAAGTCGACCGAGGTGTTGAAGCGGTTCATGGTGGGGACCTGCCTCGGGCTGGAGCAGCCGGAGAATCCCTTCCTGCCGCAGAAGAATCGGATTCTCTTCGGGCTGTTCACCTTGGCTTCGGTGGTCTATCGCTGGGTGGTCGTGTTTTCCATTGTGTTCTTTCTCATCAAGGTGTTTGAGCCGATTGGCTTGAAGATCATCGGCCAGATCATTGCGGCGAGCGGGTTCTTCGGTCTGGTGGTCCAGCCCTTGTGGCAGTTGGCGCGGTTCTTCTATATGCCGGGGAGGATGCACAAGGTGAAGAAGATTCGGGTGATCGCATCGCTGGCCCTCGTCGCCGGCTTGTTGGCGGCGGTCGTGTTCCTGCCGCTGCCGCACAGCGTCAAGTGCGAGTTCGAAATCGGCCCTCGTGCCGCCACTCCCGTGTACGTCGAAGTTCCCGGCCAGGTCGAAGAGTTCCTGGTCAAGGAGGGACAGACGGTCCGAGAGGGCCAGTCGTTGGCGGTCCTGAAGAACACCGATCTGGAACTGTCTGTGCTCGGCCTGGAGGGCCAGTTGCAGAAGACGCAAGTTCAACTGAAGACTGTCGAACGCGAACGATTTCACGACGACCAGTCCGGCTTGCAACTCGGCCAGTTGTCCGAACTGCTGACGACTACCAAACAGCAATTGGCCGAACAACAGCGGGAACTCGCCCGGCTGCAGATTACCGCACCGGCCGCGGGCGTGATCATCCCCGCTCCCACGCGTCCCTCGCAGGAAGGCATGGAAGAGGGCCGGTTGCCGATCTGGAGCGGCTCGCCGCTGGACAAGAAGAACCTGGGCGCCACCTATCCCGAAGGCGAACTGCTTTGCCGGATCGGCGATCCCAGCGACTTGGAAGCGCTCTTGATCGTCGATCAGGCCGACATCGACTTGGTGGATGCGGCGATGGCCGGCGGGGCCAAGCCGGAGGTCAAGCTGGAGGCGGATGCCTTCCCCGGCCGGGCGCTCCGCAGCCGCGTCGAACAGGTCGCACGCGTCGAATTGAAGGATGTCCCGGACAGCTTGGCGAGTCACGCCGGCGGCCGGCTGGAGACCAAGATGGAGCGTTCCGGCGCCGTGCGGCCGATCAGTACTTCGTACCACGCCCGCGTCCCGCTGGACGACCAGGGGCCACTGAAAGGCCTGCTGTGCAACGGCATGAAAGGCCGGGCTCAGATCTACACCCAATGGCAATCGCTGGGCCAGCGTCTGCACCGGTTCCTGGCCCGCACGTTCCACTTTGAGTTGTAACCATCCGGGTTCCGAAGAACCCGAAGTGTTTGTGTTGTTTGCACCATTTACGGAGAGTTAGGAGAGTGAGTATGGCGAACGAGAATGCCCCCCAGGTTGCGGAAGAAGCCCAGAGCGCCGCGCGTCCGGCCCAAGCCCAGTTGCGAGTCGACGACTCGAACATCGTGGCCCTGTACGCCAATTTTTGCCGCGTGACCGGCACCCCCGAAGAGCTGATCATCGACTTTGGCCTGAACCCCCAGCCGGTTGGCATCCCGACGGAACCGATCAAGGTCGGCCAGCGGATCATCGTCAACTTCTTCACCGCCAAGCGGTTGCTGGGCGCGCTGTCGATGTCCGTGCAGCGTCACGAAGCCGTGTTCGGCGTGCTGGAAACCGACATCAACAAGCGGCTCCGCATGCCCCAAGCCACGGCCTGAGGCCGCACTCCGCGGACCAAGGTGGCTGTCCCCAAGGCTGCGCTTCCCGTCACCGGCGGGAACGCAGCCTTTTTCGTTACGCGGGGGCCGGATGTCTAGGTACCGGATGACCGAGCCTTTGATCCGGCTGGTTGAAGTCCAATTGTTGTACGGGTATCCCACGGATGGCAAAGCCGTCCCACGGATACGGAAAGCACGGAGTCTGTATCCGTGGGAC
>CAIYOB010001471.1 GCA_903927685.1 uncultured Planctomycetaceae bacterium
CATCTCGAACAACTCCGGGGAGGGGGGCGCGTCCCTCGTGCGGCGGCAATTCGGCGAGGCGATTCACCATTCGGTCAGCATGGTCCCGTACTGGTACTGCGCGCGGTACGGCCAGTACGCCTGGCACGAAGCGGACTTGCCGGTGGACGCCCACCTGCTGATCTCGTTGATTGCACCGCGCCCGGTCTACGTCGCCAGCGCCACCCAGGACCTGTGGGCCGATCCTCGCGGCGAGTTCCTGGCGGCCAAGCATGCCGAGCCCGTGTACCAGTTGTCCGGTCTACCCGGATTGGGGGTGGCCGACATGCCGCCTGCCGATCACCCGGTGGGCGACTTCATCGGCTACCACGTGCGCACAGGCGACCACGACGTTACGGCTTACGATTGGGAGCAGTACCTCGCATTCGCCGACCGGCACTTCGGGCGCCGAACTGCCGGCGAGGACAAGCGATCGGCAGGGAATCACTGAACCATCGGAACAGGTGCCTGCGATGCCATCTCATCATTGGTTGTTCGTGGCCGCGCTGGTTGTGGCCGCTCGTGTCGCGGAGGCTGGCGAGTCCTACCGCAATCCGGTGATCGACGAGAACCTCGCCGATCCGGCCGTCATCCGCCACGACGGCACGTATTATCTGTACGCGACGGGCGACGTCGACGGCGACAACGGCTACCGCGTTTACACGTCGGCCGACCTGGTGAACTGGAAACGCGGGCCGGTCGTGTTCCGGCCGGACCAGCGGCACGTTTGGGCACCCGACGTTTGGCGGGACCCAGCGTCCGGACGGTTCTACCTGTACTACACGGCGAGCATGACCATCGGTGTAGCGGACGCCGAGGCACTTGAGGGGCCGTTCACGGTGCGGCGAAAGTTGTTCGACAACGCCCTCGACGCGCACCTGTTCCGTGACGACGACGGGCAGCTGTACCTGTACTTCGTCCAGCTGCCGGGCTTTCGGATCACTGTTCAGCCCATGGCTCACCCCGCTGAACCGACCGGCGAGCCGCGCGTCGTTCTCCAGCCGGAATCCGCCTGGGAGACGAGGAATGGCCAGGTCACCGAAGGGCCGTGGGTGATCAAGCACAACGGCCGGTATTATCTGCTGTACAGCGGCTCAGGAGCCGACACGCCCGACTACGCCGTGGGCTATGCCACGAGCACGAGCCCGCTCGGCCCGTTCACCCGTGCCGAGCACAACCCGATCCTGCATCGCACGGATGGCCTGTACGGTCCCGGACACGGCTGTGCCATCCGCGCTGGCGGCGGCCAATGGTGGTTCGTGTACCACCAGAAGCGGACGGCCCGGGGCGAGTGGGACCGGTTCATCTGTCTTGACCCGCTGCGTTTCGACGAGCAGGGGCGACTGCACGGGCGCGCCACACGGGAAGAAATGCTGCCGAGCCCCGCACGGTGGAAGGACTGAGCCATCCCAACCTCATCGAGTTGCCAGACCAATGAAACGTTCTCCCTGCCCTCGCCCTTGTTCGGTTGCCTTGACCGCCTGGTGGATTTGTACGGCCACCGCCACGTCGGCGGCGTTCACCTGCTGGCTGGGAGCCGCCTCGACCGGTGTGTCTGCCGAAGCCGTGGTGTACGTGTCGCCGCAGGGCAGCGATGCCTGGTCCGGTCGCACCGCGGCTCCCGGCAAGGACGGTTCAGACGGCCCGTTGGCCACGCTGCACAAGGCGGTCGAATGGTCCCGGCAACAGACCGCCGGGCAACCGCGGCGGATTGAACTCCAGGCCGGTGAATACTACCTGGATCGGGCCGTGGACCTGGGACCGGATGACGCGGGCTTGACCATCGAGGCTGCGCAGGGAGCGGAGGTCGTGCTTTGCGGTGGGCGGCAAA
>CAIYOB010001472.1 GCA_903927685.1 uncultured Planctomycetaceae bacterium
AAGTCGTCTGGTGACAACGAGTTAGCATCGGCATCGCTCGTCCGGTTCGCATCGCTGTCGAATGTCTCGTTACCGCCTTGGGATTCGCCGCGATCCACCGTTTGCTGTCCCATTTTGCCGCTGTACTGCCCCACGGAGTGCCCTCCCGAGTCGCAACCATCGATGGCATTGGCCACTGGCGACGCTGCCGATTCGGACGCAGGCTGGGGAGACTGAGCCGGGGCTGTACTCGGCAGGGCATCCAGCGCCGCAGCCAAGTCCTGGGATCGGGTATGGGAATACCGGCCAATGGTCAGCGTAGGGGTGCTGTGGCGGGCCAGCTCCTGGGCCGTCTTGACCGACGCCCCACCGGCGACGATCGCGCTGATGTAGGTGTGCCCGGTGCCGTGGAAGTCCAGGACCCGCCCGTCGGCGTCAATGTGTTTGAGGAAGTCCGACCGTTCCCGCTCTGCCCGCTCCGCATCCGTCTTGGCCTCCTGCAGCCACCGTCGCCGGGCTTCATCCAAGTCATCCCGCAACATCCGGGCGGTCCGCTCAGGCATCTTCGCGAAAGGATGCTCGTCCCGTCCGTAGGCGGCCAGCCAGGGGCGCAGCAGTTCGGCCAGGTCGGGGCGGATGGGTTGCACGTCTTGGCGTCGCCGCTTGGAGTAGGCCGCCGCTACGGTCACCGTGGGCGGGTCGCTATCCAGGTCGAATGACGCCGGAGCCGGAGTCAGGCTTCGCAGTTCCTTGGCCCGGAATCCGGTGCCCAACGCCACGCGGTAAGCCATCGCCCGATCCGGGCCGGGCATGTTGTGCATGGCCGTTGTGTAGCTCTCGACCGTCCCCAAAAGGCACGTCAGTTCCTCCGGGGTCATCTCCCGCCTGACATAACGGCGGTCGGTAGCCGCGTTGAACCCAGCCAGAGCCGCCAGAGGATCGTCGGGGGTTCGCTTCTGTCGTTGCAGCCACCGGGAGAACTGCTTGATGCCTCTGAGGTAGTGGTTGCAGGTTTGGAGGCTTGCCCCGCCCGCCCGCATGGACCCAATCGCCTCCATCACGGCTGCCTCGGTTAGGTTCGCGATGTACTCCGCCTCGCAGTCGTCGATCAACTTGGCCAGTCGCGAGCAAAGCAAGTCGATGTGCTTGTCCGAGTTCTGCTTGTCGCGCAAATACTGCTCGAAGTCTTCCAGGTGCCCTGCTAGGACGCGTCGAGCGTGGGCCGCATACTGCTCTGCCTTGTCGTCAATAAGCCCCCGCCGCCTGTCCTCCGCTTCCTTCTCCAGCTTGTTGGCGTACTGCTGTGCAGCGTCCTTGTCCGCGTAGCGGGTATACGCCTTCTTCCGCTTGCCGTTGTGGTCGAAATACTGGACCGTGTAGAACTCCGACTCGACAATGATCTTGTCCTCCGCCGCATTCAACGGAGCCCGCTCCATCTTGCCCGTTTTTTCATCCGTCCACCTTGCGTACCGTCGGTTCCGCAATGTTACCAGCTCAGCGCCAACTGGGATCGGATAGCTGCGTTTGCGTCGATAAACCGTTGCCATTCCTGCTTCCTTCTGTTGCAGATTGCTGGGCCACCGGCCGCGGTGCCCCATATTCCATACGCGCTCTCGCGTCCGAACAGAACGCGAAATCCGAGAACTTTCGCAAAAAACGATGGCACTTGCCCGGTCTCGGGGCAGGCCGCCGTGCCGCACCGCTGTAATGCACGGCGTGACGGCGGATCAGGTGTCCGCCCCACCAGCCTCCGATCGGGCGTAGCTGGCGGGGCCGTGGCCAAGCACGACCACGACCCCACCAGCGCGCGGCATCCCGCCTCCTTACGCGGTTCAACCGTCGAGAGGCTTGCAGCCGCCTTCGATCCAGCCCAGAACGTCGGCGCGCCGATAGCGAACGGCGGCACGCGGCCCCCTACCGATCTTGACCGGCCTCGGGGCCAGCCCGCTCCGGGTCCACCTCCACCACGTCCGCTCACCCGCATTTGCCAACTTGGCCGCTTGGGCCGTGGTCAGCAACGCCGGGACGATATGGTCAACCGGACTCGATCGAGACGGCATTGGAGTCTGTCGAGTACTCGTCTATTCCTCGAAGGGACTGGCAGGCCGCTTCTTCGTCACGGCGCGCTCCGGGTGCTGCTGCAATTCGTCCAGCCGGACGCGTTCCGGAACGGCTTCCCGCTCCTGCTCGATCTCCCGCGCGGTAACGACCAGGTTGACCAGAAATACCACCGCCGCACTCGACACGATCAGGATCGGGACCGTCGGATCGAACTGCAGCGTGCCGTCGATCGCCTCGACCAGGGTCCACGCCCAGTTCGGGGCCTGCAAGGCCGAGTAATCCTCGAACCCGGCGAATCCGAACAACCACGCCTGCAAGAACGACGGCACGGCGATCCCCAACGCGAGCAGAAACAGGTGAATCACCAGCGGCAGCAGCAGACCAAAATTCAGGAACCGCCGCAGCCATAAGGCGATCAGGCGGCCCACCCCCAAATACACGGCAACGTACGCGCATAACAGCGTGCCGACCAGGGCGACTTGTCCAGCATCCACAGGCCAGCGGCCCACGTTCGCAGCCACCACGGCCATCCCGCAGCCCAGCAGGGTCACGACGCCCAGGTTCACGACCGCAAACACATACCCCGTGCCGGACCCCGGAT
This sequence comes from uncultured Planctomycetaceae bacterium, assembly GCA_903927685.1. The sequence goes on from CAIYOB010001472.1 coordinate 2,642, forward strand.
TGAACCACGTCAGGAACGCGCGGCCCAGCGTGCTCTGCGGCAACTGCCGCTTGACCCGTGGCGACAGCACCGACCACTCGCCGGTCAACAGCGAGCCCATCACCAGCCAGTGCACGGCCGAATAACCCAGCAGCGAGAGGATGAACTCTTCCCAATGGTCAACGGACCAGAAGTAGGACATCCAGCCGGTGAACAGCACTTGTTGCCCCAGCATGACGATCCGCAATTTGGTGGAACGATTGTCGCTCGCAAAACTAAGCTGCGCTGCAGCCGCCAGCACGAACAGGACCAGGTAGGACCCGCATCCGGTCAGGATCGCGGCTTGCACCAGCCACAGTCCGGCGTCCTCAAAGTCGATTCCCCCGCGGGCCTCGCTGATCAAGACCGCCGTCCAGATACACCACATCAACGTCAGGAAGGCCAAGCCCAGCAGGAGTGCGACCGACAACAGGATCTGAACGTGTCTGGCCCTCGAAAGGGTGGCCACCAGCAGCCCGACGGACGACAGCAGCACCGAGGCGATGAACGTGTAGAACAGGATCAGCCCCAGGGTGATGATGTCGATGCCGCGCAGCAGGTAGGTGAAAGCGATGCACGGGGACAGCGCCGAGTAATACACCAGCATTTGCAGGACGGCGCTGCCGAGCTTGCCGGTCACGATCTGCCGCGAGGACAGGGTCGTGATCGACAGCAGCTCGTAGGTCCCGTCCTCGCGTTCGCCGGCCAGCGAGCGGTAAGCGGAAAACGGCACGATCAGCAGCATGGGCACCGTCAAGATGATCGCATACCCGGTCAGCATGAACGGCCCGGTCGCTGCATAGTAGATGCCCGGCATCAGGATCGCCACGCCGAGCAGGGACCAGCCCAGGACGCAGACCAGCAGCAAGCCGAGCGTAATCACAAACTGGCGGCTCTTGAGCGCTTGCCGAGCTTCCTTGACCAGGATTGGATTCAACCGCTCGCCGGCGCGTTCCAGCCAGGAATCCATCCGCGCCCACCAACCCGGCGGCACGGTCAACGGAGATGGGAGGGCGTCCTGGCTCACTGCACGGCTCCTTGGGTGACTTGCATGAAGACGTCTTCCAGCGATTTCTCGTGCGTGGCGAACTCGGCGATGCGAAAGCCGGCCAGGACCATCTGCTTGAGGAAATCGGCCTGCGCGTCCCGCCCGCCGTCGTGCGTGAATCGCACCAACTCGCCCGCAACGGACACCTCCCGGACGTCTCCGCGCTGGGTCAGCCAGTCTTGCAGTCCGGCCCCGCCACCCAGGACCCGGACTCGGACCTCGCTTGCCTGGGTCTGCCCTTTCTGGATCTCGGCGACGGTGCCGATCGCCAGCAAGCGGCCCTGCTCGATGATACCCACGCGGTCGCACATCTCGGCCAGTTCGGTCAGGATGTGCGAACTGACCAGGATCGCCTTGCCTTCGGCAGCCAACCGGCGAATCAGCTCGCGCAGCTCGATGCGCGCCCGCGGATCGAGCCCCGCCGCCGGCTCGTCCAGCACCAGCACCGAGGGATCATGGATCATGGCTCGGCCCAAGCACAGCCGCTGTTTCATCCCCTTGGACAATCCGCGAATCGCCTTGTCGGCCAGCCGGTCCAAGCCCGTGAAACTCATCGTCCGCTGCAATGCCTGGTGCCGTTGGCGGCCCGTCAAGCCGTAGGCCCGGGCAAAGAAGTCCAGGTACTCGGAGCAGTTCACGTTGGGATACGTGCCGAAATAATCGGGCATGAACCCCAGTCGATGCCGGACACGGTCCGGATCGTTGACGACCGAAAAGCCGTCCACCAGGGCGTCGCCATAGGTCGGCAAGTCCAGCGTGGCCAGGATCCGCATGCTGGTCGTCTTGCCGGCCCCGTTGGGACCGATATAGCCGAAGACTTCGCCCCGCGGCACGTCAAACGACACGTCGCAGACCGCTTTCGTGCCGCCAAAGTAACGGTGCAGGCGGTGGAACTCGATCGCAGCAGGAACCGCAGTCGTCTTCATGGCCCGTCAGTCCTGCGCTCGCGTCTGCCCCGGCGCCGAGCGGCGGTCGACGAAGCGTTTGCCCTTGCCTTCGAATCGCGGCAGCGAGCCCAGCGGCACGCACCGCACGTCAACCCGCAACCCCAACCGCACCTGCAGCTCCTGGCCAATCCGGGCCGGCTGGTCCAGCCGGTCTTCGACTTCGATCGTCAGCGCGTCCATCTCGGCCACGCGGTCGGCGATCATCCGATACTCGGCGATCTCTGGAAACCCGCGCAGGATCTGCTCGACCGAACTGGGGAAGATGTTCATGCCGCGGATCACCAGCATGTCGTCCGCGCGGCCCAGCACGCCGCCGTCCAACAACACGAATCGGTTCTCGCCCGCGCCCCGCCACGTCGGCCGGACCAAGTCGCCCGTCCGGTACCGGATCACCGGGCAGCCGCTGCGATTCAAGCCGGTCAGAACCAGTTCAGCCAGTTCTCCCTCCCCCGCCGCCTGGCCGTCGGAAACCCTCAGGAACTCCGGGATGAACTCGCTTTCCACCACGTGCAATCCACGGCGTGCGCGGTCGGCATAGCCCCAGGGCCCAACCTCGGTCGCGCCGGCATGATCGATGACCTGCGCCTGCCAGGCCGTCTCGATGCGGTCGCGGAGCGCGGGCACCGAGCCGCCCGGTTCGCCGGCCACGATGATCTTGTGGACGTCCAGCGTGCGGGGGGCCAGGCCATGTTCGACCGCCGCTTCGGCCAGATGCAGCGCGTAGCTGGGCGTGCACAGCAGCGTGGTGGCTTGGCTGGATTGGAGCAATTCCAGGCGGGCCAGCGTGGTCAAGCCGCCGCCGGGAATGACCAGCGCCCCGCGGGCCACCGCCGCGTCGTGCGCGGTCCAGAAGCCGATGAACGGCCCGAACGAAAAGGCCATCAGCACCCGATCCGCCGGCCCCATGTCGGCCGCGTCCAGCACAAACTGCCAGGTGTCAACCCACCATTGCCAATCGTCCGCCGTATCCAGAATCACCAACGGGCGGCCGCGCGTTCCCGACGTGCGGTGAAAACGCACGTAGCGATCCCGCGGATACGTGTGATTGGCCGCCAGGCCCTCGGCAGTGGTTTCCGCCAGTTCGTCCTTGCAGGTCAGCGGCAAACCGGCCAACTCGTCCAGCGACACCAACGGCAGACGAACGCCAGCCAGCTTCCGGGCGTAAAAGGGATTCCGAGGGACGACGGTCGCCAGCAGACGGTTCAAGCCGTCCAGCTGAACCTGCTTCAACTGGTCGCGGCCCAGTCGCTCCAATTCGCGTCGGCGTTCAAAAGTCGTACCCCACATGCCTGCATCATACGAATTGCCACGCCTTGGCGAAAGAGAACAGGAACGCAGCAGCACCAGATGGAGCATGAACCCAAACGGCCCAGACCCCGAAACCCTGATCTTCCACCCGATCTCCATATGCCGCAGGGGGTAAGTGAAAGACCGGGAGCGGTTCGTTTCCGATTTGCACCCGCGAGACATGCGGTCGGCACCGGTGCGGGGAAGCGCGAAGAGGGATGGCGGCATACGTGAAGATCTCGGCAGGAGTTCGCCGCGTATGCGAGCGTCAAGGCGCGCCTGCTGCACGGGAAACTGGGGCGTGGTCCTGGCAGTTACGTGCTTCGGCATGCCAAGCCGCAACGGATTATCTCCGAATCACTTCCGTTTCTTTCTCGGTCAACGACGGTGGCTGGATGACAGCGTGATCATGCCGGATCATATTTTATGTCGAGCGCAACATGACCGGTGATCGATGAAGATTGGGGTCAGTGGACAGTTGGTTTCGGAGCCTGCAGGAGACTCACGATGAAAAACACCGCATCTCCCCGCCGCAAGTCTACCGCCGCGGACGAATGGGACAAACAGTGGGAAGCACACTGGAGCAAGGTCGGCATGCCCGGCTACGAATTGCCTGTGGGCGGACCGGGCGGCGAGGACCGCGAGTTCCTGGCCGCCGCTCGCACGCCGGTCAAAGAAGAATTGCGTCTGAAACGGATCACGGCAGAGTTTACTCGCGCTTTCAAAGCGTTGTACTCCGTGGGGCCTGCGGTGACGGTCTTCGGCTCCGCACGCTTCCCCGAGAATCATCGCTACTACCAACTGGCGCGCGCGGTGGGTGGCGAACTGGCGCGGGCCGGTCTTACCACGCTCACCGGCGGCGGGCCGGGGATCATGGAGGCGGCCAATCGTGGCGCCCACGAGGCGGGCGGCGCGAGCTATGGGCTGAACATCATTTTGCCGCATGAACAAGCGGCCAATCCCTACGTGGATGCGAGCATCGAGTTCCGCTATTTCTTCACGCGCAAGGTCTGCCTGGTGAAGTACTCGTGTGCCTTCATCGTGATGCCCGGCGGCCTGGGCACGCTGGACGAACTATTTGAGGCAGCCACGCTCATCCAATGCCAAAAGATCGGGCCGTTCCCGCTGGTGCTCATAGGCGAAGAATTCTGGGACGGCATGCGGAAGTGGGGCCAGTTCATGATGCAACAAGGCGTGTTTGCCCAGGACGAAATCGGTTTTGGCCGGGTCACCGATTCACCGGCCGAGGCGGTGGACCTGATCGTCCGCAGCCTCCCGCCGGAGGTCAGAGCGAAGTTGAAGCCTTCCGAATCCCGGATGTGAGGCGACTGTGGGCTACTGGTGGCAGCAGCTTCGAAAGAACCCGACCCGCTTGCTCGTCAGCGGATTCGCGTTGGCCATCTTGGTGGGCGGAGTGCTATTGTCTCTGCCCGTTTCGGCTTCCGGCACACGGATCGGTTTCCTGGACGCGCTGTTCACGGCGACCAGCGCCGTGTGCGTGACCGGCTTGACGGTCCGCGACACGGGGAGCGAGTACTCGACGTTCGGGCACGTGGTGATTCTGCTGCTGATCCAGTTGGGCGGACTGGGGATCACGACGCTGTCCACGACCCTGTTCTTGTTCTTCGGCCAGCGGGCCTCGTTGTCGACGCACGATGTCGTGCAGAGCAGTTTTCGCGCTCGGCCGGAGGGCAAGCTCAAGCCCTTGCTGATCCAGGTCTTTGTGTGGACCGTGGCCATCGAGGCGGCCGGCGCAGCCATCCTGTTGCCGAGCGAGTTGAGCCGCCGGCCGCCGTTGCAGGCGACCTGGAACGCGACGTTCCACGCGGTCAGCGCTTTCTGCAATGCCGGCTTCTCGCTGCGGTCGGAGAGCCTCATGAGCGATCGCGCCAATCCGGCGGTGATCCTACCGATCGGAGGCTTGATCATCCTCGGCGGTCTGGGGTTCGGGGTCCTGACGGAACTGGGCGAGAACCTGCGGACCCGAGCCTGCGGCCAGCGGCCAAAGCGATTCTCGCTGCATGCCAGAACCGCCCTGGCGACGACCGGCATCCTGCTGCTCGTCGGCATGTTGGGGTTTTTGCTTTTGGAACGGCGCAATCTGCTCGACGAGACGAACCTGATGAGCCGGTTCCTGACGAGTTTCTTTGCGTCAGTCACGGCCCGGACCGCCGGATTCAACTCGATCCTCGGCTATCACTTCGCCTGCGAACTGCACCAGTTGGGCCACGAAGTGCTGGCGGTGGATGCCGATCAAGACACGGTCCAGCAGATCC
>CAIYOB010001473.1 GCA_903927685.1 uncultured Planctomycetaceae bacterium
CCACCAAGGGCCCGACGCTGTACACCATCGCTCTGGGCTGGCCGGAAGACGGCCGCCTGCTGGTCCGCTCGCTGGCGACGCCGGCCGGCAAGGTGACGGCAGTCAGCTTGCTCGGATACGACGGCGCCGTCAAGTGGCAGCAAACCGACGAGGGCCTGGTCGTGACGGTGCCCGCAAAACAGGTCTCACCGTACACCTGCGCTCTCAAGGTCAGCGGCGAAAACCTGCAGCCCGCGCCGATTCCGGAAATCGCGATCGTCGTTTCCCCGGACGCCCAAGGGACGGTGACCTTGAACCCGGACGACGCGGAACTGCATGGCGACCAGGTCAAGGTCGAGGCCCAGGGCGGGCAGCCCAACCTTGGGTTCTGGGACCGGCCCGAGGAATGGGTTTCGTGGCAGGTGAAACTCGACCAGCCGGGCAAGTTCCAGGTCAGCGCCGCCTGTGCCACGGTGCACGCCGAGGCGGAGTTCATCGTCGAAGCCGCCGGACAGACGCTGCCGGGCAAGCCGCCTCGGACCGGCACTTGGGATAACTTCCGCACCGTGGATTTGGGCCAACTCGAAGTCGCCCAGCCCGGCGTCCAGCGGATCGCCGTCCGGGCTCGCGACGCGCAGAGTTGGCGGGCGATCAATCTGCGCTGGGTGAAGCTCGTTCCGGCGAAGTGATGGGGGGCATTAGCACCACAGAGGCGCGAAAGACACAGAGAGAAAACCTCCGACTTTGTGGCTTTCGTGCCTTTGTGGTGCCTTCCTTTTCTCCCCCGCTCTCAATACTCGTGCGCCTCGCCGCCGCCCTCGTCGACGGCGGCGATTTTGCTGGTCGCGACTTGGCGGATCGTGCGGTTATTGACCTCGTCGCGCAGCCGCGTCACGGCGGCCTCCAGCGGCATCGCGCCCAAATCGCCGTCCAGCCGATCGCGCAGGGCCACCGCACCGGCTTCGGCCTCGCGCGGCCCGATGACCACCATGTACGGAATCAGTTCCACCTGGGCGTCGCGGATCTTGGCTTGCACCTTGGCGCTGCGGTAGTCGGCCGTAACGCGGAAACCGGCCTCCGCCAGACGTTTGTGCACCTGCTCGGCATAGTCGTTGGTCTTCTCGCTCAGCGGCAGCACGCGGACCTGCTCGGGAGCCAGCCACAGCGGGAACGCGCCGGCGAAATGTTCGATCAGCACGCCCACGAAACGTTCCAGCGAGCCGAAGGGCGCTCGATGGATCATCACGGGGCGGTGCGGCCGGTTGTCCGCGCCGATGTACTCCAACTGGAACCGTTCGGGCAAGTTGTAGTCCAACTGCACCGTACCCAATTGCCATTGCCGGCCGATGCAGTCGCGGACCATGAAGTCGGCCTTGGGCCCGTAGAACGCGGCTTCGCCCTGCCGCTCTTCGTACTGCAGGCCGGACTCGCCCAGCACCTTGCGCAGCGCCGCTTCGGCCCGCTGCCAATTCTCCTCGCTGCCCACGTACTTGTCGCTGGTCGGATCGCGCAACGACAATTGAACGCGATAGTCCTTCAAGCCCACGCTCTCCAGCACGAACCGGGTCAGATTCAAGGTGGCGCGGAACTCGTCTTCGACCTGCTCCGGCGTGCAGAACAAGTGGGCGTCGTCCTGGGTCAGGCCGCGGACCCGCAACAGGCCGTTCAGCTCGCCCGTCTGCTCGTGGCGATACACGGTGCCGAATTCGGCCAGCCGCACCGGCAAGTCGCGGTAGCTCCGCGGCTCGGACTTGTACATCTGCACGTGGTGCGGACAGTTCATCGGCTTGAGCAGGTACCGCTCCTGGGTCCGCTGCCAATCGCGGAGGGCCTGGCTGCGTTCCGCACCGGGAGCCTCCGGCCGATAGCCGGCTTGAGCCGCGTCAAAGCCCATGACCTTGGCGGCCTGGAGCAACGCCGTCTCTTCCTCGTCCGCCCCGGCGGGCGACGCCTCGGGCGTGATCTCCAGTCGCCGCAGGACAAAGTCGACGATCTGCCCGGCGTCGTGCTGAAAGAGGGGCGCGAATTGGGAGTCGCGGTAGTAGGGAAAATGGCCGCTGGTCTCGTACAGGTCCACGCGGCCGATGTGCGGCGAATAGACCGGCTGGTAACCACGGGCCAGCAGTTCGCGCTTGATGAAATCTTCGAGGATCGAACGCACCGCCGCGCCTTTGGGCAGCCACAGGCACAGCCCGGATCCGACATCCGGCTCGATGCTGAACAGCTTCAACTTCTTGCCCAACACGCGATGGTCGCGGCGTTTGGCTTCCTCCAGCTGTTCCAGGTACTGGTCGAGTTCCTGCTTGCTGAACCAGGCGGTGCCGTACAGCCGCTGCAACTGGCGATTCCGCGCGTCGCCTTTCCAGTAGGTGCCGGCGACCGACAGCAGCTTGAACGCCTTGATCTTGCCCGCGTTGGGCACGTGCGGCCCGCGGCACAAGTCGACGAATTCGCCCTGCCGATAGAAACTCAAGTCGCCGTGATCGGCCAGGCCCGTCGAGATGTGTTCGACTTTCAGCGTCTGTTTCAGGTCCCGGCACAACTCGACGGCCTTGTCCCGAGGCAGCAAGAATCGTTCGAAGGGCTCCGCGTCCTTGACCAGCCGCTGCATTTCCGCTTCGATCTTCGGAAAATCGTCTTCGTTCAGCTTGCGCTCGAGGTCGAAATCGTAGTAGAAGCCGTTGCCGGTCGTGGGCCCGAAGGCCAGCGAAACGCCGGGGAACAGCCGCATCACGGCCCGGGCCATCAGGTGCGCACAGCTGTGCCGCAGCACGCCCAGCGAGGCCGGATCTTTCTCCGTCAGCAGCTTCAACGGGATCGGCCGCGCGGCGGACAATTCCGCCAGGGGCCGCGTTGCGTCACAGACCTGGCCGTCGATTTCCGCCGCCACCACCGCTCCGGCCAAACGGGAGCCGATCGATTGGGCGACTTCCAGCGCGGTTGCCTGGTCGGGATACTCTCTCACGCTTGCATCGGGAAACGAAACCTGAATCATGCGACTTCCTTCTCCAACGGGCGACCCGCCACCCGGACGCCGCTACGAGAGGCGCCCAACCGAGGCGAGTCCTGAACTTGCGGGCAAGCCACCTATCATGATGGCCCGTGGGCTTCGCGTCAACGGCACCGGCACCAGGCTACGGCCGCGGTGTCCCTCCCGCGGGCTGGACGTCGCGGCCTTCCAGAAAGCGAACCAGCCAGCCCACGGTGCGAAAGTACACCAAGATGCACGTGACCACCACGACCGCGGCCAGCAGGCTCAGCACGAACCCGCTGACCAGGCAGACGATGAACGCGATCAGCCCGCCGAGCGTGAACAGGGACGTGATCAGGTACGTCAGCTTCCACGGATCCGGCCGCTCGCGAACGCCGACCCAGACGTCGTTGTTGAACGGCGCGAACGCCGACTCGGATTCGAACATCGAGAGCAGCATCGGCGGGAAGAGGCCGGCGAACGAAGCGGCAGCGGTATACAGGATCAGGCCGGTGAGTCCTACGACGCCCAACAAGACCCCCGCGGCCACGCCGGGTAAGGCTGCCAAGACCCCGGCACTGACGATATACAGCACCTGGCGGCTCTGCCCGAACACGTTCCAACCCGGCCAGTTCACAACCTTTGTCAATCCCTGTGCCGAGTCCTGCACCAGGGCCAATCCGCAGGCCGCGACGGCGTACAGGAAGCCGAGGCCGACGACCGCCAGGGCGGCCAGCGCCACGGCACTGCCCGCTTCGGCAAAGAAACCGGTGCTTCCTTCCGTTCCCCGGATCCCCAACGTTCCGTGAAACAGGGATACTGCGACTTCGAGCCAGACGGCCAGGACGCCCAGCCGAACCAGGGTTGGCCGGTCGGCCAAGAATGCCAGCAGTCCTTGCGTGAACCGCTCGGCCGAGTGTTCCCGCTCGTCCGCCTCGTCGGCCACCTGCTGGGCCTTGGCTTTTTCCAGCAGCGTCCGGGCGGCGTTCTGCATGGCCGTGCGCCCTTTGCCGACCAGCTGGGCAACATCAGGCGACGCCGCACCGACCGGCGTCTCGGTCACGGCGCCCTCGCTGTGCTTCTCCAGCGACTCGAAGGTCATCACCGGCAGCTCGACCGGCTCGCTCAGCTTGAACATCTCCGCCTCTTCGTAGTCCACCGGCTGAGCCTGCTTGCGGATCGGCGGCGGCTTGACGAGCAGCGACGTGAAGCAGTCGGGACATTTCACCGTTTGGCCGATTTGCGAGCGGCGCACGTGCAGTCGCGTTCGGCACACATGGCAGTCCAGTCCGTACTCGTCGTCGTCC
>CAIYOB010001474.1 GCA_903927685.1 uncultured Planctomycetaceae bacterium
TCCAGTCCGACGCTCGTTTATCAACTTCCTTCCCCTTAATGGTGCCCTTCCGCACAGTAGCTCGCTGTCACCGTGGTCGTGATGCCGCCGCGGGCGCTGAATTCCGCCATCAGTACGACGCGACGCGGCTGAATCATGGCGACAAAGTCATCCAGAATCCGGTTGGTTGCGTTTTCGTAGAAAATGCCCTCGTTCCGGAATTGCTGCAAATACAATTTTAAGCTCTTTAACTCGACGCACTTCCGGTCGGGCGTGTAGATAAACGTCAGCGTGCCGAAATCGGGCTGACCGGTCTTCGGGCACACGGACGTAAACTCCGGGCAGCGGATTTCGATTGTGTAATCACGCCCGGGAAACTGATTCTCGAATGTTTCGAGCTGGTCGCGAAACTGCAGCGACATTATAGCCTTTCTTTGGGTTTGGTTGGCCCCTTCCGTAACTTGCCAGCATTTTGGCATGATACGGGCAAAGCGGAAGGGGACAAGCGGCGATGCGCGTTTGCGAAATCTACAAGTCGATTCAAGGCGAAGGCTTCCTGACGGGAACGGAGAGCGTCTTTGTGCGCGCCGCCGGCTGCAATCTGCGGTGCTGGTTCTGTGATACGCCGTTCGCTTCGTGGTTTCCCGAGGGCGAGGATCTGGCGGTCGAGGAAATCGTCGAACAGGTCGTTGGCTACGACTGCCCCCACGCCGTCTTGACCGGTGGCGAGCCGATGTTGTTTGCCGAGTTGATCCCGATCTGCGAGGGACTGCGGGAGTCGGGCATCCACATCACGATCGAAACGGCGGGGACCTTGTATTTGCCGCTGTCGTGCGACCTGATGTCGATCAGTCCCAAGATGTCGAACTCGACGCCGGACGAGGGATTGGCATCCCGCTGGCCGACGCGGCACGAACATGCGCGGCACGTGCCGGAGGTGATTCGACAGTTGATCCAGGAACATACGTACCAGTTCAAATTCGTGATCGGCGACCAGGCCGACTGCGAGGAAGTCCTGCGGTACCTGGATCATTATCCGAAAATCGATCGGTCGCGGGTCATGCTCATGCCGCTGGGCATCGAGATCGACGAACTGGCTCGGATCGGCCAGTGGCTGGAGGATTACGCCCTGCAGCACGGGTTGCAGTTCTGCCCGCGACGGCAGATCGAGTGGTTTGGCCTGCGGCGGGGAACCTGAAGCGGCTCCTGCACCCGGCCGCGTTTCAGCGCCGGGAGAACATCTTGCGGAGAGCTTCCTGGGCGGCTTCGGTCGAATCGTCGCCGGTGATCTCATCCTTGGGCGGCGGCGTCGGCAATTTGCCGGGCTTTTTCTTGCCCCGTTTCTTGGCCGGCGGTGGTTGCTCGGCTGCGGCGGCCTCGAGGGCCGCCTTTTCCGCCAATTCTTTGGCGGCCGCTTCCAGATGCAGGACGCGCAGCTCCGGGTGCTCTTGCCGGATGATTCGCTCGCGCTCGTCCGCCTGGGCCAGCAGATCACTGAGTTCTTCGCCCGCGGCGTCGGCGGGCGCCTCGTCCGTCGGCGCCGGTGTCGCCGGTGCTTCCTGTTCGACCAGCACCTCAAACTCCAGCCGGCCGATCCGCAAATGATCGCCCGCCTGCAAGACCTGCTCGTGCTCGACTCGCTGGTTGTTGAGGAAGGTCCCCGCTTTTTCCGACAGGGGCCGGATGATCGCCCGGTGCGAATCGAGCCGCACTTCACAGTGGTGGGGCAGCACGGAATCGCTGCGGCAGCACATCGAGCAGTCGGCTGCGCTGCCGATCACGAATTGGGGGCCGCGGACCTGGACCTCCAGTCGGTCGCGATGGCCGTGCGAGTCTTGCAGTGTGCCATGCAGAATCTTCAATCGGACTTTCATGAAGCGTGCCTCCGGGGTTGCTGGTGCGGAGCATCCCGCTGGGTGGACAATAGGGATTGCCGACGTTTCATAATCATGTCGCCGCCGGCGGCAACTTACAAGGTGCGTTCCCAATCCTGGCGCACGTGATGCAACAGTAGGCTTCGTCCAACCGGAGAACGTCCCTACCCGTTCGTACACCGCGAAGGTCTTGTCCGCCGTGACCAGGTTGTCTCCCGGACCGCCAAAGGCCTTGGTGACGCAGCCGAGCAGCTCGCACGAACCGTTTCCCACCAGAATCTGATCGGGCTCCAGCCAGAACCGCTCGGCCAATACGTGGCGCAGGCGATACGAGGGAGCCCTGCCGGGCAAGATGCCCAACTCCTTTTCGCCCAACGGTTAACGCCCCAAACCCAACAAAAAGAACACTACCGGGGATCAGGA
>CAIYOB010001475.1 GCA_903927685.1 uncultured Planctomycetaceae bacterium
CCCTTGTCCACCTCGACGCCTGTCGCCGCAGGCAGTCCCTCTGCGGTCCGGTATTCCTGCTCGTAGGTCTTGTACGCCTTGAGGTCCCGTTCGTACTTCCACTTGCTGGTATCGGTAAAGGTGGCCTTGTCCAGCCGGACGTAGCCGTCGGCGCCGATGTACTTGTACAGCTTGTAGACCCCGTCCACGCGGGCGGCCACTTCGGTGTCGTTCTTTTCCACTTCGATGTAGTACGACGGATTCAATTCCGTGTCGCCGATGTACTCGTAGACGTCTCCGGCGCGGGCGCCGCGCAGGATCTTGACGGTATCCCCGTTCTGGACCGTTTCCGGAATGTCGTCGGTCGAATAGGTATACGCAATCTGCGGATCCGGATCGTAGCCGATGAAATTCCGCGCCACGGACACCCCGATGGCCACTCCAGCGCCGGCCAGGCCGACGCCCACCGCGACAGCGGACCCGGAAATCAAGGCCTTGATCGCTGCCTCGTTGACGGCGTCCACGTCGACCTTGCCGCCGCTGGTGACGACGCTGTTTTCCAGGTAGGCCTGCGCCCCGCCAACAATCACATTCTGGGCGTCGGCCCCGGCGCCGCTAACTCCCACGCCGGCCCCGCCCGCCAAGCCAATCGCCAGTGCGGCCGCGGAGGCGTCGACCGTGATCGTCGCTTTCTCCGTGGCCAGCACGACGATGTCGCCGCCGCTGGTGGTGCTCAGCCCGTGGGACGCGTTGCGGATATTCGCTTTGACGGCGTTGTCGATCGTGTTGCGAGCCAGGTCGACGCCGATCGCGATGGCAATCCCAGTCGTGCCTCCCAGCGATGCGGCCACCGACGCCGCTTCCGCCGTGGCCTTGATCCGCGACTGGTCCCGGGCGGTGAGCGACACTTCCTGCGAGCTGATTCCGCCGGTCTGGCTGCCGACCAGCGAATCCCCGTCGATGTAAGCCTCGACGTCCTGGGCGATCTTGTTTTCGGCATTCACTCCGGTTCCGGCTGCGCCGAGCCCGATCCCGCCCACCGCAATGGCCACGGAGCCGGCAAACACGGTGGCATTGATCGTCTGTTCGGCCAAGGCGCTGAGCGTTAAATTCCCGGACTGTTGCACCGGCGAGTTCTTCAGGTAGGCTTGCACCGGCGCTCGCGGCTGGCCGCCGTCCGGCAGGCAACCGATCAAGTTGCGAGCGATGGCGGCGCCGATCGACACGCCGATGCCGCCGGCGCCGGCTCCGACGGCCAGCGACGCGGCGACGACCGACGAGGTGATTTCCGCCTGGCTGGTGGCGGTGACCGAAACGTCGTCCGCACCGGTGATCCGACTGTTATCGACGAAGGCCGTGGTTCCCGCCAGGACGACGTTGTCCGCCACCGCGCCGGCTCCGCTGACGGCGACTCCGCCAATGCCCAGGCCAGCGGCCAGCGAGGCCGCGGCGGTAACCGAGTTGATCGTGCTCTGCGAAACCCGCAGCGTATCGCCGTCCTTGGTGAGGATGAGCATGGCCCCGTCCGGAGCCAGCAGGGCCCACTTGCTGCCGACGACAACGGGCGAGAGTTTCAGCTTGTCCAGCAGCACCCAATTGGTAGCAGTGCTGTAGTTCTCGG
>CAIYOB010001476.1 GCA_903927685.1 uncultured Planctomycetaceae bacterium
TCAAGTACCAGCCGTCGTCCGTCGGTATCTTCTTGTCGTGGTGCATTTGCACGCTCCTGGAAAACATTCGCCCGCGAACCGGCCCTCCTCAGGCCCAACATCAAGTCCGCGTCTCCGTACCGTAGTGTGCCAGGTCGCCGTGACACGTTTGGTCCGAGCCGGCGAGAATTCCGAGCGGTTGCTCAGGTCAGCCTCCCGCCTCTGACGGCAACGCCGGCGATGATTGACCCCACCGGCCGATCGTCCCCACAATGCAATTGCCGGTCCGTCGCCCGGCAGGCCCGACCATACACCTGCCGGCCGACACGGGATCAGCAACGTACTGGTAGGCCGTCATCCACGGCGAGAACGGCATGGGGTCAGGGGACGAAAACCAGTGACGGTCCCCCTCAGCAGGCGCTGACCTGGAGCAGCTCCAGGGAAACCAGAACCGCAAGTCAGCGTCTAGCCCGCCGATTCCTATAACCGGTCATCTGGCCCTCGGTATGCGCGGTCAGTGGTCATGGCCCTGTCACCGTCGCAGGGGCAACAACCACGACTCCCGGCCCAAAGCCGGCCATTCGATTGAAATGCGCGACGTTGAACGTCAGCAGATGCGTCACCGCATGCACATGGCAGACAGCAAGCAGACGGGCGTCATGCACCTGCTTGCCGATCACCCCCAGCGATCCGACCAGGGCTTTCCAGCCCGTGTAAATGTCCGAAGTCTCGGGCAGCACGGTAAAGCGGCCCTCAAATGTCGCCGCGAGCGCCTCGGCGTTCGCGGTCGAAAGTCCCAGACCATTGACGGCCACGGGACGCGTCGCCACGTTGCGGAATTCGACCATGACCTGCGACGTAACGTGTAGCAGCTCGCCGCGCCGGTGCAGTTCCACGACAGCCCGAGCCGCCAAACCGTGCTGCACGTCGCTTGCGTTCGCCAAGCGGGCAAGGATGCTGGTATCGATCAAGTAAGCCATCAGTCGTACAGGCCGTCGCTGCTCAGGGCCGAGTCGGAAAGGGAAACGCCACAGTCCTGGGCTGCTTCAAGCAGACCTCGCTCCCAGTCGTCGCACGGCTGCAGCTGAGTCGAGTCAGCGAGAAACCGATCGCGCAGAACATCCAAGGCGAGCGATTCCGGTGGCACGCCCCGCTTCACAGCCAAGTCGCTCAACGCCGTCTCCAGTTCAGGCCCGAGAGTGATCACCATTACCGTTCCTCCGCTTTGCCCGGCTTTTAAGGTCATGCTACGCGGGCCGGCGGGAAGATTCAAGGCGACAGTGGTCATTGGTCATTTGTCAGTTGTCAGTTGTCGCCATTTATCGATTATTGCGGATGTAATTGTCCCTATATAGTCAGTTTTCTGTCGGAAGACGTCGCTGGTCCCGAAAAGCACAAGAATCCCCGGTAAAACACCGCTCCGGTCAGGCAAAGAAAGACCTTAACGTCGGCCGTCGGCGGGAATCGAGGCTGGGGCGCTGGGCAAAATCCTGGGCAGCGGCGGGGGGCCCCTGGCTGTTCGCCCCCGTCGCCCCGGTCCTCAGCCAGTCCCCGGGCAGCCATACGGCCCTTCTCGCTGCACGGACAATTCTGTAACCACTTGCACTATTGACGTTTAGCTACCGTCTGTGCTTTCCCGGTCCAGCAAAGACCATAGCGCCAA
>CAIYOB010001477.1 GCA_903927685.1 uncultured Planctomycetaceae bacterium
ACTCCCCTGTTTCTCGGTCCACACGCGGGCCGGCAGGACGACGTCGGCGCCTTCGGTCCAGGCCGTGTGGTAAGCGGACTGGATCACGGTGAACTCGGCCTTGGGCAGCGCCTTGCCGTTGGGCAATTCGTCGCTGGCCAGCACGAACAGCGCATCGCCTTGGACAGCGCGAGCGGTCAGGCCCAGTCGGGCCGCGCCGGCCGAATTGACGCCCTCGATCAGCGGCAGGAACCGCGCTTTGCGCGCCAAGCCGCGGAGCGCGGCGTAGACGGCAATGCTCAAGTTCGGGCCGTACATCACCACCGGATGCAGCGCCGTTTCGACCGCCGACTTGACCTTGGAGATCCCGTCCAGCCGCAGATGGTACGTATACCGCAGCCGCTCGAAAGGCGATGCGCCGGTGTGGGCGATCGCATCCAGCTTCATCCGCTGTTGGGCATAGGCATCCAAGTCCGTCTTGACGTCGTTGACAATCACCAACCGGGCCCCGCGATCGTAGGCCCGCTTGGTCAAGTAGCCGACGACCTTCTGGTACTTCAACAAGTCGCCCCCGACGACGACCAGGCAGTCGGCGTCCTTGATATCCTCGATCGACGCCGGCTCGCCGACCTCCGGCGGCACCTCGCCGTGCAGCAGGGCCACCTCGTCGCTGTTCAGGATCTCGTTGAAGAAGCAGCTGAACGCGACCAGTCCTTCGTTGATCGTGCGGGGCGAGACCAGTCCGGCGACGTTGCGGGTCTCCCGCAGCCGTTTGGCCGTGATCTCGTACGCTTCACCCCAGCTGGTCGGCACCAGCTGGCCGTCCTTGCGGACCAGCGGCTGAGTGACCCGTGGCGGCTTGGCGCCCACCGCGCTAAATCGGCCTTCGGCACACAGCAGGCCGCCATTGTGGCCGCCCCAGTCGCCTTCGATCCGCAGCAAGAGGTTGTCCCGCGTCAGGCACTCGATCCCGCAGCCGACGCTACAACCCAAACAGGTCGTCTTGGTCCGCTGGCCGTCGGTCTCGTGCCCCAGAAAGGAACTGCGGCGATCCATCAAGGCGCCGGTCGGGCAGACTTGCAGGCAGCTGCCACAGGACACGCAAGTCGATTCGCCCAGCGGCACGGCGTCGTCGGCGCCGACCATCGTCCGCGCCCCACGCTCGTGTACGCCTAACGTATGGTTGGCCGAGATCTCCCGGCAGGCGCGGACACACCGCCGACAGAGGATGCAGCGACCTTGATCGTAGACGAAGTACGGGCCGCTGGCGTCGACGGGCCACTGCTTCTGATAGTTCGGGGGTATGCTCCCAACACGTCATGCCGTAGCGGTAGGCCAGCTTCTGCAATTCGCAGTCCGTATTGTTGTCGCTGCCGCTGGCCGGACAGAACATGCAGTAATGCGTCCGCTCGGAAAAGATCATCTGCAGGGCGAACACGCGAGCCGCCACGACGCGCTCGCTCTCCGTCTGGACGACCATGCCGTCGAAGATGGGAAACGTGCAGGCCGGCTGCAGTGTCCGCTGCTGGTCGATCTCGACCAGGCAGACGCGGCAGGCGCCTTCCGGCGGCAGCGCGGGATGATAGCACAACGCGGGAATATCGATGCCCGCCGCGGCCGCGGCTTCCAGCACGGTTTGTCCAGCTCGCGCATGAATCTGGCGGCCATTG
>CAIYOB010001478.1 GCA_903927685.1 uncultured Planctomycetaceae bacterium
CCCTGATCCTCCCCGAGAACAGCCGGTACCCACTGGACGTGCGGTTGGAGATCGTCTCCGGCGAGGGCGACTACCGGATCTGCAGCCGTCCGGCCGACGCGGCCGCCGACACGCCGTGGACGAGGCACTCGTCGGGCCGGATCAATACACTGCACGACCGGTTTGACTCGCCCAGCGTGTCGCTCGACGACCTGCGTCGCCGCTTCGACGATCGCGACTCGCTGCCCGTCGAGCCGTTCTACGACACGATCCGTGCCGCGGGGCTGGACTACGGCGTCCGCTTCCGCTGCATCCAGCAACTCTGGCATCGCGGGCACGAAATCCTGGTCCGTCTGGAACTGCCCGCCGACCTGGTCCACGAGTCGCGCCGCAACCACGTCCATCCGGCCCTGCTGGACGCCTGCCTGCACGCCGTCTTTGCCGACGTCCACCGCCACGGCGATCCCGAGCGGATCTTCCTGCCCTACCGCATCGACCGCGTTCGCTTCCATCGCCCAGCTCCGCCATGTCTGTGGGCGTACGTGAGCGTCAGCCGGAATGATCAGGAGTACCTCGTCTCCGACACCTTGATGTTCACTGCGGACGGCGAACGGGTCGCCGAGTTGATCGGCCTGACCTCCAAGCGGCTGGCGGGAGCCGGATCGCATCCAACCGATGCGGTGTACGACGGCTGTTACGAGTATCGTTGGATGCCCGCGCCCTGGGATCCCGAACAGCAGCGTCGCATCATCGACGGTACCCACGCCGTGCTGATCGCCGACGCCAGCGACTCCGTGGCCCCGCTGGCGGCCTGGCTGGAGCGTGAGGGGATCCGCACGCGGCAAGTGGACATCTCGTCCGGAAAAGCGTTCGCGGCGTCGTTGGCTGGAGCGTTGGCGGACAGTCCCTTGGACCGCCGGACGTTGATCGTGCTGGCTCCCGGCTTGAGCGGCTGCCGCCCCGGCTGGACGAATCTGGCCGACTGTCCCTTCATTCCTGTCCTGCTGGAACTGGCCCAGGCACTGCACCGGCGACAGGCAGTGCCGCGGGTGGTGCTGGTCACGTGTGGCGCAGCGGGTGTCGCCGGCGACCGACAATTGGATCTCGGGCAAGCGATTCTGCACGGCATGCGCCGGGTCATCAACAATGAACTGGCCAATGTCCCGCTGACGACGATCGATTTGAGCCCGGAGGACCCGGGGGACGCCTTGGACGCGTTGTGCCGCGAACTGCTGTACAGCCGCCGCGACCGAGATGAAGCGGAGCTGGCGCTTCGCGGCCCGCAGCGTTTCGTCCGCCAGTTAGTCGCCGTGGACCGGGACAGCGCCGAGCGGTCGGCAGCCGTCCCGGAGGCGGCCTGCGGCGGGCTCTATCGCGCCGAAGTCAGCGATTCGGGAACGCTGGACCACGTCGCGTTTCGCAGGTTCACCCCGCGTCCGCCGGGCGACGACGAGGTGGAGATCGCGGTCCAGGCCGCGGCCTTGAATTTCAAGGACGTCATGAATGCCATGGGACTGCTGCCGGCGCAAGCCGTTTCCGGCGGCCTGGCGGGACAGCGGCTGGGGCTGGAAGTCGCGGGGCATGTCGTGCGGACGGGAAATCAGGTCCGTCAGCTTCGCCCCGGGGACGAGGTTATCGGCCGGGTGGCGAACGGACTGGGCGGCCGAGTGACCGCGCCCGCGTGCTTCGTGACGCGGCGTCCTGCGACGCTGACGCCTCAACAGGCCGCTGCGGTACCCGTCGTGTACATCACGGCGTGGTACTCGCTGTGCCACCTGGCGCGGATGGCCCGCGGCGAGTCGGTCTTGGTCCACTCCGCTGCCGGCGGGGTCGGCGGCGCGGCGATTCAGTTGGCCCAGCGGGCCGGGGCGACAGTCCTCGCGACGGCGGGAACCAAGGAGAAACGCGAGTTCCTGCGGCGGCAGGGCGTCGCGCACGTGTTCGATTCCCGCTCGCTCGACTTCTATACTCAGGTCATGGATGCAACCGGCGGGCGCGGCGTGGACATCGTGCTCAACTCGCTCGCGGGCCGAGCCGTCACGCAAAGTCTGAAGTGCCTGGCTCCGTTTGGCCGGTTTGTCGAGCTCGGCAAAACCGACGTCTATCGCAACAGCAAGCTCGGCCTGGAGCGACTGGGCGAGAACCTCTCCTATTTCGTCGTCGACGTCGATCGGCTCGCCCTGCAGAAGCCGGAACTCCATCGAGAGATTATGGCCCAGGTGGTTGCGCTGTTCGAGCGGGGCGAACTCGTGCCGCATGAGATCACCGAATTCCCCATGTCCCGACTGGTCGACGCCATGAAGCTGATGACGCGGTCGGCGTTCCGCGGCAAGATCGTCCTGAGCACAGAGCAGGACGCCGTCGCCGCGTTGCCTCCGCGGCAAGCGGAGTTTCGGCCCGACCGCAGTTACTTGATTTCCGGGGGCGCCAGCGGGTTCGGATTGCAGATCGCCCAGTGGATGGCTGCCCGCGGCGCGCGAAATCTGGTGCTGCTCAGCCGCAGCGGTCCCAAGTCGGACGAAGACCTGGAGGCCCTGGAATCCCTGCGGTCGCGCGGCGTCCGGATTCTCCTGGCCCACGCGGACATCACTGATCGGGCAGCGATCGACCGGCTGGTCCTCGACCTTTCCCGCGAACTGCTGCCCTTGGCCGGGGTGATTCATGGTGCTGCCGTGTTGGAGGATGCTTCGCTTCCGACCATGGACATGCGGCGGTTCGAGCGGGTCTTTGCTCCCAAGGCCCAAGGCGCTTGGAATCTGCACGCGGCGACGTCGGCGGCGGGCGCGGAACTCGATTTCTTTCTGATGCTGTCCTCCATCTCCTCGATGTTTGGGGTCTACGGCCAGTTGAACTACGCCGCTGCGAACTTCTTCCAGGACTCGCTGGCCTTGTACCGCCGGCAGTTGGGCTTGCCCGCCACATCCGTCAATTTGGGCCTGTTGGGGGACTATGCGGGCATGTCTCAGAGCAAGCATGACCAGCGGGGTGTCGTCACGCTGTTGGAGAGTCACGGGATGCTCGTGATGCCGTTAGCCGACGTCCTGGCCAAATTGGAGGCCGCCTTGGTGCAGCAGCCGATTCAGCGGATGGCGGCTCGTTTCGACTGGTCGCGATTCCGAACCGCGTACCCGCACCTGGCTCGCGACGCGCGGTTCGTGGATTGGATGAGCGGTCCTTCGTCCAGTCGGGGGAACCGGACCAGCCGTTTCAATCTCCGCGCCGCCTTGGCCGAGTTGGAGCCCGAGGCGCGGCAGGCGAGGTTGCAGCACGAGTTGACCGCGGTGCTCGCCCGCATGCTGGATGCCGCTCCTGACAAGATCGACGTCTCCGTCTCGATCGAAAACCACGGGCTGGATTCGTTGATGCTTACCGAGCTGCAGGTCTGGATTGTCAGGCTGCTCGACATCAATCTGCCCCTGATCAAGTTACTCAAAGGGCCGAGCATCGCGACCTTGGCAGCCGACCTGCTGGCCCAGTGGAGCGGCAGTCTCGCGGCGGGCGCCGCCGGAGTGCCGAGCCCGGAACCGACCGCCGAGGCATTCACCTTGGCGGATCTGGATGGCATCCGGGTCCTCAACCCGTGGCTGATCCGCGGTTGCGGCCGTGCCGAGGCGCCGGTTCGCCTGGTCTGTTTCCACTCGATGGGCGTCGGGGCGTCCCTGTTCACGAAATACCTGCTCGATCCGTGGGACGACTGCGACATCCTGGCCGTGCAGACGCCGGGACGGGAGAATCGCGTCCACGAGCCGCTGGCCGCGAGCGTCGAGGAGTTGGCGGACCGGATCGCCGAACGCTTGTTGCCGCTGCTGGATCGTCCCGCGGTGATCTGGGGGCACAGCTTTGGCGGAATCGTGGCCGCCGAGGTGATTCGGCGCGTGCGCGATCGGCACCAGCGAGAACCCGCTCACCTGCTGGTGACGGGAACGATTGCGCCCCACCTGGTCCACATCTGGCAGCAGCGGACCGTGATTCTGAAGAGCCTAGATGCGGACAACTCGCCCGAGTACCTGATTTCGCTGTCGCGGTATGTCGATGACCCCCAGTTTCTCAAGTCGATCCTGCCGAACTTCCGCCGGGACTGGCCGCTGTTGGAGAAGTACCGCTTTCAACCCTTGGCTCCGCTCCGCTGTCCCATCACCGCGCTGGCCGCCAGGCAGGACGAGGTGGTGTACGCCGACGAGGTGCGGGAGTGGTCCCGGTATACCGCCGATGGCTTTGAACTGATCGAAGTCGACGGCGATCACTGGTTCCTGGATCGGAACCGGAAACAGATCACCGCCCTCTTGCACCAGATCGTCGCCGGCGTGCGGAATCGAACGGCGCGGAGCTGATGCGGGGACGCGGCTACGATCCGGTTCTTGGTTGCAGTTTTCGCTCTCGCCGCGATCAGCAGACTCGTCGTGCCTTCCTTCAAGTTGTCCAACACCTCGGCGTTGGCCGGATTCAGCACCCAGCCCAACGCGGACAGTCCGCCGGGGTAGTACGCGGCGAGGATATCGCCGATCGCTTCAGAATACTTGGCATACGAGGTAGGCGTCCCGACGCCCGTGATGGCGTTGATGCCCGTCTTGTTGATAGTGCCCTACGGCTCGGCAGCCGCCGCGACAGCCAAATCGGCGTCGAACTCTGGACCACGCGCCGGCCGCTTGCGGAGTTGGCGCCGACAGTGCCGGGGTCTATAACCAGCTTGAGCGGTCGTCGTTGGCCAGACTCCTGTCCCCTCGTTGTCCCGAAAGGAACCATGCCATGCGGACGCATCGTATCGC
The DNA here is from genome assembly GCA_903927685.1 of uncultured Planctomycetaceae bacterium. The sequence goes on from CAIYOB010001478.1 coordinate 4,746, forward strand.
CTTGTTGGCCGTTATTGGGGCCTGTATTCGGAACTCGGCGGACGCTGGCAGGACAAGACGTACTACGGGATCGCCGAGTGGATCATGAACCGGGCGAAGATCCCGGTTGCGGAATACGAGCAGGTTGCGGGACGGTTCAATCCCACCGAGTTCAACGCGGCCGAATGGGTCCAGGTGGCCAAGGACGCCGGCATGCGGCACATCATGATTGGCAATTGGAAGAGTCCGCGCGAGATCGCCGAACGCCTGGTACGGGTGGTCAGCCGCGGCGGGACCTACATGCTGAATGTCGGCCCGGACGGCAAGGGGCGGATTCCCGATCAGTCGGCCCGCATCCTGCGCCAAGTCGGCCAGTGGGTTCACGCCCACGAGGCCGCCATCCACGGCGCCGATCCGACGCCGTTCGGACAATTGGCCTGGGGTGAATGCACCGCCCGCGGCAACACGCTGTACCTGCACATCTTCCAATGGCCGGAGGACGGACGCCTGGTCGTGCCCGGCCTCAAGACCGCCGTGCAAACGGCCCGGTTGGAGGCGGGCTCGGAGCTGGCGGTCGAGCCGGCCGCAGAGTACCTCACGCTTGCCCTGCCGGCCAACCGCCCCGACACGCTGATCCCCGTCGTCACCTTGGAACTGGCCGGACCGCCCGCCGCGGGCCGCGACCAGTTCGTGCTGAACGGCTATCGTCAGACGCTGGAGTCCGGTGTCGCGAAACTGGCCGGCTGCGAGCGGAAGCCCTTGAACTGGATGGAGAAATTCGGCGACTGGAAACACGCCGAGTGCCTGGGCGGCTGGCAGGGCGTCGACAGCTCGGCAACCTGGGAGTTCCGCACGGTCGCCCCCGGCTCGTTCTACCTGGATGTCGAGTACACCTGCCCGGTCGAGGACGACTATTCCGAGTGGCGAGTCCGCTGTGGTGCAACCGATTTGACCTTCCCGCTGATCGACAGCGGCGAGCGGCCGCAGCGCACGGCGTTCGGCGGCGCCCTGCCACGGTTTCGCACCTATCGCGTCGGCGTCGTCGAGTTCCCGCAAGCGGGCGCACAACAGCTGACGTTCGGCCCGACCGGCACGGCCGGGGCGGGGGTCCGCGTGTCGGCGCTGAGTTTGACCCCGGTCGAATAGGTTCGGCGTCAAGCCGCGAGGCACTCAACGCCGAGGAGCCAGAACTTCCCTCTCCATCGAGGACAAAGAGATGAACCGCTTTCTTTCCGAAATCTTCCGGTCTTCGAGCCTGACGGCTGCGGGCCTCGCGCTCGCGTTGACGCTCGCCGGGCCGCCGGGCCACGCGGCCGCCGCTCCGCCTTCCCGGCCGAACGTGCTGTTCATCATGACGGACCAGCAGTTTGCGGATGTGATGAGTTGCCGGATGGGCAAGCAGTACCTGCACACGCCGACGATGGACGGACTGGCGGCCCAGGGGATGCTGTTCACGCGCGCGTACAGTCCCAACCCGTTGTGCATGCCGGCGCGGAATTCGCTGTTCACCGGATTCTATCCCCACCAGACTCGCGTGATGACCAACGATCAACCGCCCGGCGGCTTGGACCCGCTGAAATTCGTGTGCCTGGGGCGTTATTTCCAGCAAGGCGGCTACGAGACGGCCTACAGCGGCAAGTGGCACCTGTGCTTCAACGCCAAGGACCGCACGGCGCACGGCTTCGAGATCGTCACGGGCAAGAGCCCCGGCGGCCACGATGCCGGGGTGACCGACGGCGCGGTCCAGTTCCTCGCCCGTCCCCACGACAAGCCGTTTCTGCTGGTGGCCAGCTTCCTGAATCCGCACAACATCTGCGAATGGGCGCGACGCCTGGCGGGACGCGAGCAGCAGTTGAATTGCGGCGAAATCGGCGATCCGCCGCCGCTGGACCAGCTCCCGCCCGCTCCCTTCAATGCGGCCCCGCCGCGGCACGAACCGGACGGGATGACGCTGATCCGCCGCGCGTACCAGGTCGAAGATGGCCCGTTCCCCGTCGGCAAGTTCACGGCCGAAGATTGGCGCAAGCACCGCTGGGGCTACTACCGCATGGTCGAACTGGTGGACCGGGAGATCGGACGCCTGCTGGACGCCTTGCGCACCGCGGGCTTGGAGGAGAACACGCTGGTCGTTCTCACTGCCGACCATGGCGACTGTGCCGGGGCTCACGCCTTCAATCAGAAGACGGTCGTCTACGAGGAATCGGCGCGGGTGCCGTTGATCGTCTCGTGGAAGGGTCAGACGCCGCCGGCGACGTGCGACAAGCTGGTCAACACGGGGATCGACATCCTGCCCACGCTGCTGGACGCGGCGGGAATGAAAGTGCCGCCGGCACTTCCGGGCCGCAGCCTGCTGCCGCTGGCCGTGGGCCGGCAAATGTCCGATTGGCGCGAGCACGTCGTAGTGGAAAACCGCATGACGCAGACCGGCGTGATCGACGGCATGAAGCCGACGCTCGAGGGCCGGATGGTCCGGACGGAACGTTACAAGTATTGCCTGTACGGCAACGGCCAGCAGCGCGAGTCGCTGGTGGACCTGCAAGCCGATCCCGGCGAAACCGTGGATCTGGCCACCGATCCGGCCTATCGCGAAGTCCTGGTCCGACACCGCGAACTGCTCGCCCAGTTTGGCCGCGAGCAGCAGGATCCGTTGGTCGCCGAACTACTGGCCGAGGACGTCAAGCCGATCCCGTTCCCGCCGGGCACGGCCGCAGCGGCGGCCGAAACAAAGACGACGAAAAAAGGACCACGATCAACCAAGAGACGCAACTAAGGACGGTTCGGGATTGTTCCTGGCGTATCGTGCCTTGACGAGGCACGAAAGGCCGGCTGTTCGCTGCCGACCTGTCTTGCTCGAGTCGCGTTACGCGGGTCGTAGCGAAAGTAACAGACTCGCGGACCGGAAGCGGGTGGCGAGTCTCGATGAAGGAATCCGCGGCACCGTTGACGGCGCGGGGAATGACGTATGCTGTCAAGGGAAGCCGGGGCTCAGTTTACGTGGCGGATGTTCTCCCTCGGCCGACCGCGGTAAGGTGGAATCAGTGCTTGTCTTTACAGGAGCGGGAAGCAAGACCCGCGGTGGCAATTGCCATGATCCGATCCTCGTTCTTGGTTGTCGTTCTGGCGTGCCTGCTGGACGTCGCACCGGAAGCACCGGCCCAGCAGTGGAGCTCGCCGCGGTTCGCCCAGTCGTACCATGACTTTGGCACCGTGGCCCGCGGAGCGGCCACGGAGCATCTGTTCTGGTTCACCAACAATTGCGGCAGCGACGTCCATGTGCGCGGGGTCCGCACCAGTTGCGGCTGCACCACGCCTAGCGTTGTGCACTCGACCGTCAAGCAGGGCGAGCAAGGGGCGATACGCGCCGTCTTCAACACCCGCTCGTTCATCGGCCAGCGGTCGGCCACCATCACCGTCGTCTTTGACCGACCCTACTACACCGAAGCGCAGCTGTACGTCCGCGGCTACATCCGCCGCGATGTCGTCTTTCAGCCCAGTTCCGTCGACTTCGGCACGATTCGCGAGGGCGAGTCCGCACAGCGCGTGATCGCTGTCGAATACGCCGGCCGCAGCGACTGGCAGATCACCGCCGGACGCGTTCCCAATCCGTTTCTCAGCCTCGAGACCCGGGAGACCAAACGCAATGCCGGACGCGTCGGCTATGAATTGGTTGTGCACCTGGCGGCCAATGCCCCGGCGGGGACCATCGACACGGAACTGACCCTGGAGACCAACGACTCGCGTGGCAACCGCGTCCCCCTGTCCGTCACCGGCCAGGTCGTCGCCCCCTTGTCGGTCAGTCCGGCCCTGCTGTATTTGGGCAACGCCTCCAGCGGCCAGGTGCTCAAATCCCGGCTGGTCGTGCGCGCGGCGGAGCCGTTCAAGATCACATCCGTCGCCTGCGACGATCCCCGCTTCCAATTCGACGTCGGCCAGGACGCCAAGACCCTGCACTTTA
>CAIYOB010001479.1 GCA_903927685.1 uncultured Planctomycetaceae bacterium
CAGTTCATCGACTTCGATCTGCTTGGGCGGGGCCACGGCTTGCGGTTTCGACTCGACGGGAGCCGGCCGTTCCACAACTGCGGTACTCGAAACTTCTCGCTTACCCATTGAACATTCCTCATCAAAAAAAGGTGATCGAAAACCCGCTCGCCGGCCGCGGCGCTCCGAGACGCCGACGGCTCGGCGAGGCGGGGAAACTATCGGCGGTTGGCTTCGGCAATCATTTGCTGCCGCAGCCCGGGGTGGGTCTTGTCAACCATGCCCACGGCCATGTCGCGGGGCGTCCCCTTGGCGACAAGGTTTTTGACGCGCTCTTGCCATTCGGCGGTGGCGGTCTGCCGGCCAGCCGCGGGAGCCGGAGCCGTCCGGCCGGTGGGCGCCGGAGCCGCTGCCGGAGCCGTCCGTCCGGTGGGGCGGCCTTTCGGCAACTGCAGGTCCACCCACTCCTGCAGGTGATCTTCGCGGACGATAAAGCTCGTCCCCTGAAACACGCCGTTCAACTTGCCGCTGCGGATCGCTTTCCGCAGCGTGTCAGAACTCCAGCCACGGGCCACGAGTTCCCGTTCAGTGAGATAGAAGCCTTCGGACATTTCGATTCTCCAAAATCGGAAGGAAAGTTCCCGGTCGCACTCGCGAACCGGATCAGTACGCTTGCGGAATCCACGCCCGGATCGGCTTGGACGATTCACGCCGGGCGAGCGTATCGCGCACGGCTTGGCGAATGATCGCTTGCAGCAGCCGCTCGAATTGCGGCCGGTCGTCGGCTTCCGCGGCCTGCCGTAGCTCGGCCCATTGTTCGGTTGTAAGTTTCATTGGGCTGGTCTCCGTAGAAGTTTCAGTAACGGGTCTCTTTCGTCTTTCGGTTTCGCGGTCCGGCTTCGGGGCGTCAATCGCAATTCGCCGGCCAACTGCCGGATGGCCCGCAGCCACCTGATGCGGTCCTGGTCATCTTCCGCCTGCAGCCAGCGCGACCACGCCTGGCAGTAGCACGACAACAAATCAAGAACGCCCTGATCCACGTCGCCGCGGGCTTCCAAAATCGGCAGCAGTTCGCGCCATTTCGCACGGCCGATCTTGCACAGGTGTTTCGGCGGGGTCGCGCTCATTTCGGTGCCTCGAACCATGCGGGATCTGTCCAGCCCCATCCGCACGATGCCGGAATCGGGATCTGCAATTCGCTCGGATTCTCGGGCGAGGCGGAATCCATTTCCTCTTCCGCCCGCTTCAGTAGGATGTCGTATTCGTCGCCGGCTTCCTGGTTGAACTCGATGCCCTCGGGCGCGTCTGCCGGGCAACCAGCCGCCCTTGCGGCGTGCCCCTCGGGAGTGACAGAACACCAGCCATGCCCGATGTAACTCATCGTGCAGGAAAACCAGCCGAACGCCAGCCACGGGAGCGCCGCCGACTCCAGCCCTTTGATGCACTCGGTCAGGTCGGCCACGCCCTCGGGCGTCTCTGGCCAGTTCTCAAAACCGACGTACAGGTGTTCCGGGAGACCGCGCCCGAACGCGCGGCGGTCAAGGTCGCAACTCAGCTCGAAGAATTCCCACTTTTCAGCGACCGTCGGACGGGCAACCAGCTTGCGGGCGATTGTGTCGCCCAGCACGGTCAGCTTCGCGCCAGTGCGCTTTCCGCCTTCCCGCGCCACGGTGATCAGTCCGGCCGCTTCCACGGTCTCTATCTGCCGGGTGTACGCCATTCGCTCGGAGCCGGATCCGCCGCCCACAAGCTCGACTCCCGCGGCGAAGAATCGTTTTCTCCGCTCGAAACGAACTTGGGCGCGTTCCTGCTCGAACCGGCCGCGGAGCGGTAGCAGAATCGCGTCCGTTAACGCCGCGGTCTCGACCAAAATTCGTTCGGTGGGTGTCAGCATTTTTTCGGTACCTCCTGTTGCGGGATCAAACTCTTCGCGGCGGTCGGGCTGGGGGTGCGAGACCTCACGGCTCGTCAGCCAAAAGGACCCGAAGCCGGGGCACCCCCTACCTGCCCTTCTCCCGCATCCACGCCGGGCTGGACGGCTCGGCAGTCGCACCGGCCTGCTCGCGCTCGTCAGCGGCCACAGGCGGGGCGGGAACGGGCACGTACTCAACGAACTCCCCGCACCAGTCGCCGGAGTACACCCTTGGCCATTCGGCGGCCGGGATGTCGCCGTCCTCTTGCAGCTCGCGGCGCGGCCGCGGGGCATACCGTCGGCACAGGCCAGAATTGGCTTCGGACAGTTCGCAGAATCGGCAGTGCTTGCAGTTCCTGGTCATGGGGGTCTTGCTCCTCACAAAAGAACTCGTTGATGCATCATCCCCACCTTTGGGAAACTTCTTTCCCCGATTCCCGCCTTGGCGCGTATATGCGAGCGGGAATAGCCGTCAGAGGGGGAAAACTGCGGAGCGAGCAGGGGGGCATGGGAACTAGGGAAAGAAGATATATATATATATGAAATATACGTATTTTCCCGTGTTTCTGCCCCAAAACTTCTTTCCCACTTCTTTCCCACTTCTTTCCCAAAGTTCCCGCTCATCGAACGTCTACCTTTTAACTGGCTGGCAACTTTTTTCCCGTCCCCACTTCTTTCCCGGGGAAAGAAGTTTGCATCCCTCCCCACTTCTGGCGAACCTCTCACAGCAGCTTGTAAGCGGCTGCCGATCGGCCTTTTGTCGTCTCCTGAACCAACGCGATTTCCTGCCTCAGAATCAACGTCTTGATGACGTTCTCCAACGTCCTGGCGTCCACCCGGGAAGCCTTCAACAACTTGGAGTGGGGCAGCGTTTTTTTCGGGGCTTCGGACAGCTTGCGAAGAATTCGTTTGAGCAACTGCTCAAACTCGTTGCTGAACGCATGCATGCCGAATTGGTGTAGCATCCTATCGGCCTGCCTGGTGGCGATCTCGTATCCCCAGGTAACGGCCTGCTCGGTGATCTTGGGATCCGCGTGGTTTTCGGAAACGGCATAGAGCATGGCGAGCGTAGTTCCGATCGCGCCAACCCGTGCGAGGACGGTCGTTCTCACCGCGTCGCCGGCCTGCTTGGCTTCGTCCCATCTCCGATCCAAGTTTCGGTTGCTCTCCGCTCGGAGCCTACGCGCCGCTTCGGTGAACGGAAGTTCGCTCGGGGTGGGGTGCTGGTCCCACAGGTTCCCGTCGCCGGTGAGTTTCTTCCAGTAGTCCGCCGCTTCCAGCACGCGGGGCGGGATCGGGGTGGGACTGACCTCTTGCCATTCGCCGCGGTCGGGTGACTCAACTACGATCATTCTGGCAAGCAGTCCGTTGCGTGCGACTCGCTCGCATAGCGACTCGTAATAGTTGGTGGGGATGCAAGTGCCGTACAGTGTCAAACTTGGCTGGTTGATGAACACGGGTTGCGTCTCGCCGGCTTTCGCTCGCCGGCAAAGCCCGGTCTGTGCCGCGCCGACAAGCTCCAACAGCGTTCCGACGATTGAATTTGCAGCGGGGTCTCTCTCATCCTTGATGGCCCGGAACAAACCGTCTACCTCATCGACCTGGAAGAGCAAAGCGGGGCATACCTCGAGCGCATCCTCGATGCCCTGCCCAGAGGCGAACTTGCCGCGCACCAGCCCCAAGAACCCGGCTTGCTTGGCGATCGCCAGATTTGTTGCACGTGGGGAGTCCTTCCCAGCGCCGCTGAACGCCAGCGCCACGATGTAGACATTGCTCCGCAGTCCACCGACTTGAACCTTGCGGGCCGCAAGTAGGCTTTGCAGGGCCAGTGCGCCGCAGAACGCCAACGCTTGGTTCGGGTATGGGGCGGTGGCGAGCGTGTAGTCCATCGTTTCGGAAATGAACCCCGGACAGCGGAGCAACTCGACCGGCAGCGTTCCCGGGTCGGGATCGTCTCGCGGCGCCGGTGGCGGATCGTCTCGCGGCTCTGGCGCCGGGGACTCGACCACGCGAACCGACGCGTCCAGGTATCGCGACGGAACCAACGGCTCGGCGTCCTGGTCGCCAGCGAGTACCGACTTGGCCCAGCGCTCGAAGCTCGC
>CAIYOB010001480.1 GCA_903927685.1 uncultured Planctomycetaceae bacterium
CAAGCCCTGACGCGACTCCCCAGCACCCGCGCCGTCTGGAAGGTCGGCGCGGCTCTGGCGAGTTTCGTTACTCAAGCACGGGAGACCTGCAATGAAGATCGAGAAGTACGGACGGCGGTTCTGGGCGGTCTACGACGGGGAAGGCACGCTGATCTGCGTCACCGTCTACAAGCGTGGCGCCAAGGAAGTTGTGCGGCGGCTGGAAAGCAAGTAGCCGCTGGTGGGATCGGTTTCGCACTTGACCACGGGAGGACTGACATGGATCTGTACGTTTGCATGCGACGCGAGCCTGCCACCGAGACGGTGGAGCAATGGGACGACGATTGGGGCGACTACAGGGAAGTCGAGGTGACTGGCTCCTGTCCCACGCCCGTTGCGTTCTTCACGCCCGTCAAGGCGTTCGACCCAACGGAGGTTCTCGGCCGAATCGCGAGCGAGTTGGGCGTTCCTCGCAACCAGCTCTGTCTGTACGGCGGAATGCCCTTGTTCGACAACGCCTAGCTCTCGTCAACGCCATTGCCATAGGCATAGGCAATGGCAATGCCCTGGGCCGTTTTTCCGGTTTTTTCACGGAAACCGGGGTGTTTGTGCAGTACCGCAACTTCCACCTCTTGAAGGAGCAACCCAATGGTCGCTTTGAACCACAAGCCAGTACCCAATTCCGTCGGCGAACCGCCGCTGCGTGCCGTCTTCACCGAGATCCGCCAGGTCTCGCCCCTGTTCGCCCTGGACGATGACACCTGGTATCGGGCTCTCGGTGCCGCCATGCGCTGCCTCGCCGCTGGCCTGAGCATCCAGGACGCCGCCCGCCGTGTCATCGCCGAAATCGGGGAGGACTGAGCCATGTCCACAATCCTCGCCCAAGCCCGACTTCGGGCCTGCCGCCACTGGCCGTTCGCCAGCCACGCGATCCTGTCGATGGTCCCGGTCCCGCGTCCCGGCCTGGGCACGCTGGCGGTGGACAGCCATTGGCGGCTGTACTTCGACGAAGCCGCCCTCCAGCAGATGGGCACCGAGCAAGCTGCTGGGCTGATTCTCCACGAACTGGACCACCTGCTGAAACGCCACCACAAGCGTGGCGAGCAGATGGTCGCCGACAACGTGGCCCGCTGGGACACATGGAACCACGCCACGGATGCCAGCATCAACGCCGGCCTGCGGTCGGAAGGCATCCCGCTGCCGGACGGCCTGATCTACCCGGAGCAGTTCGGCCTGCCGGCTGGCCTGAGCGCCGAGGAGTACTTCCGCGAGTTGACCAAGCCCAACGACAACGAACCCCAGAACGACCAGGAGGACGACGACGATGAACCGAGCGAAGACGGTGAAACGCCCGAGGACGGCGCAGAGTCTGCGGGAGCAGATGGCGATGCTGGAAGCGGAGCTGACCCTGAAGGAACGGACGATCAAGACGCTGAGGGAACAGCAGGGCCAACTGGTGGAAGCCCTGATCCAGTGGAATCGATTGGCGGGGAGGACGAACCCGACGCCCAGCCGGTAGACGGGGCTGGCGACGATTCTGAGGCCCAAGGACGCGACGAAGGCCCGGATGGCTCAGATAGCCCAGCGAACGCTCCTGACGCGTCTGCCAGCGACGTGACAAGCGTGGAAAACAGCCAAGGTGGCGATGGCGACGCCGGCGCTGGCGACGGACAGGCCGAGCCGCTGGTGGACGAGGCTGGCAACTGGACCGGCGAGCCCCAGCCGGGACAGGGCGGATCTTGCTCGGACGGTCGCCCCCGGCCCTGGGAACTCGGCCCGCCCGACGACGACAATCCCGGCCTGGACGAAGCCGATCAGGAACAGCTGGTCCGCGTCAGTGCCAAGAACGCTTTGAAGGATTGCGGCAAGCGCGCTGGCGGACATCGCCGTTGGGCGGAAACCATCCTGGACCCGCCGCTCGATCCTGCCGCCAAGCTGCTGAGCCTGATCCGCCGCTACTGCGACATGACCGTGGGCATCGGCGATCGGAGCTACCGCCGCCCAAGCCGACGCAACGGCAACCCGAACATGGCCATACCGAGCAACGTGGCCCCGCTGCCCAGAATCACGGTGATCGTGGACACGTCCGGCTCCATGTCGGAAGAGGATCTCGGCTTGTGCCTCGGCATGATCCGCAAGGTGCTGAACAGCTTTCGCATCCGCGACGGCATCAAGGTCGTCACCGGCGACGCCAAGGGGCAGACCAAGCAGCTGTGCTTGTCCGACCCCCGGCGCATCGAACTGACCGGCGGCGGGGGCACGGACATGGCCGCGATCATCGCCGAAGTGTTGCAGGCCCGTCCCCGGCCCCAAATGATCCTCGTTTGCACCGACGGCTGGACACCCTGGCCCGAAGAGAATCCCGGTGTGCCGATCGTCGCCTGTATCACACGCAGCCGGGCCGCACTGCCCGAAGCCTACAAGCCACCCCAGTTCATTCCCACCCTGGAATTGTGCGGAGAACGACGATGAATGACCTGATCAGCTACTATCGCGTTTCGACCCGGAAGCAAGAGCTTTCCGGGCTCGGCTTGGAAGGCCAGAAGGCGGCCGTGGCCAGCTTTGCGGGTTCCAACGGCGTCCGCGTGCTGGCCGAGTACACCGAGGTAGAGACGGGCAAACGTGCCGACCGTCCAGAACTGGCCAAGGCCATCGCTCAAGCCAAACGCTCGCGGGCCACGCTGGTTGTCGCCAAGCTGGACCGACTGGCCCGCAACGTGGCGTTCACCTCGGCGCTGATGGAATCCGGCGTGGACTTCGTGGCCTGCGACAACCCGCACGCCAACCGCCTGACCATCCACATCCTGGCCGCGGTCGCCGAAGACGAAGCCCGGCGGATCAGCGAGCGGACCAAAGCCGCCCTGAAAGCCGCCAAGCGGCGTGGCGTCAAGCTCGGAGCTGCCCGGCCGGAATGCCGCAACCTGACGGACAAGGGCCGGCGCAAGGGCAACAAGGCATCGGCCGCCGTGGTCAAGCAGCAGGCCGACGCCGCATACGTGGACCTGCGAGACTTCTTCGCCGCCC
>CAIYOB010001481.1 GCA_903927685.1 uncultured Planctomycetaceae bacterium
CAGGCCGCCGTCGGCTGGCACGACCTGCTCGACCGCGTCGCCATGCAGCCGCACGGCGTGCCGGTCTCCGACGAGTGGTACGGTCCGACGGGCGCGTTCCGCGGCAGCGAGACCTGCGATGTGGCGGGCTATGTGTGGAGCCAGCTCAGCTTGCTGGCGGTGACCGGCGAAGGCCGGCTGGCGGACCGGGCGGAGCGGGCGTTCTTCAATGCCGGCCCGGCGACCGTGTCCCGCGATTTCAAGTCCCATGTCTATTTCCAGAGCCCCAACCGCTTCGCCAACTTGTCGCCGGATTTTCCGCACGGCCCGCGGGCGGGCGGCGGCAGCTATCAGACGAAACACAGTCCGCTGTGCTGCACGGCGGCGCTGAACCGGATCGTGCCGTGGTATGTCACGCACATGTGGATGGCCACGTACGACAACGGCCTGGCCGCCTGCTGTTACGGCCCCTGCAAGGTCACGGCCTTGGTGGCGGACCGCGTGCCGGTCGTGCTGACCTGCCGGACGGACTATCCGTTCAACGAGACGATCGACATCTCCGTCCAGCCCGAGCGCGAGGCGGATTTTCCGCTCGACTTTCACATCCCCGGCTGGTGCCAGGCTCCCCGCCTGAGCGTGAACGGCTCCGCCGTGGCCGTTGAATGCAATCCCCAAGGATTCGTTCGTGCCCGGCGGACGTGGAAGCCGGGCGACACGGTCCAACTGACGTTTCCCATGTCCCCGAGCTTGCACACCGGGCGCGACGCGGCGACGGGGGCGCCTTACGACGGCGCGCACCGGGCCAGCCGCGTGACGATCCCGGACGAGCAAAGCACGCGCGGCGTGCCCTACGCCACGGTTTCCTACGGCCCCCTGCTGTTTGCCTTGCCGATCCCCGAGACCACGGACGCCAACACGCCCGATCCGGCCGCCCGGTGGCGATTCGCGCTGGACGTGCAAGATCCCGGCTTGTCGGTCGAACGCGGAGCCTTGCCGCCCGATTGGGATTGGCCGCTGGCGTGCCCGCTCCGGCTGCAGGCCAATGCCGTCGAAGTCGCGTGGAATCCGGAGCCCGCCGCCCCGCGCCTGCCGCTGGTGCCGGCGGCCCCGCGGACCGCTCGGGAGCGAGTCACGCTCGTTCCTTACGGGTGCACCAAGTTCCGGATCTCGATGTTCCCGGTCACGGCCCAGCCGGAGGTCAAGCCCACGGCGATTCGCAGGATCCTGTTCCTGGGCAACAGCATCACCCTGCACGGTCCGAAAGCGGACATCGGCTGGACCGGGAACTGGGGCATGGCCGCCAGTTCTGAAGACAAGGACTATGTGCATCTCGTCACCAGGGCCATCGCCACGCACGCGGGGGCAACGCCACAGATCATGGTCAGAAACATCGCCGATTTCGAACGCAACTACGCGACTTACGACGTGGACGGACACCTGCAGGACCTCTTCGCCTTCGACCCGGACTTGGTAGTTCTGGCCATCGGCGAGAACGTCCCCGCGCTGGATTCGGACGAAGCCAAGGCCCAGTTCAAAGCCGGCGTGCTGAGCATTCTGCGATGTGCCCTGGCGAAACGTCACCCGCTGGTGGTCGTGCGGAGTTGCTTCTGGGCCGACGCCGCCAAAGATCAGATGCTCGGCGAAGCCTGCCAGGAGACCGGCGGGATTCTCGTCAACGCCGGGCCGCTCGGCCAAGACGCTGCCAATGCGGCTCGTTCCGAACGGTCCATAAAGCACGCCGGCGTCGCTGGGCACCCCGGTGACAAGGGTATGAAAGCCCTGGCGGACGCCATCGTGACGGCCATCCTGGATTCCCCGCCCAAGGAACGCTGATACCCACCGGCGCGGACGGCCGTATCCGGGCGGGCTGGAGCATCGTCGCTCAGGTGCACCCTATCCGCGCGTCTTGCCTTGGTCTACGGAAGGTAATACAATGTTGCAACAGGAATCAAGTGCTCGTCCAGCGGAGGAAAGGCCATGTTGACGAAGAAACTGAGCAAGCACGGCAACAGTCTGGCCCTGGTGATCGACCGCGCCATCCTGGAACTGCTGGGGATCGACGAAGGGACGACGCTGGAAATCTCGACGGATGGCCGAGCGCTAGTCGTGGTGCCGGTGCACGACAGGCCACGGGGCAAGCGGTTCCAGGATGCCTTGACCGCCTGCAACCAGCAGTATGGCAAGGCGCTCGAACGTCTTGCGGAGTGACGCGGTGGAGCCGACCTTCCTCACCCTCGGCGAAATCGTCGCCATCCATCGGGACCAGGTCGCACGCTACGGTGGCTCGGAAGGCGTGCGCGACTGGGGCCTGCTGCAATCGGCGATCGCGTTGCCTGCCGCCACCTTCGGCGGTCAGTTTCTCCACGGCGACTTGTGCGAGATGGCGGCGGCCTACTTGTTCCATGTCGTGCAGAACCATCCATTTCTTGACGGGAACAAGCGCGTCGGTGCCGTGGCCGCCTACGTCTTCCTCGCACTGAACGACGTGCGGCTGACCGCCGACACCGACGCGTATGCCGAGCTGGTGCTCTCTGTCGCACGCGGCGAAACGGCAAAGTCCGCGGTGGCCGAGTTCTTCCGGGCGAACACCGTCCCGGCTTGAGCAGGAACTCACAGTACTGGCAGACGCGCTTCAAAACCGGCGACGCCGTGGACCTGCAACTCGGCGCCAACCCTGACGCCAATGCGAAGCGGATCGACGCCGTGCGGGGCGACCTGCGGTTGCTCATCTCGGTGTTGGACGGCAAGCCCGTGGCGGTACTCTACCTCTGAAAGAGGACCGGCGAGAAACACGCGCAGGCCTTCATCTGTCCGTGGCGTCAGGACACGGTGGAGGATGTGCAGGTGCTCGGCGACGCCAAAGGTGACGATCAACCTTCGCGCGAGCAGCTACACCATTGAGCCCGCCGCAACCCTGGCCGTCAACCCGCACGCCAATCGGTTGACGATCCAACTCCTGGCCGTGAGCCGAGGACGAAGCTCGGCGGATCAGCGAGCGGACCAAAGCCGCCCTGGAAGCCGCCAAGCGCCGGGGCGTCAGGCTCGGAGCCGCCAGACCGGAATGCCGGAATCTGACAGACAAGGGCCGCCAAAAGGGCAACCGGGCGTCGGCCGCCGCAGCCAAGCAGCAGGCCGACGAAGCTTACGTTGACCTCCGCGAGTTTTTCGCGGCCCTGAGGCCGGCGTTCAGCTACCAGCAGATTGCGGACATCCTGAACATGCGCGGCGAACGGACTCGGCGGGGCAAGCATTGGACGGACGTGGCGGTGTTGAGGGCGTGCAGGAGGTTGGGAGGTTGGGGATCGAGTACATGGCGGGATCGGCAGATCCGATCCAGCCGTCAACTCAGCAAGTCCCTTTCTGAGCATCACTTCTTCCGCTTGAACTGCACTTTGAGGAACGGAAGTTTCTGATCCCCGACAAGTCGAGAGGCGACGTATTCACAGTCATCCCGATCCACAAAAGTTATCGTGATCTCGGAGTTTTCGATTTTCCCGTCGGCGGAGATGTACTCGGCCTTCCCTTTGATTACCTTTCCGGCGGGATCACCGAGCAGGTCGGCTGGCTTAGCACGGTAGAAGTGGATTAGCTGGTCGCCGTTCGCCAGAAAGGCGACTTCTTTCCAGGCGTTGGCGATGTGATCGAAGCCAGCGATCGCGTTGGAATCCGCGCTTCCGTCTATCGCAAGCGAGAATAGCATGCAAGTCTTCGTCGGTGCGAGCTGACACGACCAAGTCCCTTCATTCCCCGTCGCAATTCGCCCACTGTTCTCTCCCTCCACAACGCGCACGGCCCATTCGCCTAGGAAATAGCTCTGCCAAAATGCCAAGTAGTGGTCACCGGATTCGCTCTTAGCAACGGCCGTCTTGCCCACCCGATGATACGTTACGATGGGCGTATCGGGAGTCGGCTCGCCGTTCTTCTTACAGTCCTTCATCTCCCACGTGTGCGTGTTGGCATCGACCGGGGCCATGAATGAAACCCCCTCATACTTCGTCCCATCCGACGTTGTCCCGGTCCATCTCAGTTTCCATGTCTTACCGTCCACGCTCCATTCCCCCGGTCCCCAACCGCCGAGTACGCTGAACAACCAGTGGATCGTCTTCTTTGACTGAGGGTCTACGCCGATCATCTCAAACCCCGAGTGGACAACTTTGCCGTCGATCTCGTCGCGGAATCTGAAGCCGATGTAGTTCTTGTTTTGCATCCAATAGTAGGAGTTGAAGGAGTGGACCTTTGCACCAGGCGTGAAGCCGTCCAAGCCCAATCCCGGCGACGCGACGACATACTCCGCCTCCCAGTCGCCAATCATCCACTCCATCGCCTTCAACTGTTGGTAGTCGGGTCCCGGCTTCGCTTTCTCGCCGCCCTGCCCGACCATCGACGCCGCCAACAACAACGCTGTGCTTAACATGATCGACGCTCCTTGATTAGATTCCGCAAATATCAGGCAAGGCTCAACTCGCGAGGCTCATTTTTCGTTTTGTTCAATTCGCTTCCAAACGCCTCGGTAGTTGCCCAATTTGGCCCCAATGGACGTCCCTTCGTGAACGTGCGTCTTACCCTCGTCTCTTATGATCATGATGTCTGTATTGGACCGCTTAGTCCCATCGGTGAGCAGGTTGGTCAACGTCCAGACCCATGCGCCATCCTCCTTCGTCAAGGTGGATTCCGTCATCGCCCCGGAGGAATCAGCGCCCATGCTCCGCAGCTTCCCGGATACCGGATCCCAGCCGAGGATCCACTTGGTTTTCATGTCGCCGATCTGGGATTCCCCTTCAAGTGCCTTTTCGTTCACAATCCACCGGATTACCGCTCGCGCAGAAACCTTTTCCGCCTTTCCTTCGGCGGAAGCCGCGTCTCCTCTGAAAGTCACTTCACCATGCCAACGCCCCACCATCGCTTGGCCGTACTCCTTGAGAAGATCTGCTCCCGACGCTGCTGCCGCGTCCGCCTGCCCGATCGCCGCCGCTGCCAATAACAATACGCTGCTCAACATGGAAGATCCTCCAGACTCCGAGAAGAAAGACACGATAAAATGTCCAATCGCCAAACGCTTCGACGGGTTAGCGTTTACGTTTCCACGTAAGCGTCTGAACGGGTTGTTTCTCGCCGTAGCAGACGAACTCGACTACTTCCTCAGTGACGGTTTCCTCGTCCACCTGCGTAATCCTGCCCTTGTACCGGATTTCGCCCTTCTCTCCGGTGCTCTTGCCATCAACCACAAAAACGGCGTCCGACTCCTGCGTCATCACGTCTTTGCCAGTGCTCCCATCCTCGTGGAAGAACCACCAGGTGCACTTCTTCGTCTCGGGATCGACTCCGATCATACAGACGAAAGGCACCAGTCCGCCCTTCTGAGTCAGTTCGACAAACTTGCCGTTGGCCACCTTGCGGTACTTGACGGTGACTTGGCGATCGCCGTCAGTCGTTGTCCAAACGCCCCCGACCGCGAAGTCCGTGTACGCCTTGAATGCCTTCTCGGCGTCCGTCTGTCCGAGAGCCAACGATGCGGTTAACACCAAAGCAGCGCTCAGCATGGCCCGAATCCCCCAAGGTTAGACTTGCGAAACGCGACGAAATGACGGCCATTAGTCTGCGGGGTGCAAAAGCGATTTGCAAGATGGGGCAAGCCGTAATTGGCGGGATTTTCCAAGTCGGGCTAAACGGCAGGTGTCAGGCGTCCTGCTCAGCCAGATCGCCGATTTCCACACCGGGCGGCGGAATCACCGTCCAGCCGGGCAAGAGCAAGATCGAACTGATTGACAAGGACACCTGGAAATTTGGGTCCGGCGAGAATGCAACCATCTTCAAGAGGCAGCCAGTGGACTGACGCCATTCAGCTGCCGACGCGATGCGTTGCCTGATCGACAAGTCCAAAGGCGGCTAGATTCCAAGTCGCCTACACGCCCTCAGCACCGCCACGTCCGTCCACGGCTTGCTACGCCGGTTCATTTCGTCGTTCGATCTGCTTGCCTCGCCGCCTCGCCCATTCGCCCCTGGCTGTCGTGCCTCCGGATGCCGCAGAACCGGACGAGCGGGACGAAGGGGCAAAAGGGCGATCAGCTGATGCCGGTGCCAAGTTGGACAGGCTGAGCGAAAAAGTTTCCGATATCTTCGACGCGAGGTCAGACCAAGCACGAGAACCGGTGTGGGCGCAGGCAGGCGAGATTCTTCGACAACTGGGCGAGTCTAAGGACAGAATCGAGCGGCTCCGTCAGCAGCATGACGTGTCTGGCAACGCCACCTCCCCTGCCCACCGTAACCCTCGTCCCGCCACCGTGCCTCCGAGCCGAACAGCCGTTAGCCCCTTCGTGACGGTCAGAGTTGACGCTTACGCTGGTTCGAAAACCTGGGCGTGTACCGGCTGTATCCATGACTCCCGACGACATCCTTACCGGGGTGCCGCAGGGCGTGGGCCGTCAGTCTCGCGGGCTCATCGCGAAAACCCCCGCCGTGAAGAGGGCCCCCAGCACAACGGCTGCCAACCGCAAGCCGTCTGCGGAAAAGCCCGCCATCCGCAGGCCACACAGCGTACTCGTCGCTAGAATTAGGAGGCCCGCGGCGACATTAGCCTGCAGCCTGATCTGTTCGAGTCGCACCTGACGCAGCGTATCGCACATCGAAGTCGTCCTTTTACGTGTCATTGCTTATCTGGTTAACCCTCTGCTAGCCAATCGCAAAGCGTGAACGTTTCCGGACAGGGTAGGGAACAGGAAGGTGAAGAATGAGGATCGGGTAAGTACTTTTCCCGGACAGGGTTCAGGTCAATTACGGAGAACTGGCCGGTTGGATCACGCTCGCCGAACGCTTGGCCCGGAGCCGCCGACGGAGTCCCCCGTCCGCGAACTGCGCGTGTTTTGGACGGCGGTTGAAAAGTTCGGTACAGCCGATAGCCCATTCGTCCGCCAAGTACGCGTAAGGAACGCTGGCTGGGCGGTACACAATCCAGCGTGCGACGGAGGCCAGAAGATCGATGCCAACGGGCTCCGCGCGAGGCGGCGATCGCGTGTGGACGGATGGTTGGGTCACTCGCGCCGTCCGTGTGGCTCGAATACTCGACGAAAAGGACAAAGCCAAATGAACGGAACAAGAGTATGCCTTGCTGCCAGCGTGCCGCTGTTGCTCTGCGTAGTCTGCAGTCTGAGCAAGGCGGGGGAATCGGCCCGGGCGGCGACGTCGCCGGCACCGTTCGACATGCAGAAGGCGGAGGCGGAGGTAGAAACGTCCTACGCCAAGGCGCACCCCGAGATCAAGGAATACATCCTCTGGACGGCCAGGACGTTCGGTTCGTCCGGCATGTGGCTCAACGAAGACGCCTGTGCCAGTCTGTCCGCCGCCGCGCGCGAACAGAGGATCCAGCATTTGACGGCGTTATTGGAAGAGGGCGAGTATGGACGCCACCTCTGCGCGGGACTGGCCGAGGCGAGCGCGTTCAAGGACAAGCGACTGGTGCCCGGCCTGATCAAGGTCGCCGGCTATCACCGCCTGGATCGCGACTACGATTGCCGTCCGAAGTGGATGGCGGTGGCCGCCTTGGCCCGCCAGGAATCCGACGAGGCGGTACCACTGCTCGTCAGCCTGGTTGATCACGGCAACCAGAACACCCGGCAATGGGCACGCGCAGCTTTGTCGCGGAAGACGGGGCAAGACTTCAAGCAGGACAAGCAGGCTTGGGCCGACTGGTGGGCGTCCCGAGGAAACGATCCAATCGACAGCCAGTACCTGAAACCCTGGGTGATGCCGTCACAGGATTAGTCGTATTCTCGGCCCTCCAACGCCATCCAGGTGCGGTTCTGGTAGCTGCATTTGCAGCCGGCCGTGGCGTCCGGCAGTAGGACCAGGCCGCCCACGGGCAGGGCGTTGACCCAGCAGCCGGGCCGCACGCCGCCATAGTTCTCCGTGCCGGCCTGCCGCGTGAAATCGTAATAGCCCAGCGTGGCCGAACGGAACAGGAGCAGGTTCTTTGAGCCGGACAGTTGGCCGCAGCCGTAGGATTTGACGAACTCCAGCGGCCGCGACTCGCCGGTCAGCAAGTCCACCGCCGACGGATAGGCGATGATCGTGCCCGCTTGCAGCAACGGCCGGGTTTCGTATTTCGCCTCGTTGGCCCACAGCCGCTGTCCCGAACTGGCGCGGTAGACAGCCATCCGGCCGCCGACTTCGGACGGCAGCTTGAACCGGGTGGCTTGATAGCACATCAGCAGCAGATCGTGGGGCCGGCTGTAGATCAGCATCGTGCCGAGCACTTCGTCCTCCGCTTGCCACAGTTGCTGGCCCGTCTTGGCGTCCAGGGCCACCAGCGTTCCCGGCGCGTGTGGAGCCGTCGGCGGCGGCTTGACGCCCTTGGCCACCGCGCGAGCCAGCAAATCGCCTTCGGCCAGCGGCCGATCGATCAAGAACACCCGCTCGCCGCCAATGGCGATCGCGTTGTGCCGGATCGATGCCCGGGCCTCGTACCGCCACAACAACTTGCCGGTTCCGACATCCAGCGCGAACAGGGCCGATGATTCCGAGAACTGCTCCTGCATCTCCGCATCGGCCCGCAGATACCCGTGGCGGACGATGTGCTGTCGATTGGCCAGCGAGCCGTACAGCACGCCGTTGTCGCAGGCCAAGTAGCCCCAGTCCGCCGCTGGGCCGTCTTGTGCGGCGGGGGCGGTATACGTGGCCAGGATTTGGCCCGTTGCGGCGTCCAGCCGCTGGCAGCGATTTTCGGATCGCAGGAAGACAGAGTCCTCCGCCACACAGATGTTGCCGCCGGTGACCGCCGTGCCCGCCAGATGATCGGCGTTGTAGGCGTGCAAAACGCCGGGCTTCTCGAATCGCCACAGCGGAGTCCCGTTGTAGGCATCGACCGCCTGCAGGGCATCCAGTCCTTCGTGGAACAATCGGCCCTTGTGGAACAGCGGCGCCGGGCCTCGGCCGTGGCGTTGCGGCACGTCCAGGTCGATGTCGCGGAACCAGAGCACGGACAAGGGGCCTCGAATCTCGTCGGTCGAGCACAACGTGTTGGCGGCGTCGGCGTACAGGTGCGTCCACTGGCCGGCGTTTTCCAGCGGCCCCCGCACCGAGACCTGCAGCTCGCCCGGCTTGCCCACACACACGACGCCGCCATAGGGTCGCTGCAATCGGCCCGCCTCGACAGCATCCACGGCCGCCGAGCCCTCGGCCAGCGAACGGGCCGACACGACCAGGTTGGCAAATTGCCTGGGATACTTGGTGTCCCGGGGATCGCCCACGTGGACCGTCACGCGGGCGCCGTACAGGCCCGCTTGGTCCAGTCGCCGACGGGCCACCGAGACCTGCTCCGGGTCGGCATCGATCGCCACGATGCGCAGCTCCGTGCGGCGAGCCAAGGCCAGGGCCAGGTCGCCGTTGCCGCAGCCCAAGTCGACGCAGTAGCCCGCGCGGATCCCGCTTCGCCGCACGATCTCATCCGCCGCCGCGGCGAGCGCCGGATCGGCCGTTTCCCCCGCCGGTTGTGAGTGATGAACCACCGGCTCGCCGACCGGCTCGGCCGCAAAACAGTGGATCGCCCCGCTGGCCGTACTGACGTACAGGCAGCCGTCGGCGACCGCCAGTCCGTACGCCGTGTCGTCCACTTCCGTGGTCCACAGGATCCCGCGCGTCGCGGCGTCGACGGTGGCGACCCGCGACCCTCCGGCGGACACGATCGTCGAGCCGGCGGCGATCAGGGCCGTGCCCGCGGGGACCCCGGGAAGCTCCCACAGCTGTTGATGATCGAGCCGCATGACGGGCTTGCCGGTGCGATCGGGCGCCTCGCGGCGGATCACCTGCAAGCCCCGCAGTTGGTCCTTGTCGCCGTGGATGACGCCGTCGGCAAAGCGGCAGACCACACCCGCGACCGGCGTCGAGCTGAGCACGCCGGTGGCGGCCTCGAAGGCGAACCCGCCGTTGTAGAAGAATGGCCCGTCCGCCATGAGGCTCGTTCCGCCTCGCTGGCCGTTCTCCTGTAATCGGTAGTACTGAAACGCGCCGTCGGCCCGGGCCAAGGCGGCGGGTACGGCCCGGCCTGTCGGCACTAGCAACTGGTCGGCGGTCGCCACCAGGTAGCCCTGGGCCGTCACGCCGCTCCGGGCGTTGGCTCCCCCGTGCGGTTGCGGCATCTCGATCTGGGCCGCGGAGGAATTCGTCCACAGCACTTCGCCGGTGGCCGGGTTCATGGCGATCAGGAACACGCCTTCCGATTGCCAGATCCCCGCGGCCCAGTACAGGATGTCATCGCGGATGACGAGCCCGCCGCGAGCCGGCCACTTGGAGATCATGGCCCCATTGCCCAGCACCCTCGCAGCGCCCGGACCGCCGCGCCATTTGCCGACCACCGAGCCGTCTGCGGCGTTCAAGCAATACAGATTACCGTCATCGCTGACGGCGAAGACGCGATCCCGCCAGAGGGCCGGAGCGAACCGCACGGGCGCGTCCGTAAAGAACGACCAGCGTTCCGCACCGCTGGCGGCGTCCAACGCGACCACTTGGCCCGTGACCGAACTGCCGAAGTACACGCCGCCCCGGCCGACGACCACATGGTACGCGCGGTCGAATTCGATCCGTTCGTCGCGTGGCCAGGCCGGCGCGGGCCGATGCTGCGGGTGGTAGCTCCATTTCAGTGCGAGCTTGCCGGGGAGCGTTTCTTCTGTATAGCCGCTGCGAGCCGAGTCGCCGCGATACGTGGGCCAGTCGCGGGCCGAAGCCGGCGATGATCCACAGGCGAGCAACAGAGCGAAGACACGACAAGTGCGCGACACTGTGGCCTCCCAAGGGGACGGAAAGTGAGGGACGGCTGCGACGTGCCGTTGTCGGGGGCAAGTGCGGCAGTCCCGCGTCTGCCTGACTGACAACCGGACCAGTCGCTCGTCGGAGAGGGCATTCCCGTCGGCTCAGTTGCCGCGGGAACGCAGTTGCTGCTGCAGATCGCCATGCATGGCACTGAGTTCTTCCACGGAACGTTCCCGCAGGCTCGCCGTGGGAGCCGGCTCTTGGTTGAGCAATTGCTGAAGGAGCTGGATTCTGCCCGTCAGCGAACCTCGCTCGATGCCCTGCTCGATGCCCTGCTCGATGCCCTGCTCGATGCCCTGTTCGATGCCCTGTTCGATCCCAGCCTTGACGCCTTCGTCGCGGGCGCCCTCGATGGCCGAGAGATAGTCTCGTTGGGCCTTTTCCCTCTGATCATACATTATTCGGTCCTCCGTCTTGGACGCGATGGTCGTGATTGTGCTGATGGCCTGCTGGAAGTCCATTCCCGGAAGCAGTGCCCGCAACTGTTCCGGGCTGTATTCGTGTGCATGCAGGAGGAAGAACACCCACTTCTCGATCTCTGTCGCACGGACAACGGATTCCTCATCCACATCATACTTTAATAACTCAACCGTGTGTATCTCCAACGTGCCCGCCAATTCCCGGCCGTGCTCGCGATCGACCAGTTGAAACCGGTGATGGGGCGTGGGAACGTCAGGAAACAAGTTCTGGCACAATAGGCAGATTGACAGGGCAGGGCGCAAACCGGAGTAGCCCCGGCCGCGAGTCAATTGATCCACATACAAGCTGCAAGCGTAGTAGACGAGCCGCTGCAACAGACCGCCGAAGATGGTTACCTGCATCTCGACGTTGAACCAATGCCCCCTCGAGTCACGGGCTCGAATGTCCAGTACGATCAATTTGTCGCTGGCGAAGTCCTGATAGCTGAACGGATTGAGGATCTCGACCCCGACGATGGGACTGGCGAGCCGGAGGATGGCGTTCAGTAGGCCAATCAGGACCGCGACATTTTCGGGGCTCCCGAAGACCTTCTTGAAAGCGAAATCCACGATCGGCTTGATTCCCAACGGCATGGGATTCTCCCGTTAGCGGCCAGCAGTTCTCGGACTCATTGTCTTCGAGCGGGGGCGTCCCGTCGAGTCCCGGCGGGCGGAAACCGGCGGGCGGAAACCCGGCGGCGGAAGCTACCGCGTCAACAACTGGCCGACGGGCAGCTTGGGCAGCTGTGCCGCTCGGATCCGCTGAGGCAGGACGCCCAGTTGGTCGAGCTGCCATTGGCCCGGCTGGGCGGCTAGTAATTGCTCCAATTCGGCGCGGG
>CAIYOB010001482.1 GCA_903927685.1 uncultured Planctomycetaceae bacterium
ATGACGCGAACGTCGGCGGGGGCCTGGATGCCGACGCGAACCCGGCCGCCGCAGACACGGGTGATGGTGATCTTGATGCCGGTGCCGATGTCGATTGACTGGCCCTCGGATCTGGTCAGCACAAGCATGGTGGACCCCCTCCAACGTCAAAAAAGATGCGCCAGGATGCCCCAGGAATTGCGCGGACGGGTCAACTCGACTTCCGCTGCGTGCGTCAGAATCGAAAACTCGCGGCCGCCCCCAGGCAGGCGCGGCCGCGAAACGGCTGGAACGTCCGGCCGGTTTACTCTGCCGCGGCGGTCAGTTCGAGCAACTTCTCGAAGATGCGCTCGGTCCTGTCCACGGGCGCCCCGCTGGCCAACGTCGCGCCGTCAGCAAGCATCTGGTTGTAGACGCGGTTCAAGGTCTGCTTGGACGCGGTGCTAAAGTCGCTTGTGCTGACCTCCGTGTCCATGAAAGGGAACTCAAGGTTCTCGTCATTCGCGGCGAGGGGGACACTGATTGCAACTGCCATCGTCGAAACTCCTCAAAATGGAAACGTGAAAACAGAAACTTGTGAATCGAAGGCGGGGGAGCCGGTGTCAAGCCTCGACCACCAGCCGCCCCCGCCGTGCCCCGTCCGCGCTCTCTTGGATCGCCTCACGACGCGTCATGGAAGCGACCGCGCCGCAGACCACACGGACGGAGCCCAACCCTTTTCAGGGAACGTAGAAGCTTCTCACCTCCGCGATTCGGGCCAGCAGCGCCGGGCCTTCCGGGTCGCTCTCCAACGCCTCGACTTCGGCAGTCAACTCCGCGATGCGCCGCCGGGCTTCGGCAAGATGCGACTCCCAGGGGGCGGAGATGAAACGCCCGGCGGCATCGTGCGATGCCTGGCAAACCAGATTGATCTGGCGGCGGTCTCGCGGGCTGGCGGGGTCAAGGGTCAGTAGGGCCTGCAACGCGACAATCTCGGCGCGGCAGCGGTCAATCGGTCGTCGGAATCGGTCTCCGTAGTCGCGTTCGGCCGCGGCGATTTGGTCCAGCCGATGTTGCGGTTGAAAGCGATCGCTCTGCAACTCGACCACGGCCCGATGCTGCGATTCGACAACAGCCGCGGCCTGCCGGGCTTCCACCGTGATCGCATCCAGCCGGGCCTGCAACTCTGCCTGTTGCTGGCGGATCTTCTCACCATCCACAGCGAGGCGGTCGGCGGCTTCCTGCTTGGCCTGCTCAGCGGCGAGGCGGTCGGCGGCACTTCCGCTCTGCTCTTGCAACCGGCCACGTTGCAGCCCCAAGATGGAAAGGCGGCTCAGCTTGTCATCCAGCGTTTTGCTTTCAACGTGCCTCGGCCACGGATGAACCGATGCGGCCAGCCGGGCGGTCTGCAAATCGGTTGTGCTCCAAGTGTCGCGCGGGCGACTAAAAATCTCGTCCGCCTGCGCACTCACGGCGATCATGTCCACCACGGGCGGAATCGCCGGGCGACTCGGGGCCACGGGGCGGGGCTCGGGACGAGGCGGTCTTGCGACGGGAGCCGGATGTTCCAGAACGGTGGTACTCGAAAATTCTCTCTTGGGCATTGTCAAAATTCCTCTGGTTGAAAGGGTGATCGAAAACCCGCTCGCCGGCCGCGGCGCTCCGAGACGCCGACGGCTCGGCGAGGCGGTCTTGCTATCGGGCCTGCTTGACGACGGGAGCGCCGGCCCGCAACCACTGGTTGATGGCGCTGCCGCTGTACATCATGTTCTCGGGGCGCTGTTGGCCGCGGGGATTTCCCGTCTCCACGGCCGTCAAAATCCTGGACTGCCGGGCGGATTCGACCCGGGCGGGGTCGATGCCGAATAACTGCAGGTCGTGAACGCGATACCATGCGTCGTCGCTCAGGATTCGCGTCAACTGGGGGTTGTTTGTTTCGGGCATTTTCGGTCTCCAATCTGGTAAAGTGGAATCGGTCACAGGATCTCGGTGGGAATCTCGCCGGCCACAGGCAGAACCACTTGGCCGTCGGCACTCACGGTGATCGTCGCCGCCTGGTTGTCGGCGGGAACGTCAACATGGATCTCCAATCGCTGGCCGAACTCGA
>CAIYOB010001483.1 GCA_903927685.1 uncultured Planctomycetaceae bacterium
CAATCCGTCCTACACAAAATTGCGCAAGTTATTTCTGCGCGGACGCTTGGCCGCTAGTCAATCCACTTTGGCGGACAAAGCACTTGGGCGCCTCGGCTGTCCACCTGGACCGCCTCGCCGACGCCCTCGCGCCAGACCTCGAACAGCCTCGTCAGTTCCGGATTGCCAAGCAACGGTTGGAGCGTCATCCCCAGTTGGTCGCGCAGATGGTGCCACGCACGGTTCCCGTCGAACCTCGGATCGCCCTCGTCCAGACTGGCGTACACGTCCATCGTCATGCTCGGGGAGGAAATGGGCAGAGCACTCGCCTGGCTACGCGAAATGGGGTGGTACGCGCAGAACTTCGCGGGAGCAAAGAGCTGCGTGTTGCGATCGAACACGGCCAACTGACCATCGATACGAACGTCTCCGTCGGGCGCTGCGGTTGAAACAGGTGGGCCGTCGCGAATTTGGCCTGATTGGCGACGGGATCGGCGCGGCTGACCTCGAACTCGATCCACAGTCGGCGCTGACCGTCATTACGCTCGAGGCAAACGTCCGCCTTGGGCGCATAGCCGAACAGCTCCGCCAGCGGGCTGTCGAGCACCTGCACCTCGCGCCGACACGTCCAATCCGGCGGGCAAAACTCCGCGAAACCGTCCTGCAGATACTCCGTCAGTGCACCCATGGTCGCACGTATCCCCGAAACGTCAGGGCCTGTTCGATGTCCGCGTCTCGCGAAGCAAGCCAGACCATCGATGCCAGCCTCCAGTCTACGATCCCAAAACGCGGCCGGGAACGGGGGTCAGTCCTCGTCTTCGCCAAGGGCAAGTACTCGAACCTGCCTAGCCGTGCGGATTCTTGGAGCAGCGCGTCGCGGAGTTGCGTACGGCCGCCCGCGGGTGTCCGGGGACTCCCGCCCAGGCGAGAAAACAAACGGTGCCTTGCCAGACTCCGGGCACGATTCGCGGCACGAGCACGACCGTGGGGAACCGCTATTCAGGCCACTTGGCTCGCAGGGCCACCAGGCCCCACGCGGGGAGCGGCAACTCGCCGGCCAATTCCCGGAGCGGCCGTTCGCTGGTGTCGCTCAGCCAAACCTGCTGCGGAGCCGGCGCGGGCCACTGCAGCTTGACGGTCGCCGGCTGGTCGCTGGCGTTGAACAGCCGGACGATCGTCGCCTGGCCGTCGTCGCTGGGCTTCAGGCCGTTGACCAGCACGTCGGCGGGCTCGACCTGTAGCAGCGGCGTCGTGCGCGGCGCGGCGCCGCGGCCAGGGACGGCGACCAGGGGCTGGCTGAAGCCCGTGGCAAAGCGGGACGCTTCGGCCGCCGTGGTGCCCCGGTGCGGCCGCAGGACGAAGCGGAAGACGACCGGTCCCTCCTGGTAGGCGCGATAATTGGTGCCCCAGTGGTTGTTCATCGCCCAGCAGTACAGTTTCTGCGTCGGCTCGATCCGCTTGCGCCACACGTCCGGGTTGGTCTGCGAGTTCAACAGCGTGGCCGTGATCCCGCCGACCTGCACCAGCGGCGCGTCCAGCGTGACCCAGGTGACGCCGTAGTCGCGATTGGCCACGTCCGCCCAGCGGCCGACGCTGAGCCAGTTCTTGCAGGCGCTGGGCAACTGGTCGTGCTCGGGACGAATCACGCCCAGCGGCACGTCCAGCCGCAATTCGCCGCCGGGCACCTGGAACGGGAACGCAAAGTTGACGCTCTCCTTGCCTTCGTTGGAATAGTAATTGGGCGCCGCCAGCCGCCGCTTGTCGACGGTGTTCAACAGCTGAACGTGGTCCGCGCCGGCGACCAGGCGAACCTCCCGGACCAGCTGGTGGCAGCCCGGCGCATCCGCTTCAACCCCCAGGGACGCGACCAGCGGGCCGTGATCGCGGACGCTGATCTTGACCGGACCGTTCCGCTGCAGCGCGGCCAAGTCGTCGCCGACCAGGTACAGGTAGTCGTTCACCGCATGGCCGCTGGCCGTATCGACCAGATTGGCATCCAACCCCTCGGCCCGCAGTTCGACAATGCCGCCGGTCTGTTCGTCCAGCCGGACACGGAGCCGGTCGTTGCTGAGCGTCGTGCCGCTGACCGTGGCCGCGGCTCCGGGCGCGGGTTGGCCGGCGCTGCGGATCGTGTAGCGGCGACCGGCCAGCGGCGGCAAGTCTTGCACCAACACGGCCAACTCGCGGCTGACCAGCCGTTGAGCGGGCACGGGCCGGCCCTGGTCGTCGCTCACAAAGTTGCCGACTTCGGACACTTCATGCGGCAGCAGGACCACCTCGGTCCGCGGCCATGACGTGGTGTTGTAGATGTCCACTTGCGCGATCCGCTCGGCCTGCCCGCCCGACGGCGCCGGGAGCGGCTGGAACCCGGCGCCCCGCTGGGCCGCATCGTTCAGCAGCTGGCGGGATTGCAGGTTGGCGACGGTCGCGTAGGACTGCTTGATGTTCCACTGGTCGGAGGTAAACGGAATCGCCGGTTGCGAGATGCTGCAGTACGCCCCCCAGGTATGCTCGGAATACAGCAGCACGTTGTTCCAGGCGTCCTCGAACCGCTTCGCCGGATAGCTGTGCGGGTCCAGCAGGGCCCACAGCGTCTCGGCCTGGGCCAGCCGCTCGGAACTGGCCCGGTTCATCGCCGTCTCGGCCGCGGACGAGCCGGCACCGTCTTCCCAATAGGGCGTCCAGTCTCCGCGGACCTGCGGCAACTGGTCGCCGTACCGTTTCTCAAAGGCGCGAAACGCGTCGCTGGTGGACGAGATCACAAACCGCGGCGATTCGTGCGTCGCGTTCCACTCCTTGACGAACTCGCAGATGATCGGATCGGGCACCGCGTTATCGCCGTGCCCCGCCCAGCGGACGCAGGCGATGTCATAGGGATAGTCGCGTTTGGCCAGGCCGTCGCTGAAGTCCTCGACCAACTGGTCCGACATCCGGCCGTAGCGATGCGACATGGCGTAGCCCCAGAACGGGATCCAGACCAGCACCTTGCTCTGCCCGTCGGGACCGATCCACCAGAAGGGCTTGTTCTCCCATTGGACCAGGATGTCACCGATGCGGTCAAAGTAGTTCGGCGCGACGGAAAAGTACCGGATCCCGGCCTGGGCCATCGCCGTGACCGTGCCCCAGGTGTAGCCGGGCACGTCGCTGATCATCGCCGAATCGACGGGCACGCCGGTCCGCTCGCCCAACTGAGTCGCATAGCGGAACAGCCGCACCAGTTCTTCCGGGCGACAGAGTCCGGTCAATTCATTCAGGTACATCCCGTTGAGGGCGAGCTGGCCGCGTTTCACGGCGTCGCAGAACTCGCCCTGCTGTTGGGGCGAAAGCCGATTCAGGAACAGGTCGGCGGCCCAGAGGA
Organism: uncultured Planctomycetaceae bacterium; assembly: GCA_903927685.1. Next base: position 3,338 of record CAIYOB010001483.1, read on the forward strand.
CTTCGACGTTCCACACAAAGCGAGCGCCCTCGGGATAGTCGGCGGTCCGGCGAGCGTCCGCCAGGCCCTGCAGCAGATTGTTGATCTGCTTCTCCTCGATATCGGTCTGAATTGCCGTATA
>CAIYOB010001484.1 GCA_903927685.1 uncultured Planctomycetaceae bacterium
ATCGAGGCCGGCGACTTTGAAGACGCTGCCCGCTGGGCCACCGAGTGTCTACACATCGACGTAACCGATGCCGAAGCCCACGCCTTGCTGGGCCAGGCGTTGGGCCGCTTGAAGAAACAACCCCGAGCGATCGAAGAATTGGAAACGGCCGTCCGTCTGGCGCCGCAGCGAGTTGAATGGCAGGCCTGGTTGGCCGACATCAAGCTGCAGGCAGGCCAGACGGGTGAGACCGGGAGAGACTCAGGCTGTGACACAAGAGAAAACGAATCCCCACCAGACCGCTGACAACCCGCAGGTCAGCTTCTCGGATTTTCAGCTGCTGATTCGTAACATGTACCTGGAGAAGGACTTGGCGCGTGGCGTCGACGGGACCTTCATGTGGTTCATGGAAGAGGTCGGCGAGTTGGCGGCCGCCCTGCGGGACGGTTCACATGATGACAAAATGGAAGAATTTGCCGACGTGATCGCGTGGCTGACCACGATGGCGAACGTTGTCGGGGTGGACTTGAGCGCCGCCGTGCATCGAAAGTACGGTTCCGGCTGCCCCGGCTGCGGCCATTTCGTGTGCACCTGTTCCCTGACCGAAAAGCCGTAGGCTTGGCTCGAGGCCGTTTTCGACGTAAACTCATCGTGCGTGCGGTAATTTGGTGTGGGGAGTGCCCGCTGTACTCCCACCTTGGCTCGCCGCTAATGGACTAACGGATGTCCTTGTTTCGCAAGACTTTAGGGTTGTTTCTCCTCGGCTTGATCAGCCTCGATTTCGCCGCTGCCGCGATTACGGCACTGGCGGCGGACGCGGGCGATGCTGCTCGCCGGGGGGCGGCGAGCCAATCCGGGCAGGCGGACGCGGCAGTTCGGGCGCCGTCGGAAGCCAGCCTCGCGATCGAGTCCGTTCAGATCGGCTTCGGCGGTGTCTACAAGGCGGGGCATTGGGCTCCGGTCAGGGTCACGCTATCCAATTCAGGGCCTCGCGTCGACGTGCGATTGCAGTTGGCGGCGCAGGACAGTGACGGCGTGGAGGCGATCCTGGTTCGGGCGGACGAAAGTCCGCTGAGTTTGAACGCGGGCGCCCGGACGGTTGTTCTGCAGTACGTCAAGGCCGGCCGCGTGGGCAGCGGACTGGTCGTGCGCCTCGTTGGCCCGCAAGGCGTCTTGGCCGCGCGGACCTTCTCGGCCGGAGAATTGGGCCCCGCCGAGCCGTCGACTCGGGAGTTGATCGTCAGTCTGGCCCCGGCAATCGGTTTGGAAGACGCCGCCCGCAAGGCGCGCCGGGATCGTTCCCAAGGCGTTGCGGTTGCGGCCGTAACGGATTCGCGGACACTGCCCGCGGATTGGTTCGGCTACGAGGCAGCGGACATCGTGGTCGCGACAACGGGGCAGGCCGGTGTCCTGGAGCAACTGACCGAGCCGCAGTTCGAGGCGCTCGACCGCTGGCTGCAGCTCGGTGGACGCCTGGTCCTGTGCGCCGGTCGCCGCGGCGCGGAAGTTTTGGCGCCCGGCAGTCGTTTGGAGCGTTTCTCGCCCGCGCGGCCGGGCTCGGATGCGGGTGTCGAGGTTCAGACGTTGCGCGTGACGTCGGGTCTGGAGTCCTACGCCGGGTCCAACGAACGCTTGGACAGCGTGGGGGGGCAACGGGCGCGGCGATTCGGGATCCCGATCACGGCCCTGAGCCACGTGCGCGGCTTGATCGAGAGTTCCGAGACGGGCGGCCCGACCGGCCGCTTGCCGACCATCGTGCGTTTCCCCTACGGGCTGGGGCAGATCACGTTCCTGGCCTTCGACCCCGAACTGCCGCCGTTCGACGGCTGGCAAGGTCGGCCGACGCTGATGGCTCGTGTCCTGCAGATCGCCGGGCCCGGTTGGCAATCCCGTGCCGAATCCGAAACGCGTCAGGGGCAGGGCGTGCACTTGGGATACGAAGATCTGGTGGGTCAGTTGCGTTCGGCGTTGGAGCAGTACCCCGGAGTCACGCGAATTCAGTTTTCCTGGGTCGCGGGCTTGCTGGCGTTGTACATCGCGTTGATCGGCCCGGCGGACTATTTTCTGCTCAAGCGGTTCCGTCGCCAGACCTGGACCTGGCTCAGTTTCTCCCTGGTCGCGGTCGCCTTCTGCCTGTTGGCCTACGGCCTGATGCAGCGGGTGGCGGACCGCCAGGTGCACGTGAATCAGGTCGATCTGGTCGACGTCGATCTGGCGAGCGGTCTGGTGCGCGGCTCGGCCTGGACGCACATCTACAGCCCCGTCACGGATCGGTACACGCTGAATTGGCTGGCCAATGTGCCGGTGACGATGCGCGACACCCATCATTTTGGACGCCTGCTGTCCTGGCAGGGACTGCCCGGCGGCGGACTGGGCGGACTGGACCGGCGCACGGTCGGGACCATCCTGTTCGCGGAGCCATATCTGACGGGTTGCCGAGACGAGCGCGGCCCTCCCCGGATGGAAGCCGGCCCGTCCGATTCGGAGCCGACGGCCGATATCGCGGATCTGCCTATCGAGGTGTCAGGGACGAAGAGCCTGTTCGGCGCCTGGTGGGTGGTGGGCGAACTTGCCGGCGGCCAGCGGCTGACCGCCAGTGCCCACGGTTCCTTGACCGGCCAGTTGACCAACCCGCTGGATTGCGAACTGACCGACTGCATGGTGCTGTACGAGAACTGGATGTACCCCGTGACCGGGACGCTCGGGCCGGGGGAAGCCGTCGCGTTTGACGGGGTCTCGCCGCGGCACCTGGAATGGCACTTGTCCCGGCGGCGCGTGGTGGATTCCAAGGACGTCGGCACGCCCTGGGACCAGGCCAGTGCGGATGTTCCCCGGATTCTCGAGATGATGATGTTCTATCGCGCGGCGGGCGGGGCCGCGTACACCGGCTTGAGCCACCGATATCAACCCAGCCTGGACCTGAGCGAGCACCTGCGGACGGGTTGCGCGATCCTGGTGGGCCGCAGCGCGACGCCGGGCAGTCGGCTGAGAGCCCCGGCTGCCGACTGGCCCGCGGACCGCGTCCGGCAGTGGGCTTTCTACCGGGTGGTATTCCCCGTGGACCGATCGGAAAGGACCGCTGTTCCGTGATTGAGACGCACGATTTGACGAAGAAGTACGGCGAGCTGTTTGCGATCCGCTCGATCGAGTTGAAGCTGGACGAGGGCGATCTGTTCGGTTTCATCGGGCCCAACGGCGCGGGCAAGACGACCACGATGCGGATCATCGCCACGCTGCTCAATCCGACGTGGGGTGAAGCCTACGTCTGCGGCAACTCGATCTACACCAAGCCCAAGGAGATCCGCCGCCTGGTCGGGTACATGCCCGATTTCTTCGGCGTCTACGACGACATGCGGGTGATCGAGTATTTGGAGTTCTTCGCTGCGGCGTATCGCATCACCGGCCCGCGGCGCCGCCAGTTGTGCAACGAGATGCTGGAAGTCGTCGACCTGGATTTCAAACGCGACGCCTACGCCAACACGCTGTCCCGCGGCCAGACCCAGCGGTTGGGCTTGGCGCGCACGCTGCTGCACGACCCGCAGGTGCTGCTGTTGGACGAGCCGTTGAGCGGCCTGGACCCGCGGGCCCGCATCGAGATGCGGAACCTGCTCCGCCGCCTGGGGCAGATGGGCAAGACGATCATCGTCTCCAGCCACATCCTGCCCGAGTTGGCCGACATCTGCAACAAGATCGGCATCATCGACCGCGGCGTGCTGGGCGTGAACGCCTCGGTGGCGGATGTCATGAAACAGGTCCGGCAACGGATCGTCCTGCACATCGCGGTGAAGAACAACCCGGAGGCCGCGGCTCGGTTGCTGGAGCAGCACGCCCAGGTGGAACGCGTAAACTTGGCCGATCGCCGCCTGGTCGTCACCCTGAAGAAGGAAGCCGAGGACTACAGCGAATTGCCCACCTGGCTGATCAAGCACGGCCACAAGCTGACCATGTTCCGCGAAGAGGACGTCAGCCTGGAATCGGCCTTCATGGCGCTGACCAAGGGCATGGGCGCCAAGCACTGAGCGGAAACTCGAGTCAAGCCTGGAATAACAGCTGGATCTCGATCAAGGTCAGGTCATCGTCCAGCCGAATGCAATTGGAGTACTTCAGGAGATCCTCTTCCAGGGCAGCCATCTGGATGCGGGAGGCTGGATAGCCCTGTTTTTTCAGCATCCCGATCAGGCCGTCGAGTCCGAGCATTTCGCCTGCGGCGTTGCTGATCTCCACCGCTCCGTCGCTGAACAGCAACAGCCGATCGCCTGTCCGAAGCTCGATCCGGGCTTCTTCGTACTCGGCGTCTTCCATGATCGCCAGCGGCAGGCCCGCCGTCTCGAAGCACTCGGACGCCGCGTCGACACGCATCCGCAGGACCTGCGGACCGCCGGCACCGGCAAACCGGAAGACGCGCTGCTGCAGGTCAATCAGGCCGCAGACCGCGGTGGCAAAGGACTCGTCCGACTTGACCACCTTGGCCAGTTCGTTGTTCAGCCTGGCCGCAAATTTCGCGGGCTCGCGGATCAGGCTGCGATGGCGATTCCAGAGCGAGCTGAGGTGCATCGTGTACAGGGCCGCCGCAATTCCATGCCCCATCACGTCGGCCAGCATGAGGCCATAGCAGTCGTCGTCCAACCTTTCGATCGCGTAGTAGTCGCCGCCCACAATGGCGTGCGGCACATAATGGGTGGTGAACGTGATCCGCGGATCTTCCGGCAAGTCGTGTTGCAGAGCCAGCTGCTGGATCGTCCTCGCCCGTTCCATATCCTGGACCATCGCCGAGGCGTCCTGGAATATCTCCACGCCGCCGATCACGTCCCCGGCTGCGTTGCGGAGCGGTGCCACGCTCACCTGCATGGGAATCCGCCGGCCGTCCTTGCTCTGGGCAAACACCAGCAGGGAACCGCTGCTGCCCGTCTCGGTGACCATCGAGCGATGCAAGGGGCAATGCTCCTGCCCGCACAACAGGTGGCCGTCTTTGTCGATATGGCAAAGGATATTGTCGAAGCACTGCCGTCCGAGCACGTCCTCGACCGTCCACCCCGTGATCCGTTCGGCCGATTTGCTCCAGTACCTGATTCGCCGTTCCAGGTCGCAGACATAGACTCCGGCACCCAGCGAGTCCACGATAGCCCGGATGTCGATCTCGGAGGCAGTATTCATCGGCGTTACCTTGCGGCCAGGTTTCGGAAGGGGTTGAAGCATCGATCACGAAATAGAGTCC
>CAIYOB010001485.1 GCA_903927685.1 uncultured Planctomycetaceae bacterium
CCAACCGCTGCCGTCGATCCCGGCAAACCGCGGATCGGCCTGGAACTGCTTGACGCCGATCAGCGCCGTCGACGTGTTCGTCAGCACGCCGGCACCCCCGTCCGGCACGGCCTCGCCCGCTGCGTAGGCCGGCGCCGGCGAAGCGGTCAGGGTCAGTTCCAGCGGTCCCGCCGGACCACCGCCGGCCGCGGCCGCACTCGCGGCGGCCCCCGCCGGATACGTCTGTCGCCAGCCAGCAGGCACGACTTGACCAACCACGTAACTGCCGGCCGCGAGTCCGGTGAAAGCATACTGGCCATTCTGGTCCGATGCCGTCGCCGGCTCGTTGGTGTCCCGCACCCCGTTTCGGTTGGAATCCAGGTAGACGCCCACCCCGCTCAACACGGGCTCGCCTGGATCGCGCAGTCCGTCACCATCGTGATCGGCCCACAAGCCGCCGTGGATTTCCCCGGTCGACGCCAGGCTGGCCAGCTGGCCGGCCAGCAGGGTTCGCCTCTCCAGGCTCTCCAAAACGAGGCGGCGCTGACCCGGCCGCCGTTGGGACCCGCGGCGGCGCTCGGCCGAACGCCAGCGCGTCAAGTCCCGTCGGAGTCGTCGAAGCATCAATGTCTCCAGCAAAAGAAGAGTGATTACCAGCATTGGAGGGAAGCGGCATGGGCGAGTCAAGTCACACAAAATGACGGCGGGCGAGCGGTACCCTCGCACTCCGAAGCGTCAGCGAGGACGTCCCGCAGACTCTGGCTCACGCTTCAGGTCAGAAGTCCCCGCTGCTAGCACGGGAAATCGCAAAACCGCTCTGGCCTTGAGTGCACAAATTGGATTACCTTGTGTAAATCTTGCAAGACTCGCCCCGGCCGCCTGTGGAACGCCTCGCAGCTCCGGCCTCGCAATAGCTCTCGCAAGTGTCGTTGACCGTTCAGTTTGAGACCGTCCCGCACCGCGGAGCGCAACGCGAAAACGATTTGGCTCACGATTTGCCTTAAGCCCGGGAGTCGAGCCCTGTCGAAACGGAGGTAGGATGCCTCCGTCAGACCCACGGATACAACAAGGGAGTGGCCCGAGAGCATGGAAGCTCGCTTTTTCTCTGCTGCGCTGATCGCGGCATCGCTGTTGTCTCTGGGTGCCAGTCATCGCACCCAGAATTTCATCGTCACCGCCCCCACGCCGGAAGTTGCCCGAGCCCTTGGCGAAGCGGGCGAAGTCTATCGCCGCGACTTGGCGCTGGAGTGGCTGGGACGCGAGTTGCCGCCGTGGCAGGATATCTGCCCGATCACGGTCCACGTCGGACCGCGCCTCGGGGCGGGCGGTGCGACGAGCTTCTATTTCGAGCAAGGCCGGCCCTTCGGCTGGCAGATGACCATCCAGGGCTCGTACGAACGACTGCTGGACAGCGTCCTGCCGCACGAGGTGACGCACATGGTCTTCGCCAGCCACTTTGGCCGGCCCCTGCCGCGCTGGGCCGACGAAGGGGCCTGTACGACCGTCGAGCACCACAGTGAAAAAGCCAAGCAGCAACATCTGCTGATCAACTTCCTGACCACCGGCCGCGGGATCGCATTCAACAACATGTTCGCGATGCAGGAGTACCCCGATGACATCCTGCCGCTGTACTCGCAGGGCTATTCCCTGGCGCGATTCCTGATCGCCCAGGGGGGCAGGCAGAAGTTCATCCAATACGTCGGCGACGGCATGCAGTGGAACAATTGGACGGCGGCCACGAAACAACACTACGGTTATCAAAGCCTGTCAGAACTGCAAGTCACCTGGCTGGATTGGGTCCGGCAGGGCAGCCAGCCGCTGAGTCCGCAAGCGCCGCTGATCGCCCAGCAGGCACAACCGAATCAACTGGCCGGCGGCAGCGAGCCAGTCGCCGCGGCCACCGCCCCGGCGCCCGGGGACGTCCCGGTGGTCAACGCCGTCTTGACGCGTGAGTCCGGCGCGGGCAGCTGGTACGCTCGCCAGCGGGATGCGGCCCGAGATTCGACTCCCGCCCAGTTCGTCGCCACCGGCCAAGCCCGTGCCGAGGAAGCCCCGGCTCACGCCGCGCCGAACGCCGCCGAGCCGCTGATCCACAGCTCTCTCACCCGCCCCCAGGACCCGGAGACGATGCAGCCCACGGTCATCCAGTGGCAATCCACGCCCCCGGCCGTGCCGGTCACCGGCGCCGTGCCGCCTCCGCTGATCGATCTGCCGGCGCATGGCCGGTACTGAACCCAGGGCTCAATCTCG
>CAIYOB010001486.1 GCA_903927685.1 uncultured Planctomycetaceae bacterium
ACATTCCGGGCGAGACGGCCAGCGGGATCATCGGCACGTTCACGGTGGACATCCGCGACCCGGGCACCAAGGCGGCTGACGACCGGCTGAGCCTGGCGGAAATGAGCGGGAACCTCGGCGACATCCTCGTGGCTTCGATCAGCGCCAAGGTGGATGCCGATCTGCACGGCGTGGTGACGGCCGGCGACGATTACCTGAAGTTCGAGACGGACATCCACTACAGCCAGCTCTTGTTCGGGGCCACCACGGGCGGCGGCGGCCAAGCCAGTTTCCTGCAATCGCCGACGGTCGTGTTCGCGGATGTGACCTTGGAATTGGGCTCCGTCATGCAGAACTTCCTGGGGCCGATCCTGACGAAGATCAAGGACGTGACCGAGCCCCTGCGGCCGCTGATCGAAGCCTTGAAGAAGCCGATCCCGGTGGTGTCCCAGCTCCGTGGCGATCAGATCTCGCTGCTGAGCCTGGCCCAGCAGCTGGCGGACCTCTCCCACGATCCTCGCGCCGCGGCCGTCGAGACGGTGGTCGACGCGGTGATCAACATCGTCGAGATCGTCAATCAGATCCCGGCGGACTCGTCGGGCAAGATCCACTTTGGCACGTTCACCGTGGGCGGCGATTTGTCCCAGAAGGGCGGCTCGCAGCAACTGGACCCCGGCACGTTTGACAGCCAGCACGGCGACCCGGAAATCCATGACGCCAGTCCGGATCAAGGCTCCAAGAGCTTCCTGCAGGCGAACGTCACCAAGACGCCGGGCAAGATCGAGTTCCCGATCCTGACCAGTCCGGCGACCGCCTTCAATATCCTGCTGGGCAAGGACGTGGACCTGTTCCGTTATCACTTGCCCAGCGCCCGGATCCAGGTCGACTATGCCCAGACGTTCCAGCTGTGGGGGCCGCTGTTTGCCGGTTTCGAGGGCCAGTTGGACATCGGCTACGACCTGCAATTCGGCTTCGACACGCACGGCCTGAACCAGTACATCAAGACAGTCGATCTGCACGCCGCAGGCGGTCCGGACCTGGGTGATCCGCTGTTGGTATTCAACGGCTTCTACCTGGACGATCACGTGGTCAACGGCGTGGACAACCCGGAAGCCTGGGCCAAGACCAGTTTGGCGGTCAAGGCCGGCGTGGGCATCGGCGGGCTGGTCGAGGCCGGGGCCCGGGGCGGCGTCAACGCGACGGTCAACGTGGACCTGTCCGAGCCCGACCCGGACAGCAGCACCTACCACGACGGGAAGGTCCGTTTCGACGAGGAGCGTAAGTTGCTGTCCAACGGCTGCCTGTACTGCCTGGTCGACATCGGCGGCCAGATCGCGGCTTTCCTCCAGGCCTACATCTGGGCCGGCGTCAACTTGGGAATGCTCGGCAAAGTGACGTTGTTCGAGAAGCACATCGACTTCTTCAATGCGGTGGTCGCCGATTTCAGCTTCTCGTGCGTGAGCGAGCCGCCGAAACTGGGATCGCAGGACGCCGGCGGCGTGCTGACGCTGAACATGGGCCCGCACGCCAGCGCCCGCGGCGGTAAGGACGCGGCGGACGGCGACGAGACGTTTTCCGTTGACAAGGTGACCGGCGACAGCGGCCCGGTGACGCGAGTGTCCTTCCGTGGCAGTACGCAGGATTTCACGGGCGTGACGAAGATCGTGGCCGATGGCGGAGCGGGCAACGATTCCATTACGGCCGGTTCGGGGATCGATGTGCCGCTCGAATTCCACGGCGGCGACGGCAACGATCATCTCGAAGTCAAGGCCAGCGTGCCCGCGACCCTGTACGGCGACGCGGGCGACGACACGCTGCTGGGCGGGCCCGTCCACGACCTGCTCTCCGGCGGCGACGGCAACGATGCGCTCGACGGACGCGAGGGCGACGACGAACTGCACGGGGACGGCGGCGACGACAATGTCTACGGCAACGACGGCAATGACGCGATCTACGGGGGCGACGAGACCAGTCAACGCGACGCCAACGGCCGGATCACCGTATCCCACGGCGACGTGCTCCTGGGTGGCGCCGGCAACGACGTGATTCACTCGGGCGCCGGCGAGGATACACTCATCGCCAGCGACGGTGACGACCAGTTGTTCGGCGAGGCCGGCGACGACCGCCTGTGCGGCGACGCGGGGAATGACCAGCTGTCCGGCGGCGACGGGAACGATTCGCTAACCGGCGGGACCGGCGTGGACACCGTCCGCGGAGACGCGGGCGACGATTCAATCTATTGGTCGGACTGGGACCCGGCGTACAAGTACACCTGGGATGACAACGACCAGCAGGCGTGGCACGACCGGGACAGCGTCATCGACGGCGGCGCCGGCAGCGACACATTTTCGGTGACCACGACCGGCGCTGACGAGACGATCGCCGTGGCGGCGACGGCGGCCGGCCAGATTGGGATTCGGGTGGGAGGGGCGTCGGACGCGTCAGACCTGTCAGACCTGTCGGACCTGTCGGACCGGTCGGACAGGTCCGACTTTTCCCTCACCGCAGCCGGCATCGAAAACCTGTCCCTGGACGCCCGCGACGGCGCTGACACGATCGAGATCCACGATCTGACCGGTTCCGGGACCCAGTCGGTCACGATCGACGCGGGCATGTCCTCCACGTCGCAGACGGTCGAAAACGACGTGGCAGGCATCGCTGGCGCAAAGTACCAATCCACCGTTCCCAGCGGCGTGGACGCCCGGCCGGACAGCATCCTGATCGACGGCGGCGAGCAGACGCCGGTCGGCGATCATCGGTCACGCAATGACGGCTTCACGGTGACCACGCAAAACGGCGAATTGCGCGTCCTGCACGACAGCGGCGTCCAAGTCACGGTCCGCAACGGCGTGCGCAGCGCGGGAGACCGGCTCACGGTCCCGGGGCACGCCGGCAACGATGCGATCTCGGCGGCCGGCGTCGTGGAGGACTTGCTGGCGCTGACGCTGGAGGGCGACGACGGCGACGACGCGCTGGCCGGCAGCCCCTTTGCCGACGTGCTGGACGGCGGCGTGGGCAACGACACCTTGACCGGCAACGCCGGCGTCGACACGTTCCTGGATGCGGGGGGCAATGACACGCTGGTCGAGGCGCGGGACACGGGCGACATCTCGCTGTTGGGGAACTACCTGATCGCCGGGACGATCCTGGCCGACACCGGCAGCAACCCGCTGACCCGGCAACCGGTGCCCTGGAACGTCGCCGACCAGATGGCTGACCAGATGAAGGTCGACGACCCGGTGATCGTCGGGTTGCAGGACACGGGCGACCGCTACGCCGCGGGCGCCGAAGTCGAGAGCCTGTTGGACGCGGGCGGCCGCACGCTTTTCGAGAACGCCGTCATCCGCGGCGGCTCGGGCAACAACGTCCTGGTCATCGGCGACGTGGACAACGCACTCACCGTCGGCAGCACGCGTCTGACCGTCACCGATTGGAGCGGCCACGTCACCCTGGACAATCGCAACGACGCGCAGATCCAGCCCAGCAACGGCAACACGATTCCCGAATACTATATCCTGAACATGAAGGGAACCAGCGGCGCTGTCATCAACGTCCAGGACAGCGGCGCAGGGAGCGGCTACGACGAGGTGTACGTGATCGGAACGTCTGCGGCGGACCGATTCACGCTCAGCGCGGGG
>CAIYOB010001487.1 GCA_903927685.1 uncultured Planctomycetaceae bacterium
GGCTCGACCCCAGGCACCCAGCCCGAGATCCTCAGCCCGGACAAGGTACCGGACACAGTAGCGGCCGGGGAGGGCCGTCAATCCTCCCAGCGTCAATCCTCCCAGTGCCGAGGTGCACGATGCTACAAATGATTGCTGACTGGCTGGCGAACCTGGAATGGTATCGCGTGCTGCCGGAAGTGGTCGGCAAGGGCCTGGGCTTCCTGGCCGGGTTTGCCGCCAGTTGGTTCCTGCTGTTCCGCCGCAAGCTGCGGGACTTGCAGCGGCTGCAAGCCGGCGACAGCGACGATTTTATCTTCCAGATGCACCGCTTGTGGCCCCTTCCCGGCAGCCAGGGCGAATGCGTGCTGCTGTTCCGGAACGTGGCCCCCAAAACGACGTTGAACCAGCTGTACGACAATCCGGCGGCGCGGGAACTCGTCAAGCGGCTGGCCGAAGACACCTCGCTGGTCGATCCGATGCTCAAGACGCACGGCGTCGAGGGCTTCGAGGTGCTGAACGACGCCCTGGGCCATATCGCCGGACTGCTGGCCGTCTCGCCGTATCCGCGCGAGACGTGGCTGCTGGCGATGACCTGCGAGGATCGCCACGTGGTCCGCAAGCAATGCGTGCGGTGCTTCCTGGTCCGGCCGGAAGACCTCCGCCGGTTCTGCGACTGGAACTGGTGCTGCACCAAGGTGCGAGTCGAGAAACCGTGGCATTGGTACCGCGTCGTGGCCTTGCACTGCATCGCCAAAATCTGGCTGGAAGAGCAGGAGTTGAGCCGCCAGCGCCAAGCGGGCCAGGACACCAGCCGCGACGAGCCGCTGGTGGACAAACACCTGCGCCACAATCGCGTGGTCGAAGTCTCGGTGGGGCTGAACCCCGACGAACGCCCGATCGGCCCCCCGCAACCGGTCGCCTGGGCCAGCCACCTGCCCCAACTCCACCAGTTGGGATTGAAGCTCGTCCTGCCGGAGCAGAACCCCGCGGACAAGACCTGACGCCACGGCCTGGGGTCACGGCCCGCCTAATCTTTCACCTAATTCTTCATTCCTGCAAGGTCGCCTCTGGCATCCCTCCGGGATGCACGGATTCGCCGTCTCGGCGTACCGGTGGTCGGCGCGGCGCTTGACCACCGGCTACCCTCTGGGACCGCTCCGCGGTCGCCCCATGCGGACTGGATCCCACGGATGGCAAGGCCGGCCCACGGATTGGGAAAGCACGGAGTATCCGTGGGCCGGCTTTGCCATCCGTGGGGCACCCGAACAGCACCGATGCCCACCTCGCCGCAATTTGCGACTCTTCCGTCGTGGGGTGTTTTCTTGGCCGAAGGCCATAATCAACGTGTCGCATCCATCCGCGTGAAGATGGCCTTCAGCCAAAAGATGCATGCGGGGCGCCAGTCCTGGGGCGCTGCCCCAGGCTACGGTGATCGGAGGCCTTCGGCCAACCAGGTGCTCGTGCCCACTGAGTCTCGACGGACGCGCCCCAAGAACCGCCAGGACTCACGCGTATGTCAGGCGCCCTACAAGCCCAACGCCCGCAGTTGCCCAGCGAAATCGGCAGGCAGCTCGGCCACCGGCTCCTCCTGGCCGCGGGCGGCGTAGCGGAGCAGGTTGACCAGCAGCCGGTCGGCGACGGGGTCGGTTCCCAGGTGCTCACGGATCCGCAACGTGTTCAAGACGAACCGGCCGGCGCCCAACTCGTGGACGGATAACAGCAGCCCCGAGGCGTAGTTCAGCGAGCCGTCGTTGGCCCCGCATACCGCCTCGGCCGGCGCGTCCTGCCCCACCCAGGCCATGTCCGGAATCAGCTGGCGATACAGAGTGTAGTCCAGCAAGCCCGTCGGCAAGCCCGCGAAGATCGGGTGCGGCTTGGCCCATTCGTCTTTGTGATACAGCCAGCAGTTCAGCCTCGCCAACGCCCCCTTGTTCGCCAACGGCACCCACGCCGCCGACTGGTCCCCGTTGGCAAAAACCTCCGGCGCCAGGAAGATCACGGTCGCCCCTTGCGCGATGCGGCTCGCCAGCTCGCGAAACGCCGCCGCTCCGCCCGGCGCCGGCGGCCGGACGCCCGCCAGGATCACCTCGCGCCGAGACGGCAGCGCGGTGGCAAAGTCACGCCGGCCGATGCCGTGAGCAGCCAGCCAACTCGCGACGCCGGGATCCTCGCCCCACAACACGACCTCCGACTCGACCTTCGGCAACTCCGCCGGATCGGCGACGTGAAACTCCGCCTCGCCTCCCGTGGCCGCCGCTCCGCGCTCGAACGAAGCCAGGAACCGGTAGCGGCCTGCAGGAACGTCCAGCGGCAACTCCTCGGCCAACAGCGGCAGAACGAACGGCGGTTCGCCGCCGTCCTTCCGCTCCGGGATGGTGATCGCCAGCGTGCGCTCCCACACGCACTTGCCGCTGATTCCCGATTCGCCCGATTCCGAACCGCTCGTTCCCGAACCGCCAGCCGCGCCCGCGGGCCCGAACACCTGTAGTCGCACCGGGTACTCGCCCGGCGGCAGCGCGTCCTCGTTGGCCAGCACGGCCTCGAAGCGGGCGGACTGGCCGCGGTAGACGTACGGCGGCTCGACGAACAGGCAGAACCGCAACGGCGCAAAGCCTTCGAACATCGCGTCGACGGTGCCCGGTTTCAACTCACGGAACGTGGTCCACAAACCCTCGCCGCTCATGCCCTGGTCCACCGTGCCGGTCAAGCTGTACCCGATCACGTGCGGATTCGAGCGGATGGCGTTCAGCCCCAGCAGCCGCTGGCCGGCCATGCGGGCGTTGCTGGCTGCAAAGAAGTCCTCCGGACGCGGGAACACGTCGGCCATGTGCCAACGCTCCCAGTCAGCGAGAAAGCGGTCCAGCTTGTCCCGGTAGAACACGGCGTCTTCCGCATGCGTCGCGCCAAACCGCTCGTAGTGCCGGGTCGCCCGCCACAGATCCACCGCGCTGCCGATTCCGTATTCCGAGATGAACAGCGGCAAGCCGCTGCCGTCGATCGTCCGCAGCGTCCCGAGGATGTCGGCCGTGTGCGGAACTCGCTGGTAAGGGTGCTTGTCGGCCAGCGTGTCTTCCCAGACCGCCGAGCCCGGATTGCTCACGCCGCCTTGGCTGGTCTCGACCGCGCCCACGGGGAACAAGGCGAAGGTCGCCGCAGCCGCTGTCGGGCCGGGCCGCAACTGGCCATAGCTCCACGCGCCGTTGGGGTTCTGCTGCTTGGAAAAGTCCGCCGCGGCATCGTACGTCTTGCCGGCGGCCGTCTTGATCGCGATCGCCAAGGCCGTGGTGTCCGCGCCATAGTTGCCGTTGCCGAACCCGCAGACGAAATCGAGCGTGTCGCCGGCGCGGACCGCGAGCGTTTTGCGGAACGCCTGTTCCGCACCGCCGTCCTGGACGTTGATTCCCGCGTCGAACAGCCCCCGGCCGTTGTGCAGCACGTGGACGTCCGTCGTAGCCCGCTCGGCGATGCTGGTGAAGACGGCCGAAAGGTCGACGTCGCCCTCGTCGGGCGCCGTCCAACGCACGACGGCGTACTCGCCGTCGCGGCCCGGATGAAACGCCAGTTGCCCCGGCGACCACGTGATGCCGAGGGCTCGGATAGTGTCTCGCGTGGCGTTGAACGTCACGCACGGATCGGTGCGCTCCTGGTTTCGCCAGAGTTCGATCCCGGCGACTCGGCCGCTGTGGACGTCCCACCGGCCGCTGTTCAGCATCACTAACCGCGAATCGTCCAGCTCGCGCAGCCGGGGCAGCAGGCCCACCGCATGCCGGAACACCGGCCCGTCCGGCGTCTCGTTCAGCAGGCCCCACATGGTCACGCTGGCGTGGTTCCGGTCCCGCCGAACCATCCCCAGGATCGACTCGTCAAACCGCTGGCCCATCTGCGGCGAGTCGGCCAGGCACCACGACGCGTACGCCTCTTCATACACCATCAGCCCAAGCTCGTCGCATAGGTCCAGCTGATAACGTTTGGCGACCCCGGAGATAAAGCGGATCGCGTTGAAGCCCATCACCTTGGCGTTCAACAGATCGCGCCGCAAGAAGTCCGGATCGGGCGGCAGCTCCAAGCCGATGGGACAGCAGTTGCCCGTGTGCGAGCAGCGCAGGTAGATCCGCCGCCCGTTCAGTCGAAACGCGCCGTTCTCGACGCGGAAATCACGGAAACCGCAGCGCACGGACTGTTCGTCGATCGCCGGCGAGTCCGCTGCGCGGACGCGGGCCGTCACGCGGTACAGGAACGGATCGTTCAAGTCCCACAGCCGCGGCTGAGCGACCTGCAATTCCACGTCGATCTGCGACGCGCCGGCGGGCGCCGGCTGCGCGAGCGTATGCACGGCGAGCGTCTCGCCGGACATGGCCGGGGCGAGACTCAGCTCCCAGTGCACCGGCACGGCCGCGGGATTCGAATTCCGCACGCTGGCCTGAACTCGCACACGGCCCGTCCGCCAATCGGGACGAACAAAAACGTCTTCCAGGTACACCGGCGGGACGACCAGCAATTCGACCGAGTCCATGATCCCGCCCTGGTCCCAGGCGCTGCCCGCCGAGTAAGGCAGTGCCTTGTTGCGATGCGGCGTCTGGTTCAACACGATCCCATCGATCGGCTCGTGCGTCGGGTTCAGCACGCGGACGGCCAGGCGGTTCGCCGCGCCGGGGCGGACGGCGTCGGTCACGTCCAGCACAAACGGCGACTCGCCGCCTTCGTGCCCGCCGACGCGCGTCCCGTTCAACCAGACTTCGGCCGTATAGTCGACGGCCCAAAACCGCAACAGCGTACGTCCCTGCGGGAACGGATTGGCCGGCGCAGAGAAATCCCGCCAGTACCACGCCACGCCGTGATAACCTGGAAAAGGCTCTTGGATAATCCAGGGCACCTGCGTCGGCTTGGCGTCCGGCCGGGGCTCGGTCCACCACTGCTGGTCGCGGCCGACGTTGGCCGGATCCGTCGCCAGCAGCCAGCCCGGGCCGTCCAGGGAGACGAGTTGCGACGACCCGGGGGCTGCGGCTGCCGCGGCCTCCGGAGGCGACAGTTCAGCTCCGAAGGCGAGTTGGGCTGCCACGAGCAGCCAGGCCAGGGACAGCATGCCGCCGGACCCGGCAGGCAAGTGGAAGTCGATGGGGCGTGAGAGCACAGGCTGGCGAGACATCATTTCACCTCCGCGGGTGGCACGACTGGGATGGAAGACCGCTGTGCAACGGCGGCCAGAGTAACTTCCCGGTTTGTTTCGGCACTCGTTGCTACCTGTCCGCCGACAGAGGTGGATTGTACACCACGCGGGCCGTGGAAGCTGCCGGTGGGCCTGAGAAGTCGGATCGTAACCCGACGCGTCAGCGAGGACGCCCGTGATGGCCTCGCTAACGCTCTTTGAAGGTGCGCATCCCCGCCGCTTCGTGGTTGGCCGAAGGCCTTGCTTACCGTAGCCTGGGCAACGCCCCAGGTCTGGCGCCCCGCACGCATCTTTTGGCTGAAGGCCATATTCACGCGGGCGGATGCGACACGTTGACTATGGCCTTCGGCCAAGACATTTCCTGTCGTCTTTGTTTCCTGGGGCTGCGTCCCCGGCTGCGGCGAAGATTCCTTCGGCCAACAAGACCTCCCACGACGTGAGAGACGCCAATCGCGGCGGGGTGGGCACGTGGGATTTGATGATCGGCACACAGTTCATCAGGAATCCCGATGAGTGCCGAGCCCCCAGCTCTGCATCTGGGGGCTCGCTCCACTCCACCTCAGGCATCCGGGCGCCGACCACCGGCACGGTTATTTTCCGGCCGTGATCCGGTCCTGCTCTTCGGCCGTGAATCGGCTCCCGGCGGCGGGGCCGGGGCGGTACACGGGCTCGAACTTGCTGGGCTGGGGATCGACCACGGGGATCACGAACACCTCGTCGCCAGCGGCGTCCTTTTCCACTTTACCGCCAGCCCGGGCCAGGGCTTGGCGGACCAGCTTCTGCGAGACGTTGACCAGGGTCGGAAAGTCGTAAGGCGTGTGGCTGAACTTGCCTTGCGGGTCCAGCGCCGACGTGAACCGCTCGGGCAACTGCGCCAAGCCGACGGTCGTAAACAGAACGCCACCTGAGTTGGCCGGGTTACAGTCGCTGTCCTGGCCGCACCGCGTCGAGAGGACGATCGTCTGGTCCAAGTCCCGCTTGCCGTACAGCAGGCCCAGCAGGATGTAGGAGCCGTTCAACTTGACGTCAATGCTGTACGCGCCGTGGCCGCCCGGGCCGCTGCACAAGCCGTGCGTGTGCGTATCGGCCTTGTGGTATTTGTCCTCGATCAACTGCCAGGTCCGCTCCCAGTTGTCGGGATTCTCCTTGGACCACCGGACCACGTCGCGGACCATCTCGGCGTATTGCGACTCGGCCGGAATGCACCGCAGCGCGGCGGCGACAATCTGGTCCATGTCATCCGTGAAAAACGCCTCGGCGTACAGGCCGCCGACGAACTGGCCCGCGTACACCCCGTCGCCATAGTTCATCAGCCGGCCGAATTTCTCGCCCAGTTCGATCACCAGCTGGGGCATGCCCGGGGCGATCAGGCCGCTGTAATCGGCCTCAATCTGATAGTCGATGTCGTCCGCATGCTTGTTGAATTCCGGATGGCCGCTGTCCGGCGGGGCGATACCGCTGCGCAGGTTGTCCCGGCCGGCCTTGTTCGCATGCCACAGCGGATAACCGCTGTTGGCAAAGTCGATGCCGGCCTGGCGCAGCGAGCAGTCCAAGCCGTGCTGGTCCAGCGTCTGCAGGAACGTCATCTCGACGTAGATGTCGTCCTGGTTGAACTGGTTGATCAGCTTCGGCTGCCACTTGGGCATCTTTTCCAGTGGGATGATCTCGCCCTTGTAGCGGAACTCCGTCGGGCCGCCCCAGCCGACGCCCGCCATCTGGCCGATCCAGCCGGCCTTCATTTTGTCTTCGTAGACTTTGACCGGCAGTCGCCGCACCGACTGGCCCGCCGCCCAGGGAACGACGCTCAACAGGATCCCGATCGTCAACCCCTGCACGATTCGATTTCGCATGTCGCACCTCATCAATAAGACAATGGAACTCTGTACGTTTGAGCCCCGGGGAGCGCAGGGCACTAGTCGGCCCGGCCGCATGCCCCCAACGTCGCGGCCGAGCCCCGCGACTGTTTATCCGCCGGGTGGCGGTACTGCCAGGCCAGCGGGCCGTCGCTCGCCGCCTCGACCGTGCCGGGCGTCGCCGGCAACGACAACCGTTGGACGCCCAGGGCAGGGGCCCCGAGTTGCTCCGCCGCGGCGGGCAGCAGGCGGTAGTCGTGCCGGGCCGGATCGACAAACGGCGCGGCATCGAAACGGCGGACGGCGTTCGTCGCCGCGTCGAAGCCTGTTCCCGGCAGCGGCGCGAACAAGCCTCCCAGTCGGTTGTGCGCGCCCGCGGCGTTGTTCAGACTGGCCCCCGCTCGGGCCGCGACCAACTGCTGGCCGTTCTGCCGAGTCCCGCCGTCCCAAATCAGGTTGCCCGTCACCTGGACGCTCGTTTTGGGAGCGGACAACTCAACGACCGGCGACAGGAACGGCGTGACGATCGTATTGAACACCAGAGTCAATGTCCCGTCGTGGTCCTGGCCGCCGTCCTGGCCAAAATGGATGACGCCGCGATTGCCGCGGCAGTCCGGATCCTTGACGATGATGTTTCCCAGTAGCACCGCGTGGCTGTTCGGTTGGGCGGTATCGGCGGCGTCGACCAGGTCGAACTCGCGGTTGGCCGAATCGTGGATGTAACAGTACTCGACACGATTGTGGTGGGCCCGGCTCTTGACGTTGTGGCCCGTCAGGCTGGCATGGACTTCGCACGCGTGCAGCGTCACGCTGGTCCCGCCCAGGTACAGGTTGTGGTTAAAGCCCGGGTTGGTCGGATCGCCGTTGTGGTGGATCTGGCAGAATTCAAGCCGCTGGTTGACGCCACGTTCCAGACTGCCGTCGCCGTTGGACATCACGCCCATGTCGTTGTGGTGAATGGCACATTGCCGGATCGTGACGTGATTGGCCTGATTGATCCGCACGCCGGCGCCGTTGTGGCTGTCGTTGTGGGCGCCGCACAATTCAAAGCCTTCCAGCACGCACTGGTCCGTGCCGGCGTTGAACTGGAAGATCGCTCGCGGCGTACTGCCTCGGCCGCTGTAATCGAATCCCCGGCCGTCGAGCTTGACCCACCGCTCGCCCGCTGCCGGGACCGCGCGGAACGTCAGTCGCGGTTGGCGGACGTACACGGCGGTCTGTTCATAAGCCTGGCCGCCGGCGCGGGGATAGACCAAGATCAGGTCGCCGGGGCGGGCCTGGGCATTGGCCTGTTCGAGACGCTCGAACGCCTTGCCGGGACCGACCTCCAAGGTGGCCGCCGAACCGGACGCGGCCAGCAGGCTGCCAGCCAGCAGGGCGGCCGCGGCGACCGTCCGGAGAGATCCCCGGCGGCGCCGCGGGAACGGATCACGAGGGCAAGTCAACGTGGACATAGGAGCCTCCTGGTGCGTCCCAATATACCGCCTGGCGGCTCACAAACAACGGCGGTACAAGTCTTCGCCCTGACGGGCGCGGCCCGGCGTGTGGCACTCCTTACTCGCCCGCCGGTACTCGGCCAGAATCCAGGGAACAGACCGTGCCGGCGGGCCAGTCAGCAGTGCGGGGCGCGGCCAGCGGTCGAGTTGTTTGCGGGATCTGCGACCGACCGCCCGGCGCCACCCGCACGGCCAACTCGCACACCGGCTACGCTTGTTCCCAAGGCGGGGCTTTCGGACGGTGTGCGAGTGAGCCGCTCGGACGGTCGTCAATCGCCGGTTCGCCGCGATGTCAAGTATCGCCGGAGGCCCCATGACAAGGCGCCGGCGGCGATCAACAGGAACGTTCCCGCTACGGTCGCCAGCCGCAGTCCGGCGGCCATGGCATCCAGGTTCTTCGGTATCTGGCTGTAGCCATTTCGGCTCGCCGCAAATGGGACTACGGCAAACGAGATTGCGGACGGAATCGCAAACAGGACCGCGGGAAACAACGCTCCCAGGCAGAATGCCCGAACGCCCCCTCGGCCATAGACGACGCAGGTGGTCAGCGCCACGAGCAGTAGAATCGCGGCCGTACTGAGCAGGACGCTGGCCAGCCAACTCGGAAACGCAAACAGAACTGCAAAGGCGACGGACAGGACGACCATCGACAGGAGCAGCTGCCGCAGGTTGAACTGCATCCGAACGCGACTTGCCGGCGTGATCTTCCCCGCGTCGCTGCCCGCAGATTCGTCGATGATCTCATTCATACGCATTCGCCTTCGGCTGGCCGTTCAACGAGCCCGCTGCTTCCTCGGCGGGCCTTACGTCCGATCCGGCGTCCCAGCGTGCCGCTGCTGGAATTCGTCAACGTTCACGGTGCGGCCCGTCAAGCGGGCTTCTTCGGCTGCGAAGCCGATCAGGTGGCTGTGGACGGTCGAATCCAGGCCCGCGGCCAGCGGCGACTCGGGGGGCTTGGTCATCTCGTCGTACAGCGCATTGACCAGCCCCGGATCGCCGCCGCCGTGCAGTTCGTAGCCCCCGTCCTCGGCCTGGACCGTGTACCGCACAGGCTCGCCTTCGTGCGGGAAGAACACCAGGTGCGCGCCGAAATGCTTGCGGTACGTCTCGCCGCCTTTCAGCACCCCGCGGGTTCCGTAGATCTCGATGTGCCGGCCGTTCTCGAATGCGGTCATGGTGAACGTGCCGGTCACGCCGCCCTCGAACTCCAACGCCAGGACCTGCCGGTCCACGGCGTCGTTGTCGCAATGGTACACGCAGCGGCCCCAAGGACTGGTCCGCAGCCACGCCACGATCTCGTCGGTCGTAGCTTCGGCCGCCCGGTCGTAAACCATCGGCAGCCAGCCGGCGCGCATGTCGGTCGTGTACCGCAGCGCGTTGTAGGCACACGTGTCGCCCACGGGACACCCGTCGGTGCACCTGGCCGGCGCACCCGCCGGGGCTCGTTGGGGCCGGAAGAACTCCAGCGAGCCGAAGCTGGCGACGCGCAGGCAGCGGCGGCCGACC
>CAIYOB010001488.1 GCA_903927685.1 uncultured Planctomycetaceae bacterium
AGGAGCCGTCCCAGAAACTCGTGCCGCGCGCGGGGAGCGCGACATCGTGGTGCTTCCACGGGCCAAACGGCGAATCGCTGACGGCGTGGGCGATCTCGGAGTGCGTGACCCACGCCAGGTGTCCGAGCTTCCGCGGCCAGCGCGAGTAGAAGAGGTGGAACTTGCCGTCGTCGGCCTTGATCGCAGAGCCGCACCAGATGTTGAAATCGGGATCGGAGTATTTCGCCGTCGCCGGGACAGGCTGAAGCATGGCGTTGAAATCATAGTCCGTGGCGGCGGATTTCGTCCGGTCCAGGTCGGCCGTCGCGCCGTTGACCTCGGCACTGATAACCAGTTCCCGGCCTTCGCCCGGTGGCGCGGCTTCGAGCGGGGGCATAGCCAGGCTGAGTGTTGCGAGTGAAAGCAGCAGACCGAGTGTTTTCATGCAGGTTGAATCAAGTGTGTGTCGGGAACCACAAATTCTGCGCGGCGCGGCAAGATCGGGATTGGGCGAGGCGGTCTGGGCGCTGACGGGACAGTTGCCGGCCCGCATGAACTTCGACTGCCAGGGAATCCAGTCTTGAGTTGTTCCAGTAGCCGTCGTAGACCAGCCGGTACTCCTGGCCCGTCTCCGGCGCTCGGCCGGCCTCGGGGGGAACAGGCGTTGCCGCCACTGCTCCGGCAGCGGCCCGCCCGCCTCGATCAGCCGAAGCAGTTCTTTCCGTTCGTGTGCGCTGAGTGGATGCATGTGGATTCCCATCTCGTCGTTTCTCTCAACCTGCCGTCGATCCGTCAGTCCGGAGCCTGCCGGGAAGACCTCGCCGCCCGATCCGGACTCTGCCCCCACCACACGAGTTCGGGGCAGCCAGCCCCGTCGCGTGCCAAAGATTCTACCGCTCGGTTCCCACTGCGGCGAGTATGGGTTTGGGAGGGAAAGCAGGGCAGGCTCGACGTGACCTCGCTGATCACTTCTCCCGACTCGAGAAACCCACACTCTTCACCTGGCTCGCCTTGGATTCTCAACCGGCAGTCTCCGCCTGGTGGTCGCGAACGCAGACACTCACCTCGGCGATGGTCATTTCACCTTTAGATGGTGGCATGAATTCCCACTTGGGCGGGCCGTCGGGCAGATGCTCGAAATCCACGTCGCGAACCACCCGCAGCGTCTTGCCTTCGACCAGTTCGCCGCGGATCATGAGATGGCTGGCGCGGATCCACTTGCCGCGATACTTGGGCCTAGCGATCTCGGCCTCCAGGCCGCCCTCGTCGAACGGGCCCCAGATGCCGCGCCGGCTCGGTTCCTCCGCGTGGATTTCGAGCGTCACGTCGTGGACCTTCGCGGGATCCAGGTCGTTGCTGATGGGAGCGAAGCAAGGACTGGGGTCGCGGCTCCAGGGCAGGAAGCGGGTCTCGGTTCGCACGCGAGCCAAATACGATTGGGATCGGAACGGCGCTGATCTGGGCCGGGCTGCATTCCCTTGCGTGGCTGCCGTGGGGCCTGATCGTGGCACGGTCGTTCTATGTGATGTCTCGCGCCTACCTTGCCTGGCGACCGCATGGTTTCGGTAGTGCCCTCGTCGTTGTGGCGAGCATTCATGCCGCGCATAATTTCATCCCAGCCCTGGTGATGCTCGCATGGTCGACGTTGAGAGTTTCAAGGACAATCTCCTAGGCGCGTCATGGCTTCGCGATCCTCTGCCACGCCTCCAGCGACAGCCGCAGATTCTCGCGCGGATCGCCCTTGACGCCGAAGCCTTGAAGACCGATCGGGCCTTGGTAGCCGGCCGCGCGGAGGTTCTTCAGGCAGGCGGCGAGATCGAAGTCACCCTGGTCGAGGCGGCCGAAGTAGTTCTTGTGGGCCACATCCATCCCGTTGATGGAAACGAGCGTCGCCAGCGGTGCGACCAGCCGGAGCGTTTCATCGATCCTGTCGCCGTTGCCGGTGACGAATTCGTGGCAGAGGTTGATGCTGGCGCCGACATTGGGACGGTCGGCGGCCTGGGCGATGCGGGCGGAGTCACGGGCGGTCGCCACATAGAATCCCGCGTGCGGGTAGATCGCAACACGCAGCCCGTTCGCCGCCGCCTGAGCAGCGATGTCGCGGACGATGGCGACCGCTTCGGCGTCGTAGTTGCGCGTCTTGTCCTGCGCTTCGCGCAAGGTCATCCAGATCACCGTGTCGCCGCCCTTGAGCATGGCGATCGCTTCCTTGAAGGCCGGATCGTAGCCGGGCTGCTTGTCGGGAAACGTATGGACGTACAGCCCCTGGAGTTTGATCCCGTGCGTCTTGCAGGCCGCCAGCCAAGCC
>CAIYOB010001489.1 GCA_903927685.1 uncultured Planctomycetaceae bacterium
CGAAGACGTGTCCGATGGCGCTCTTCCACGGAGGGGCGGACATCTATTCGCCGAACGGTTCCACACAGCTCTACCGCCAGCTTCGCAGGATGAAAATCCCGGCCGAGATCCACCTCTTCGCGGACCGTCCCCACGGTTTCATGGGCGACCCGAGCAAGGGTGAGGACGGCACCGCCTACGACCACTGGCTCGACCGTGTCGCCGAGTACCTCCGCCAGATGAATTTTGACGGGCGGCTCGGTGCGGAAGTCGATCTGATGGCCCGTTATCCGAACGACGATGCGCGCGGCGAATACAGTCAGGAGCCGGTCTGGCCGGAAGGCAAGATGCCGGATGTGCAGACGAACCAGTGCCTGCCTTATCTCGAGTGGCACAGGCCGAAGGAACTCAAGACGAAGGCGATCCAGATCATCTACTCGGGCGGCGGCTACAATGGCAACGGTCCGGACGGATTTGAAGTCGCGCCGGCGCGGCGTTACCTGAACGAAAAGGGCATGACGGTTGTGACCATGAAATACCGCACGCCGCGTCCGCTGGGTGAGTTGGCCAAGCACACGACGGCGTGGCAGGATCTGCAGCGCGCCGTCCGCATCGTCCGCAGCCAGGCCGCGGCGAAGGGGCTCGATCCCGACCGCATCGGAATCATGGGCTCCTCGGCCGGCGGACACCTGACGCTCATGGGCGCGACCAGCTCGCAGCGTCGTTCCTATGGGCCGATCGACGACCTTGACAAGCTTTCCTGCAACGTGCAGTGGGCGGTCGCGATCTATCCGGCTTACGCGCTCACGGACGGCGCGGAAGCCCCGAATGCGGAGGGCGGCAACGAGGACGACGCGCGGCTGGTCCCTGAGTTCTCGTTCGACCTCGCGACGTGCCCGATCCTGTTCATCCACGGCGATACGGACGGTTGGGCGGCGATGAATTCGGTGAAATGCTGGGAGCAGCTTCGCCGGATGGGGATCCAGTCCGATCTCCACACGCTCGTCGCACGAGATCACTGCTTCCAGAGGAAGGCCGCTCCGGGCACGGGCAGCTATACCTGGATGGGGCGGATTTGGGAATTCATGAACCACAAGGGATTCAGCAAGTAAGCAAGTCCCAAGAAACACGTCAGAGACAGCGACATCCGGCTGCTGATCCCGCTCATTCCTTGGACACGCGCTGCAGCAACTCGGCCGGTCGGCAGATGATTCCGCTGCGCACGACACCGTCGGTCTGGCGCGTGTTGCGAATGTCGTCCAGGGGATTTGCCGAAAGCACGATCAGGTCCGCCCACTTTCCCGGCGCAACGGAGCCGAGGCGAGCTTGTTCACCGAGGACCGTCGCATTGGTCACCCATCGCGACGGACGCATCATCGAGTTTTCCAGTCCGCAGGCGACGGCGGATTCACGGGATGCGGCCCCCCCAGCCATCGCCTGCCGGCTTGGCGTTCAACGAGGACTGTATTTCGTGAACGATGCTACCGGACCCGGGCGACGAGACGGCGCAGCTTCGCAACCTCCGTTCAGCCCGGCAGATTCTCCCGGACCACGGCCATCGTCTCGCGCTGACGCTGCTCGACGAACGCCCGAGCCTGCGCCGCCTTGGCTCGCGCGGCGGCCGGGTCGCGGGCCAGCGCCAGCACGGCGGGCACGATGCCTGCGTGATCCTCTTCCCGGTCCAAGTCGAACAGCCAATCCCCCAGGCC
Organism: uncultured Planctomycetaceae bacterium; assembly: GCA_903927685.1. Next base: position 1,689 of record CAIYOB010001489.1, read on the forward strand.
GATGTCGCGCCACATGAAGCCTTTGCTGGTCTGCTCCTCAAAGCGGCAGACAATGGCCGGGATGCCGTTGCCCAAGGCCATGATGGGCGAGTGCATCTCACTGCCGAACAGACCCGCGCTGCGGACATAGGTGCTGAGCGCCTCGTCGGTCAGCCAGAACTGCTCTCGCCACACGACGCGGGGCCGGACATCCGCTGGCAGCCTGTCGAGGAACATCTCCTTGCCCACGGCCATCTGCGTCATGTCCTCGGGGCACAGCAGGACTTTCCACGGCGTGTGGCGCACCACGGCCACAATTGCTTCGCGCAGGGCCCGGTGGTCGTGCTCCTTCATCTCCTCGTTCCGCTCGTGACGCGCGGCGTCGAAGGGCCGCTTCTTGTCCGGAATCGTCCAGTACGGCGTGTACCGCAGCCGCGACAAGCAGCACAGGAACTTGCCGTCCTCCAGGCCGTGGGCCTGTAGAAACGCGGTCGCCCGGGCGTCGTCCCGCAAGTCACAGGCGAAGGCTCCGTCCGGTCCGAACTCCATCACTGGGCACGTCACACCCTCCGCTTTCGCCCGGGCCAGCGAGACCGAGTCGCGGAAGAAGACGAACTTCGCCTGGCCGAGCAGTTTCCGATCGTTGCCGGACAGGAACGAGCCGTGCGTAATGCCGTAGACCCCAAAGGGCTTGCCGGTGTGCTTGACGAACGCCGCCACGTCTTTGGCGGCGACCAGCGACGGACCGGAGCCGTGCAAGAGGAAATCGGCCCGCGCCACGGCGTCGGCCAGAGCCGGATTCGACGCCCGGCCGTCCGGGCCGAGTGTGCCCTTGACGATCTGTAATTTGGGAAACCTCCGATGCTCCATCGCCGCCACGTTGTCCGACAAGTCGCCCGAGGCCCACAGCGTCACTTCGGAGTCCGGGAGATACCGTTCCAGCAGCGTCAACACGCCCGGCGTATGGGCAATATCGCCGATATTGACGACTTGCCACGACGACCGCAGCAGGATCCGCGGGCCACCCGGCCGCGCGGCCGGCGCCGCCTCGGCGCACGGCGAGTTCCGCGAGTTCCACGCAGCGGACGTGCCGGCAGCCAGCGAGCCAACCGCCGTGCGGAGAAAAGTCCGACGTCTCATGAGCGAAATCTCCTCGTTGCGTCAATCGAACCAGCCGAAAGCCGTGGGATCGACCTGCACGTGCACGGCCTCGGGCGTGGACGTGCGGGCGTCAAGCAAGAGCTCGCCTGGCAGCTATTTGTTGCCGCTGTCAGCCCGCCGCGGTTCGCAACCGCATTCGGGGGCAGCGGCGGGGGCGGCGGGGCTGGTTCCGGCGTTGGGGATCAGGCAGAGGAACTTCAGGGGCTTGCTGCCCGTGTTGCGGAACTGGTGGATTTCATCCGGCTTGACGTACACCACATCGCCGGCGCGCAGGCGATGCTCGGCGTCTTTCTCGCTGACGATCCCCTCGCCTTCCAGGACGAAGACCTCATGTTCGAAGGGATGGCTGTGCCGGGGCGTATGGCCGCCCGGGGCGACCTCGAATTGCCGCATGGCGAAATTCGGTGCGCGGTCTGCTTCGCCGATCAGCCAGCGGACGCGGCAGCCCACGGCCCCGTCCATCCGCACGGGCTCGGCCGGCACGCGCTCGTAAGGATTCACTTTCATCAAGGCACTCCTGACTCGTGAGATTCTGGGTCGTGTTGGGGAGGCGGATTCCTAGCGCTGCCCTGCCGGCCAGCCGGGCGCCGGTCGAGGGCGACGGCAGCGACGGCAGCCAAGGCCAGGGCGACCAGCTCGGCGCCCAACAAGCCCGCACCGTGCCGGTCCAGGAACTCGACCAGACGCGAATCCGCCCGCTGATCGCCAGCCGCGTTTGCCGCGCCCAGGTTCTGGAACGTCAGCACCGTATAGGCGCTGGCGGTCAGTGTAAACGCCAGGGCCGTCAGAACCAACAGGGCGGTGCCGACATTGGGACTCCGTCTGCGTTGGACCATCCGTCTCCCTTTTGCCGCCAGTCGGTTGCCGCGTGCCCGGCTAGTGCGTTGTCCAGGCTAAATGTTGGGGTGCCTGGGGTCGAGTGCAGCGAGCCCCCAGTGGCAAAAACTGGGGGCTCGCCACTCGTACCTCGTGGCTCGACCCCAGCCACCCAACCCCAATTCTTAGCTTGGACAACGCAC
>CAIYOB010001490.1 GCA_903927685.1 uncultured Planctomycetaceae bacterium
CCGCAGCATCCGCCAGGTGGACCAGATCCTCAAGACATTGGAAGTCTACCTTGCTTCTGTCCAGGTACCGTCCTCGACGCAAACCACGGATTCCGGCAGTGCCGGGCAGCCAACCGAAGGCGGTCGAGGACGACGTTCTGCGCCGCAACCGCCTCCCGCTGACGGTGAAACCCCGGCGGAGGGTGCCACGCCGGGAATGCCTCCGGCCAACGGTGGCGGCGAGCCGCCCGTCCCCGGGCAAGCGGCCCCGGAAGCAGGAGGAAAACCCGATGTCCAGGCCACCATCGCGGCCCCGCAGATCATCAATCTGCTGCGGGTCCCGGGCGTGCAGCAGGTCATGTTGCAGGTGCAGATCGCGGAATTGAACCGAACCGCCCTGCGGAACGTCGGTGCGGACTTCCGTTGGAACTCGGGCAGCGGCGATATCCTTCAGACGTTGCTCGGGGGCGCTACGCTGCTGGGCGGGCCAAACACCACGGTGCACGGTGTGTTCCCCACGGCCGATCTGGATTTCGCGCTTCGCATCCTGCGGACCAACTCGCTGCTGTCGGTCCTGGCGGAGCCGAACCTCGTGGCGCTCAGTGGTCAGAAGGCGAACTTCCTGGCCGGCGGCGAGTTCCCGGTGCCGGTGCCGCAGAACTCCGGCGGCGGGACGACGATTACGGTCGAATTCAAGACCTACGGTGTCCAACTGGAATTCGTGCCCTACGTCCTCGAAGACGAAACGGTGCGGCTGACCGTGACACCCGAAGAAAGCGCTCCCGACTTCTCCAATGCCGTCGAGATCAGCGGTTACTTTGTTCCCGGGATCAACACCCGCCGCGCGACGACGACCGTCGAAATGCGGCAAGGCCAGACGTTGGCGATCGCTGGCTTGCTGCGTGTCTCGGTCGACGCCAACACGAAGCGGATCCCCGGACTGGGCGACCTGCCCTACATCGGTCCGCTGTTCAGCAATACCAGCCACACGCGTCAGGAAAAGGAACTGCTCGTGTTGGTGACGCCGCATCTGGTGGCGCCGATGAATGCGGATCAAGTGCCCTGTCTGCCCGGACAAGAGCTTGTGGACCCGAACGATCTGGAGTTCTACCTGTTGAACCGGATCGAGGGCCGCACGGGCCGCGAACATCTGCCGACGCGGCACTGGGACGATCCGTGGGGATTCCGCCGACTGATGCACCTGGAAAGCCGCGCCGTCTCCGGCCCCGTCGGCTTGACGCCGTGCGAGTAACGCCAGCACGCGACACGTACCTCCTATCAATTCAAAAACACCGCCGTACCGTTCGGAGAACATAGCCATGTCAAGAAAGAATGTCCGCTGGTGGATGATCCTCAGTTGCTGGTCGTGCGCGGCGTGCGCCGCGTGGGCCCAGGCACCCGTCGTGTCGCCTCCCGCGCCACCGCTGGAACCCCTGCCCAGCGATAGGACGGTTGTCGAGGAGAGGGTCGCGGACGCGAGTGCTGCCGAAGTCGTCCCGTGCACTGAGTCCACGTACGTGGCCGAGTACCATTCCGGCTCGGGCCCGCTTGCTTGGTGGCGGAATCGACTCAAGCCGGCGCTCCAATACAAGTATTGGGGTTACCCGGAAGAGTTCGAGGAAGTCCCGCAGGGCGCCCGGGTCCGGGCGGCTCAGCGAGCCCAGATCTGCAACGCCTGGGGGGCCCGTCTGTGGCTGTACCGCTATGACTTCTGCGGCGAGGGAGCCGGTTTGAACCCGGCCGGAGACAAGCGCGTGCGTGA
>CAIYOB010001491.1 GCA_903927685.1 uncultured Planctomycetaceae bacterium
ATGCCGCTGCTGCTGAAGGGGATGCGATAGGTACCGTCCGCCCGGCGCTGGAACTGGTACAACATTCCCGGCACGTTGGCCGACAGCTTGGCAAACCGGGCGTCGCGCTCCTGCAGGCGGTCCTCGTTCTGCCGCAGCGATTCCTCCATCCGCTTGCGCTCGGCCAGTTCGCGTTCCAGCAGGCAGGTCCGTTCGGCCACCAGGGCGGCGAGTTGTTCCTTTTCCAGGCGTTGCAGGCGGTTGGCCGCCTTGACCTTGGCCATGGCCCGCACCTGAGCGATCAACTCGATCTCATCCACGGGCTTGGTTAGGAACCCTTCCGCCCCCACTTCCAAGGCCTTGACCCGGCTCTCCCGATTGCCGCGCAGGGCGGTCAGGAACAAGACCGGAATCTGCCGCAGCCAGTCGTCGTTCTTCAGCTTGCGGCAGACCGCGTACCCGTCCATCTCCGGCATAACGACATCGAGCAGAATGACGTCCGGATCCTCGGCCCTGGCCAGTTCCAGCCCCTGCTGGCCGCTACGGGCCGCCAGGAACTTGACGTGTGGCAGGCGGTCCGCCAGGACGGCCCGCAGCACGATGAGGTTGTCCGGATTGTCGTCGATCGCCAGCAGCTTTGCGGTGTCCGCGGTCATCGTGTGTCCTCAACCGTGCCCGCCTCAATCGAGCGTTTTGTGGATCAGGTCCCGGAGCAGCGCTTCGTCACTGATCGGCTTGGCAAGATAGGCATCAAAGCCGTGAGCCAGGATCGTCTCGCGGTCTCCCATCATCGCACTGGCGGTGACGGCGATCACCGGGATTCGCCGCAAGGCCGGGTCTTCGCGGATTTCCTGCAAGGCCTCGATACCGTTCATTCCAGGCATGGCGATGTCCATCAGGATGATGTCTGGCCGATGCGCCCGCGCCTGGTCGACGCCGGCCCGGCCGTCCGTGGCCTCGATCAGACGATAGTCATTCTGCAGCAGCGCCCGGAAGGTGCGCAGGTTATCCGGATTATCCTCCACGACCAAGATCAGGGGCGGGGTGGGGGCCTGCGTGCGGACCCGCCCGGGGGCGGGGGGGGCCGCTCGCGGCGTCTGGGGCTGGGCTGGCGCAAGCATCCCGGCAATCGCGGCCAGCAACTCGCGTTTGTCCACATCGCCTTTCTGAATCAGTTGATAAATGGAATTCCCTTTCAGGAACGCCAGTTCCTGCTTGGTGACGTGCTTGGCCGTCAGGATCAGCACCGGCAGCCTGGCGGCGTGCTCGACTTGGCGGATGGCCTTGAGGACCGCAAATCCATCCATGTCGGGCATCATCAGGTCCAGAATGACGGCATCCGGTGCCGCCTGTTCGATCTGCGTGAGGGCTTCCGGGCCGGTACGCGCGGCCCGGACCAAGTAGCCGTCTCGGCTGAGCATGTCCGTCAATTGAATAATTGCCGGCTCGCTGTCCTCGATCAGCAGGATGCTCTGGCCGCTGCCGGGCGAGGCCACCCCGAGAGCGGCTGCAGGGTGCGTCTCCGGCGACCCGGCGTCCGCTGCAGCCAGGCTCAGCGGCAACCGGACAGTGAACGTCGAGCCGCGTCCTGGAAGGCTGTCCACCGTGATCTCGCCCCCCAGCATCGCGGCGTATTTCTTGGCTATGGCCAGTCCCAGCCCTGTGCCGCCGTACTTGCGGGCCGTGCTGTCATCGGCCTGGCGGAATTCGTCGAAAATGTGCGGGATCTGCTCCGGGGCGATCCCGATTCCCGTGTCCCGGACGGCGACGTGAACGTGCCGATCGGCGAGCCAAGCCGAGACGTCCACCGAGCCCGCGTCCGTGAACTTGACCGCGTTGCCCACCAGATTCTGCAGAACATGGCGGACCTTAGCGGGGTCGGAGACCAGGGCCGGCAGGTCCTCGCTCACGTGCAGCACCAAGGCCAGGCTCTTTTCCCGAGCCTGCGGTTCCACGATCGCCACGATGTCTTCCAGGAGCGACCGCAGGGAGAATTGCGACACGCTCAACTCCTCCCGGCCCGCCTCGATCCGCGACAGGTCGAGGACGTCGTTGATCAACGCCAGCAGGTGGCGGCCGCTCCGCCCGATGACTTCGAGATACTCGGCTTCCTCGTTCGGAATCCGTCCGGCCAAGCGCCGCTCCAGGACTCCCGAGAGGGCGATCACCGAGTTCAGCGGAGTGCGCAGTTCGTGACTCATCTTGGACAGAAAGACGCTCTTCAGTCGACTCGCTTCGCTCAGCTGCGTGGCCTG
>CAIYOB010001492.1 GCA_903927685.1 uncultured Planctomycetaceae bacterium
AACGCGTCAACTGCTGGACAGCCGCGTCCGCCAGCACCAACTGCATGCCGAAGTGCGGCGGGCTTGGGCTGACTTGGAACGAAGCGTGGGTCGCCATTTGGACGAACCCGCCTTGAGCGACGAGGAGGGGGCAGGGTGAGCTGCAACTGCAAGATCGGAGGTAGGTTGGGACTCCGTCCCGACCCGGCATTGGATGAACCATACCGCACTTTGCCTGCGTCCTCAAGCAGCGTTCGGACGATCGTCTGCGTTGTCCTGGCGGCGGTCTGCGCCGCGTCGAGCGGGTGTCCCGCGGCGCCGAAACCCGCGGCGCCGCCGCCTCCCGCCGCGGTAGCCAAGCCCCTCAAGGAAGAACAGCTGAATACGATTACGCTGACGGCCGAGGCCGTCCAGCGGTTGGCGCTCCGGATAACGCAAGTTGAACGCAAGCCCATGCCGCGTGCACGGACGTACGGGGGCGAGGTGAGTATTCCGGTCGGCCAGTCGATCCTGGTCTCGGCGCCCGTCAGCGGATGTCTCCAATTGCCGCCCGGCGGGATTCCTGTGGCCGGTCAGGCCGTCAAACGCGGGCAGACGCTGTTTCAACTGGCCCCCCTGCTCACGCCGGAAGGCCGGACGAATCTGGCATCCACCAAGATCGAAGCGGAAGGCCAATTGAAGACCGCGGAGACTCAACAGGAGGCCGCACGCATCGCTTTGGACCGGGCTCAACGCATGCTCGTCGGCCAGACGGGAAGCCAGCGGTCCGTGGACGAGGCGCAGGCCCTGTTCGACTTGGCCGAGCAAGCCGTCGCCGCGGCCACATCCCGCTGCGAACTGCTGAAGAAGCTGGCTGGCGAAGTCGAACAGGGCACGACGGCGCCGCTGTCGATCGACAGTCCGTTGGACGGCTTGCTGAGAAATGTCGCGGCCTTGCCCGGTGAAGACGTCCCGGCCGGCGGCCTCCTGTTCGAGGTCGTGAACCTGGACCGGGTGTGGGTCCGAGTGCCCGTGTACGTCGGGGACTTGGCGGAAGTCGCGGCGGCGGCGGACGCGGCCATCGGCGACTTGGCGATGCGTCCCGGTTCAGCCCAGCGTTCGGCCAAGCCGATTCACGCGCCCCCCACGGCCAACGCTGCGGCAGGGACGGTCGATCTGTACTACGAACTCGATAACCGCGAGGAGAGCTACCGGCCCGGTCAGCGGGTCGGCGCTTCGTTGACGCTGAAATCGGAGGCGGACAGCTTGACCGTCCCGTGGTCCGCGGTGATTCAGGACATCCACGGCGGCTCGTGGGTGTACGAACAGACGGGCGACGGCGTCTATGTCCGGCGACGTGTGGCCGTGGAGCACGTCGTCGACGATACGGCCGTACTGGCGTTCGGACCGCCGCCGGGCTGCCAGGTCGTGGCCGCCGGAGCGGCGGAACTGTTCGGCACGGAAACCGGATTCACCAAGTAACGGACACGATGAGGCGCCCCATGCTCGCCTGGCTCGTTTCGACATCGGTCCGCCTGCGCGTCGTGTTGCTGGCCCTGTGCGTCGTGTTGCTGGTGGCCGGTTACCGCTCGATTCGCCACGCCCCTCTGGACGTATTTCCGGAATTCGCCCCGCCCATCGTGGAAATCCAGACCGAGGCTCCCGGCTTGTCCAGCGAGCAGGTCGAGAACCTGGTCACCATGCCGCTGGAAAACGCCCTGACGGGGATTCCCGGCGTCGCCGTGATGCGGTCCAAGTCGGTGCTGGGCCTGTCGCAAGTCGTCCTGGTCCTGAGCCACGGAACAGACCATCTGCGGGTCCGGCAACTGGTCCAGGAACGAGTGGCGGCCACGTCGCGGCAACTGCCCACGGTCGCCAAGTCGCCGGTCACGCTGCAACCGCTCTCGTCCACCAGCCGGGTCATGAAGATCGGCGTCTGGTCGCGGACGCTGTCCCAGCAAGACCTGACGATCCTCGCCCTGTGGACGATTCGTCCCAAGCTGATGTCCGTGCCGGGCGTGGCCAACGTGGCCATCTGGGGCCAGCGAGACAAACAGTTCCAGGTGTTGGTGGACCCCGAACGGCTGCGGGCCAACGGCGTCAGCCTGGACGCAGTCACCCGCGCGTCCGCCGATGCCGCCGTGCTGGAAACCGGCGGCTTCGTGGACACGCCGAACCAGCGGTTGGCCGTGCGGCACTTGTCGCCGCTGCGCGAGCCGGAAGACCTGGCCCGGACCGTGGTCGACTTTCGCGGCGGCGCGCCGATTCGTCTGGGCCACGTGGCCGACGTCGTCATCGGTTCGCCGCCTGCCATCGGGGACGCCGTCATCAACGACGGTCCCGGGCTGCTGCTGATCGTCGAAAAGCAGCCGGAGGGCAACACGCTGGAGGTCACGCGCAAGGTCGAAGCGGCGCTCGCGACGCTGGCTCCGGCGCTGCATGACGTCGAACTCGACCCGACCATCTTCCGCCCGGCCACGTTTGTCGAGCGGGCCGTCGCGAACTTGACCCGGGCGCTGGCCGTCGGCTGTGTACTGGTGATTGTGGTTCTGGTCTCGTTTCTGTTCGATTGGCGGACGGTGCTGATCAGCTTGACCGCCAGCCCGCTGTCGCAGATCGGGGCTGTCCTGCTGATCACCTGGGCGCGCGCGACGATCAACACGATGGTGATTGCGGGCCTGGTGATCGCGCTGGGTGAACTGGTCGACGACTCGATCATCGACGTCGAGAAC
>CAIYOB010001493.1 GCA_903927685.1 uncultured Planctomycetaceae bacterium
CCAACCCGGCGTTGAACAAGCTGGCCGCGCGCAGCCAGAAGGACGTGTACGGCATCCTGCGCATCGCGGCGCAGAACAGCCGCGAAGGCGTCGAACTGGAGGGCAACTACGCGCTCGAGGAGATCAACGAGATGGTCTCCGCCATGCAGAAGCTGATGCGGGTCCGCGACGTCGTGCTGCGCGTCAACCGCGAGTACATCCGCTCGGCCGCCCAGGCCGACGCCTACCGCACCGAACCGCCGTTCCTGCTGCAGGGCAGCTACCGCAACATGAACCGGATCGCGGAAAAGGTCCTGCCGATCATGAACGAGCGGGAGCTGCAGACGCTGATTGTCTCCAACTATGAGAACGACGCCCAGACGCTGACCACCAACGCCGAGTCGAACCTGCTGAAGTTCAAGGAACTGCTGGGCATCCTGACGCCGGACGAGGCCCAGCGTTGGGCCAGCATCAAGCGGACGTTCCAGCAGAACGTCAAGCTGCAGGGTGTCGCCGCCGACGATCAGGTCGGGCAAGTCATCGTCCAGTTGCGGGACTTCGGCGACGGCTTGCACGCCATCCGCGACTCGCTGGGCGAAGGCGTCAAGCAGCTGGCGAAGAAAGAACCGGAGGACAAGAACGTCGTCCTGTCGGCCCTGCTGCAGCACGTGGGTGAACTGCGACGCGGGCTGGAAGCCATCGGCGCGTCCTTGAAGGAAGCCGCGGCTCAAGTGGCCCAGCGTCCGGCCGAGCCGTTGCCGTCCGCTGCGTCCGCCGAACCGCCGGCCCAGCGAGTCATCGTCCAGCATCGCGTCCCGCGGGAGATGTTGGACGTGGTCAAGGGCCAATTCGAAGTGATGAACACCTGGCTGGCCCCGCTCCTGGCCGCATCCGAGGGCCAGCGCCACGACCTGGACAAGCTGCAGAACGCCGTCCAAACCTGCCTGGCCAACTACTACAGCCTGCTGCAGCAACTGGAGCAGGCGAGCCGGTCGCAATCCTGAACATAGCACCGCTCGCCCGCTGGAGTTCAAGCGGGATGTAGACGCTCAACGGGACAGCGCTCCGGCGTCTGACAGTTGGTCCTGCCTCGTCCTCGACCTTCTTCCCGCCGGAGCGGGCCAGCCATTTCAACACGTCGTCAGGGATGGTAGGCTTGAAGCCGATGCGGAACGATCCCCGGGAACCCCGCCTTCTTCCTCCCCGCTCACTGAGTTATGGAACAGACAACATGCGCAACGTCCTGGTCATCCTCACCTCCCTGCTGGCTCTGCCGGCCGCGGCTCACGCCGCGGACAACTCCCAGGCTGACGAGCCGGCGGCTCGTTGCGAGGCGATGCTCCGCGTCCAGTTGGCCAGCCCGTATCCCCCGAGCGGTTGCTGGCACTACGAGGACTTCGCCCTGGCCGCCTACTGGCTGAACGAGCGCACCGCGGAAGCCGACCAGGCGCTGCTGGCGGTGCGGGACAAGGAGTTTCCCGCCGCGATTCAGGAAGGCGGGTTCCACTGGCACGCCTATCTGTTGGAGCGGCTCTATTTCCTGTTCGGCAGCGTCAGCAGGCATCACCCAGGGCGGATGAGTGCCGAGGCCGAGGCGGCGTTGCTGGACATGCTCTGGCAGTGGGCCGGACCGCGTTGCCGCCTGGAAATGACGCTGGTCGAACGCGACTGGTGGATCTGGGGCAGCGAAAACCACCACGCCCAGGCCTGGGCGGGCTTCTGGGGCGCGGCCCAGATCTTCGCCCGGCATCCCGACTACCAGAATCGCCGCTATGCCGACGGTACGACGCCAACCCGGATGGCAGCGGCGTTCGACGACTACTTCCGGCGGTTTGCCCGGGAACGGGCGGCCAATGGGCTGCTGGTCGAGTGCAATTCGGACTACAACAAGTACACGCTCGGCGGCTGGTACAACCTGGCCGACTTTGCCGAGGATGCGGACCTGCGCCGCCGGATGGGCATGCTGCTGGACCTGTACTGGGCGGACTGGGCCATCGAGCAGCTGGACGGCGTCCGCGGGGGCAGCCGGCACCGCTGCTACCCGGGCGCCACGTCGATCGTCCATTCGGCCGTTGACGGCGCACCGTGGTTCCACTTCGGTCTGGGCACGCCGAACTCGCGGCATCCGTCGGTGATGTGCGCCGCGACGACGTTCTGGCGGCCCGCGCCGGTCGTCGCGGAACTCGCCCGGGATCCGGCCGGCCGCGGGGTGTACGAGTACGTCTCCCGCCGCCCGGGTCTGGCGGCGCCGGCAGGCGACGCGCCGCGGAACTTCGTCGCCGATCCCGCCCACCCGTTCCACGAGCCGCGCGGCGTCTACGATCTGCGGGCCGAGGGCGGCGGGCTGTTGCGCTACTCGTACTGCACGCCCGACGTGGTGCTCGGCACCAGCATGGTCGAGGCCCGGCCGAGTGCGGACTGGACGAACATCAGCAGCCAGAACCGCTGGGAGGGTGCGATCTTCGGCGGCCACCG
>CAIYOB010001494.1 GCA_903927685.1 uncultured Planctomycetaceae bacterium
GTGCTGCAGATGGTCAACCACGGGCTGTCGACCGGGGCGCTGTTCCTGTTGGTGGGCATGCTGTACGACCGCTACCACACGCGAATGATGAGCGACTTGGGCGGACTCGCCTCGCGGTTGCCGCTGTTGGCGTGCGGCATGGTCTTCATCTGCCTGTCCAGCGTCGGGTTGCCGGGCCTGAACGGGTTCGTCGGTGAAATGCTGTCGTTGATCGGCATGTTCAAGTTCCATGCCGCGTTTGCGGTCTTTGGCACGACGGGGATCATTCTGGGGGCGTGGTACTTGTTGACGATGCTCCAGCGGTCGTTCTTCGGTCCGCTGAAGGAGCCCGATACGCACGGCGTGACCGTCCGCGACATGAATCTCCGCGAATTCGCGGCGCTGGCTCCGTTGGCGGCCTTGTGCTTGTGGATTGGCGTGTATCCCAAACCCGTCCTGGACGTGATTCGGCCTGACGTCCAGGCGGTGGCCAAGATCTACGAAAAGCAGACGGGTCGGCCGCAAGTGCAACCGAGATATGCCGACGGGGTTCCGTCGGCCGTTCAACTGGCTGCCAACGTGGAGACGCAGTAGTGGACCAAGCGGTCAAGACGATTATCGACGCCTTCGGCTACGTGCTCCCGGAAGTGGTGCTGGTGGCGACCGCTTGCGTGCTGTTTCTGCTCGCGCCGTTCCTTCATCCGGAAGACATCGCGTCGTCCGACGGAGGTCGGCACCGCTTCGGCATGCTGTCGCTGTTGGGTCTTGCCTTCGCCGCGTGGATCTGGCTGGACGGCCCGGCGGTGGACGCCGCGGCGTGGACCGGGGCCGGTCCGTTCCGCGGCGATCAGCTGGTCTGGTTCATCCGGGCTTTAACGCTCAGCGTCGGCGCCGTGCTGGTGTTACTCAGTTGGAATTCGTTTGCGCCGGGCGAGGCGGGCGAGTCGCAGGCTTGCCTCCTGCTGATCCTGGCAGGGGTGAACTTGACGGTCGCCGCCAATGATCTGGTGGGCCTGTTCTTGGCTCTGGAACTGGTCAGCATCCCGACGTACGTTCTGCTGTACCTGGTCCGCTGTTCGTCGACGGGGCAGGAGGCCGTGGTCAAGTACTTCCTGCTGAGCGTGTTCTCGTCAGCGTTGCTGCTGTACGGATTCAGCTTCCTGTACGGCGCTGCCGGCACGACCAATCTCGAGGCGATCCGGATGGGACTGGTCCAGGCGGCCCATTCGCCGCCCATGATCCTCGCCGTGGCGATGGTGATCGTCCTGGCGGGAGTCGGATTCCGCGTGACGGCGGTCCCGTTCCATTTCTACGCTCCGGATGTCTTTCAAGGCACTCATGCCGCCGCAGCAGCTATGCTGTCCATCGTGCCGAAGCTGGCGGGTTTCGCCGTCTTGCTGCGGCTGTTTGGCCTGATCCTCCCGATCGCGAGCGTGGCCGAGCAGGGCATGACGCTGTCGCAGGTGCTCACGCCCACCCTGTGGTGGTTGGCCGTCATTACGATGAGCTACGGGAATTTGGTGGCCCTCTGGCAGACCAACGTGCGGCGGTTGCTCGCCTATTCCAGCATCGCTCACGGCGGCTACATGCTGGTCGGCTTGACGGTGGCCCAATCCAGGCCGGGCCTGGCGGGCGGGATCGAGTCGCTGTTGTTCTACTTGGCCGTATATGCCGCAATGACGGTCGGCGCGTTTGCCGTCCTGATCGCGGCCGCCGGCCGCGAACGGCAAGTGGAAACGTTGGACGACCTGGCCGGCTGGGGGCGATTGCGTCCCGGCCTGGCCTTGCTGCTGACCGTGTTCCTGTTCAGCCTCACCGGCTTGCCACCGACCGCCGGGTTCTTTGCCAAGTTCAACCTGCTGGTGGCGGCCTGGTCCGCCAGCACGTTTGACTTGCAGCTGCTGGCCGTGGTGATGGCCGTCAATGCGGCCATCGGGGCGGCCTATTATCTACGGATCGTCGCCGCGATGTACCTGCGTCCGGCCCCCTCCGTCCCGCCCGTGTCCGGCTCCGACTTTCCGGCCTTCCTGGCCAGCGTGGTGTGCGTCAGCTTGACGCTGGCGTTGTTCATCGCGCCCCAGTGGCTGTGGGACGTCGTCTCGCCGTAGCGAGTTGTCCAAGCTGGGCAGAAATTCGCAGCTTCAAAGGCAGCGGTGGGCGGCTGCCGCGGAATCAGCTGCAAGTCGTGTTCCCTGCCCGTGTTCAGCAGAGTAGAATCAGAGCGAACAGGCCGCAGGCCGTCCCCCGCCACACTTCGACAGGAGTCCTGCCATGTCCCTCGGCTGCCAATGCACTCGGCGTTCCTCGCTGTGGTTCGTTACTGGCGCGACACTCTGGCTGCTGGCTGGGCCGGTCGTCGGCGAGCAACGACCGGAGCCCGCTCGCGTCGCCCCGCTGCCGAGCGCCGAGATGGCGGCGGATGTCGCGGCGGACGTCCAGTCGCTGGTTGAGGCGGACTGGCTCGACAGCGATCGGCGGTTCGGCGTCCCGGACGCGGCAGCACCGGCGCCCGCCAAGGCCGTGACGACCGCCGAGGATGCTGCGGGGGGCTGTGACGGCGTCAAGACGGGGCTGTGGGGCTTCCACGTGGCCAGTGGCGAGACGGACCCCTGGTGGCAAGTGGACCTGGGCCGGGAAGTTCGCCTGGACCGCGTCGTGGTCTATAACCGCTGCGACGCGCGCGAAGGCCGAACGGCGAGTCTGCAGATCCTGGTCACCTGCCAGGAATGCGTGGCGGAAAAAGGAGAATTCACCCAGGTCTACCAACACGACGGCAAGCCGTATGGCGGCGTCGTGGGAGCGCCACTGGAGGTCCGGTTCGGTGATCGGGACGTCAGGGCTCGCGTCGTGCGGCTGCGGATTCCCGGACGCTGTTCGTTCGCGTTGGACGAA
>CAIYOB010001495.1 GCA_903927685.1 uncultured Planctomycetaceae bacterium
GGAGCGGGTCGGCGGCCGGCAACCGATTCACGTCGACGTGCGAATCGTGGCGGCGACGCACCGAAACCTGGCGACGATGGTCAGCGAAGGCCGCTTTCGCGAAGACCTCTGGTACCGCCTGGCGGTGTTCCCCATCTTCTTGCCACCGCTCCGGCAACGCCGCGAAGACATCCCCGCCTTGGCCAGCCACTTTGCCCACCGCGCGGCCGTCCGGTTCTCGCTGCCGGTTGCCCTCCCCAGCGACGAGGATCTCGCTCTGCTCGGCGAGTACCCCTGGCCGGGGAACATCCGCGAATTGGGGGCCGTAATCGATCGGGCGGCCATCCTGGGCAACGGCGAGCGGTTAGAGGTCGCCGCCGCGCTGGGCTTGTCGGCCCAACACGCGCCGCCGACAGCGCCGCCGGCGATCACCGCGCCAGCCCAGGCGCCGCCCGGCTTGCCGAAACTCGTGTCGTTCGAGCAGATCCTGCCGCTGGACGAAGCCATGAAGCAACACATCGAAGCGGCGTTGTCGGTCACGAAAGGGCGTATTGAAGGTCGGCGGGGGGCCGCGGCAGCCCTGCAGATCAACCCCCACACACTGCGTGCCCGAATGCGCAAGCTGAACGTCGACTGGAACCGGTTCCGACAGAACGACGCTTGACACAGACCGTGCCAGACGCCGGGAAGGTGAGCCAATCAGGAGCAACGTACCCAAGATGATGCGGAACAAGTCCTACAGCGACATCGTCCAGACCGTCTTCAACACGCCCCTGGTGCGACTGAACCGGATCAGTCCGCGCGGGCAGGCGGACGTGTTCGTCAAACTCGAGTACTTCAACCCCCTGTCCAGCGTCAAGGACCGGATTGGACGAGCGATGATCGAGGCCGCGGTGAACGCGGGGCAACTCACGCCGGAGATCGAGATCATCGAGGCGACCAGCGGAAACACCGGAATCGCGTTGGCGTTCATCGCCGCGGCCCGTGGGTATCGGCTGACTCTTACGATGCCGGAGTCCATGAGCCTGGAGCGGCGGGGGATGCTGCGTGCCTTGGGAGCGAAGCTGGTCCTGACGCCGGCCAAGGACGGCATGAAGGGTGCGTTGGCCAAAGCTCAGGAGTTGGCGGACTCCACTCCCGGCAGTTGGGTCCCGCAGCAGTTCGAGAACCCGGCCAACCCGGCGATTCACGAGAAGACAACCGGCAGAGAGATCTGGGAGGATACGGGAGGACGCGTGGACGCGATCGTCGCCGGAGTGGGCACGGGAGGAACGATCACCGGCGTGACGCGATATATCCGGGCGAAGAACTCGGCGTTTCAAGCAATCGCCGTGGAGCCGGCCGATTCTCCTGTGATCTCGGGCGGCAAGCCGGGCCCGCACAAGATTCAGGGCATCGGAGCCGGCTTCATCCCCAAGAACCTCGACACCAGCTTGCTGAACGGCGTCGAGACGGTCACGAATGAAGAAGCGTTTGCCTGGGCTCGGCGCCTGGCATCCGTGGAGGGGATCTTGGGAGGGATCAGCACGGGGGCCAACGTGGCTGCTGCCGCCCGCGTGGCCGCTCGTCCGGAGTATCGCGGCAAGGTCATCGTGACCGTCGCCTGCAGCTTCGGTGAACGCTACCTCTCCACGCCGCTGTACCAATTGCCGGAATAGTGCTCGACCGATGGCGGAGCGGTACCGGCATGTGCCGGATTTCTGGGCCGGCCCGGACGATTGTCGTGATTGGGGCGCCGAGGGACTTCTCCTTTGCCGGATTGTCGGTTCATGACCGCCTGCCCGCCTGCGGCCCGCTGAGAAAGGGGACCTGGCTTCGAGGCGATGCGCGCAAGACGGTGGGAAAGATGGTGCTGCGCGGTGCCGGTCCCCTTCGTCAACGGGCTGTTCGCGGCCGACGAGACGGCAGGCTGTTCGACCTGGGGCCGTTGCGGGCCCCGCCGGCTTCTTGGCAAAATCAAACGAAAACCGACATCAAACGAAAACCGCGTCATATCCTGGCGAGCTGCGACGTGATTAGAATAATAACGCAAGTGTGCGCCCGCGGAACCGTTCATGTCCATCGATCCCACACGTCCGGAGATGCGTGGTCGCCAACCCGACTGGTTTGCGGCGGAGTTGGCCGCTGCGCCGATTCCGCGCTGGGCCTCGATCTGCGCTATCGTGACGGGAATTCCCTGGGCGAGATAGCCCAGTTGCTGCAACGCTCGCAGACGGCGGTAGGAGCCATGCGCTGCCGCGCAGGAGTTCTTGTTCGCTCCGCGGGACAAACAGCCCTAACGAGGCCGTCGCCGGTCAAACACCATTCGAGAAGCAAGTGCGTCCTGAGACGCCCGCGGACAAGCCGGGGGGCGCCTCTGGTCGAACGGATCCCCGGATTGGGCCTTGACGACGTGCGAGCCACCTTTTGCCAAGGAGCGATGTAATGACGAAGAGCGTGTTTTGTGGAGCCATGTGCCTGGCGGTTTTGGCAGCGGGCTTGTCCGGCGCCCGCGCGGCCGAGACGATCGCTCGGCCCGACGGCAAGCCCGCCGACATGACCAAGCCGGTCCAGGTTTTCCTGCTGCTCGGGCAATCCAACATGGTCGGCCTCGGCAAGGTGAAAGGCGGTGACATCTCCTTGGAGCACGCGGTCAAGGAGAAGAAGAAATATCCGTATCTCGTGGATGACGCCGGCAACTGGATCGAGCGGAAGGATGTCCGCTTTGTGCAATACATGTCCGGCAAAGGGCCGCTGAGAAACGAATGGATGACGGTCGCAGGCAGAAACCTCGGCCCGGAATACGGACTGGGTCATCGGTTGGGAAATGCGATCGACGCGCCCGTGATGATCCTCAAGTGCTGCATCGGCAACCGGGCTCTGGGCTGGGATCTCCTGCCGCCGGGCAGTGAACGCTCCGAGTTTGTCACGAAGGACCAGGCGGGCAGCGAAAAAAGACTGGTCTATGCCGGCTACAAGGACAAACCCGAGTTCTGGGAAATGGACCCGGCCAAGGGCCTCAAGACCGAACCCGCGCCGTGGCTGGACAGGAATGGCACGCCGATCGACTGGTATGCCGGCAAGCAGTGGGACTCCGACATCGGCGACGCCCAGAAGGCGCTGGCCGATCTCGAAAAACACTACCCGGGAGCGACGGGCTACGAGGTCGCTGGCTTCTTCTTTTGGCAGGGCGAGAGAGACGCCGGCAACGCGGGTCATGCGGCCCATTACGAGAAAAACCTCGTGGCTTTCATCAAGGCCCTGCGGAAGGAGTTCAACGCTCCCAACGCGAAGTTCGTGCTCGCCACCATGGGAGAATCCGTCACAGGGAGTGGCGGCAACGGAGGCAAGGTCCTCGAGGCCCATCTTGCCGTGGATGGGGCGGCTGGCAAGTACCCGGAGTTCCAGGGCAACGTCGCGACGATCTACACGCATCCCCTGGCGCAGGGGGGCAGCGGCAACAGTCACTACGGCGGTAACGCGGAAGTCTACATGGACGTCGGTGAGGCCCTGGGCCAGGCCATGGTGGACCTGTTGCCCCGACGGGCCAAAGCCGAACAGGGCGTCCATCAGAAGAAACCGGTCGTGGACAAGCAGGCCGAGGCTATGATCGCCCCTGTCGAGGACGTGGCATTCTTGGAAAAGAAAGGACAATCATGATCATCACGAACTTTAAGACAAAGACTGCAATTGTTGGCGCGGTGATGGGCCTGTCATTAGTGACGAATGCGGTGACGGCCCAACAGGCTGGGGCGAGTAACCCGCGGCAAGAGTTCAAGGGACCGGTGAAAGTCTTCATTCTTGCCGGGCAGTCGAACATGGAAGGACATGGCGGCGTTAAGACGCTGGACCGGCTCGGCGAGCACCCAACGCATGGATATCTGCTGAAGAAGATCAAGAAAGACGACGGCACATTTGTCGTCCGCGATGATGTGTTTGTCTCTTATCAGAAAGCAGAGGAAAGAATCAAACGCCGGTTGTCGGTTGGCATGGGTGCATGGGGGGCGGATTGGTTCGGGCCGGAACTGATGTTCGGCATCGAGATGGGCGATCACTTCCAGGAGCCGGTGCTGTTGATCAAGACCTGCTGGGGCGGGCACAGCCTGTACGGGAATTTCCGGCCCCCCAGCGCCGGCAGAGCGGCTTACGAGACAGGCTACAAGCCGGAGGAGATTGGCGCGTCGTATCACAAAATGGTGAAAGAAGTGCGTGAGTGCCTGGCCAATCTCGACACCGATTTTCCCCAACTGAAGGGATTGACGACTGAGATCTGCGGGTTCGTCTGGTTCCAGGGCTGGAATGACATGTGTCAGCCCGGGGATGACATCCGGCAGCAAGTATACGACGAATACTGCCCGAATTTCGTTCATCTGGTTCAGGACCTGCGCGACGAACTCAAGGTGCCGAACCTGCCCGTGGTTGTTGGTGAACTTGGCGTCGGCGGTGAAAACGCGGACAAGAGCATGCTGGACTTCAGGGCCGGCCAGGCCAAGATCGCCACCTGTCCTGAGTTGAAAGGCACGCTGGGTTACGTGCGGACGGCGCCCTTCTGGTATCCCGAGCTGGATGAATTGCCCCGGAAGATGGAGTCTGAAGAACGTCGGGTGAGGCAAGCGGTTGCGGTTCAGCTCAAGGAGCAATTGCAAGGCAAGCCCGAGAGCGAGGATCCCGAGAAGATGAAACAACTCGTCAATGAAGCGGGCGACAAGGCCCTGGAAGAGGATGCGGCGTATCAGGCAGCCAAGCAGGAATCCGACAGGCACGTATGCAACTGGTACTGCCACTATCAGGGCAGCGCCAGGGTGTACTGCCTGGTCGGACACAGCCTGGCCGAGGCGATGCAGCCTTTGTTGGCGACCAACCCGTGAGCGTTTTCGAGCGAAAGAACGGAGCAAGCACGTTTCAGGTCACCTGTTCCGACCAGACGGACCAAGGGCTGAATGGAAACGAACTGTCATTGCGCGTGGCGGGGTACACGGGCGCCGACCGCTTACTGAAGTGCGGCTTCATTCAGGTCAGCGCCAATGGGTGGCACTTTGAATATGCCGATGGCACGCGGTGCCTGACGAAGGCGGGACTGCAGTAGTACTTCCGCGCGCAGCTGGGCCGGAAGAAACATCCGCAACCTGCGCGCAGACAGCGTCGAGCCCGCGGTTGGCCGGGCGATGTCGGGCGGATCCTGCAAACTTTGGCACTCGCTGCGACCGGTGGTCGGCGCTGCGCTTGACCACCGGCGAATGTCGGGGACGGTTCGGCGGTCGGCGTGTTCGGATCGCTTCGCCAGCCGCCCGGCGCGTGCCCCACGTAGACCGGTATCTCCGAGACCGGAGAATCGCGTCTCGGCGAGACGCGGCTACGTGAATTGCCCGACGACACGCCAGACAATCGGAATGCCAACGGCTTTCCAGGGGTCGCGATTTCCTCAGTAACGAGCCGCTGGCACGGCTCAGGCGGGCAACGAACCTTAACCTTCCAGTCCGAATCCGGCCCGGTATTTCTTGCGGATCAACGGCTCGGCATCCGGGGCGTTGGTGGCTTGCATCGCGGCCGAGTCCCACTCGATGGGCTTTTGCAGCCGCAGGGCCAGGTTGCCCACCAGCAACGCTTCGGTGTAGGGGCCCGAGTAGGCGAACCCAGCCTTGGCGCCCTCCGGTTTCCGCTGCCGGCACGCCTGGATCCACTCCGCGTGGTGACCGCTCGAACGCGGAATGGACTTGGGGGGCAGCTGCGCCTTCTGCATGCGGCTTTCCGGGATCAGCCGCGGCGTGCCGGACCAGCCGCCGGCCAGGAGGACGCCCCGCTCGCCGACGAAATAGATGCCGTTGTCACCCAACTGGCGACTGGGTTCGAGTTCGGCCGGGCGCGGAGGCAGCTTGCCGCCGTCGTACCAGGTGACCTTGACCGCCGGCCGCTCACCCCGGGCGGCAAAATGGTAGGTGATGATCGACCAGGCCGGATAGGACTCGTTCAACAGCGGCTGGCTGGTTTGGGCTTCGGCCGCCGCGGGCGCATCCAGGTCCAACGCATAGAAGGCCGGGTCCATGTTGTGGACCGCCATGTCGCCCATGGCGCCGGTGCCGAAGTCGAACCAGCCGCGCCACGCCCGCGGGCAGTACACGGGGTGGTAGGGCCGCTGGTGGGCAGCGCCCAACCACAGGTTCCAGTCCAGGGTGTCCGGCACGGGCGGCGTCTCGGTCGGCCGCTCGATGTTCTGCTTCCAGAAGGTCCCCGGGCGGTCGCTCCAGCAGTGGACTTCGCGGACCGCGCCGATCAAGCCGGCTTGGATCCACTCGCGAGTCAACCGCAGACCTTCGCCCGCGTGGCCGGCGTTACCGACCTGGGTGACCAGGCCTGTCTCCCGAGCGACGCGCGCCATGACACGAGCTTCCTCGATGGTGTGGGCCATCGGCTTTTCCACGTACACGTGCTTGCCGGCCCGCAACGCGGCGACGGTGATCGGGGCATGCATGTGATCGGGCGTCGCGATCACGACCGCGTCGACGTCGCGGCGTTTGTCCAGCAGCACGCGAAAATCCTGGAAGACTTCGGCCTGCGGGTAGGTCTTGAACGTATGGGCGGCGTAGTTGCTGTCCACGTCGCACAGCGCGACGACGTTCTGCTGCAACTCGGCCAGTTGCCGCAGCACGCCGCCGCCTTGCCCCCCGACGCCGATGCCCGCGATATTCAGCCGCTCGCTGGGCGGCGATTGGTCGTCCCCGGCGATCACGGAACGAGGGAGAAACTGAAACCCGGCGATGGCGCCGGCGGCAGCGGCGAGGAAACGGCGGCGAGGCAACATGGCAAGCTCTCCTGACGGGGTGGTGAACACGGCCGTCCGCCGCGGGCGGGATCGTCTGCGGACGGTCATCCTGAACGCCAGGGGTCATCCTAGGCGGCGGCTCGGACCGTGTCAATTTGGCGGTGACGGTCCGTGGGGTAAGCTTCCAGCTTGCCGACACGGCCTGTCTTCAATTCACTAGCACCAAATGGGAAACCGCCAGTCGAACAGCTACTTTGACAGTTCTCGGTTTTGGGAAATCGGATCCCAACGAATGAAGGAGTCAGCGAATGCCGGAGGGGGAGCGATTCAACGATTCTGCCATTCGTTGATCCCTTCATTCGTTGGGGCCGTTCCGACGTCAACCGTGACATCCCACTGGAAAGAACACGCGTCACCTGACCCATTTAGTGCTAGTCCGTTGCCCAGTTCGCAAACTGGGAGCTTACGCCACGGCCGGGTAGGGCGTCCAACCGCGGCCCGTGCTACAATGGGCGGCCAACCGTTGATCGAGGACTCCTATGCCGCCGTTGCGTCTCCAGGGCGTGTTAGCGCCGGTCGTCACTCCCTTTCATTCCGACTTGTCCGTCGCTCCCGAGCGGCTGGTGCGGCATTGCCAGTGGCTGCTCGCGCATGGCTGCTCCGGCTTGGCGGTGTTCGGCACCAACAGCGAAGCGAATTCGCTGGCGGTCGAGGAGCGGATCGCACTGCTCGAAGCCCTGGTGGCGGCCGGAGTGCCCGCGGAAAAGCTGCTGCCCGGCACAGGCTGTTGTGCGTTGCCGGATTCGGTCAAGCTGACGGCCCACGCGGTTCAGCTCGGCTGTGCCGGCGTGCTGATGCTGCCGCCGTTCTACTACAAGGCCGTGACGGACGAGGGCCTGTACCGCAGTTTTTCGGAAGTGATCCAACGTGTCGGCGATGACCGCTTGCGTCTGTACCTGTACCACATTCCGCAGGTTGCGCAGGTCCCGATCACGCGAGGCCTGATCGAACGCCTGCTGCGGGCCTATCCGCAGCAAGTCGCCGGCATCAAGGACTCGTCCGGCGACTGGAACCACACCCGGACCGTGCTCGACGCCACGGCCGGCTCCGGCTTCGACGTGTTCGTCGGCAGCGAGGTGTTCCTGCTGCAGAACCTGCGGGCGGGCGGAGTGGGCTGCATCACCGCGGACGCCAACGTCAATCCGCACGGCATCGACGCCGTGTATCGCAACTGGCAATCGCCCCAGGCGGCAGAGTTGCAGGCCCGGGCGGACCAGGTGCGGCAGACGCTGCAGTCCGTGCCGCTGCTCCCGGCCTTGAAGGCGGTCATCGCTCATTTCGCCGGGGACCCGGCTTGGGCCACCGTGCGCCCGCCGCTGGTCGAACTCGCGCCGTCCGAGCGTGCCGCCCTGATCACCGCCCTGGGCGAACTCGGCTTTCAGATGCCGGAATAGACGCTTCTTACTCGCTGTCCGGCGGCAGCTCGACGCTGCTCTTGGAATCGACCTTCGTGTCGGCCTTGGCCAGCCGGGCTTCGGCTTTGATCCGATCCAGGCCCGGGGGCAGGCCGCCCAGGGCTTGCCGATACCAATGCCCGGCGCGGGCGCGCAGGGCCGGTTTGTGCTTCAGGCTCGTCTCGGCGTAGGTCCACCAGAGATCGGCCAGGGCCAGTTGTTCCGCGGGCGTGGCAGGCCGCCGGGATTCGGCGGCCGCCAAGTCGGCCAGGCGGGGATCAGCCGCCCGGGCCAGCAGGGGTAGGCCGTCTTCCCAACGCTGGTTGACCAGGCAGTAATACAGGCCCACGGCTTCGTTGGCCCGGGCATCCGCGGGATCGTCGAGCAGCCGCTCGAGTTGCTCGGCCGCCTCGGTCCACGCGGACCTGGCGGCCGCGATTTCGCGTTCCCGCGGCAGCAGCGTGCGGATCGTCTTCAATTCCTTCAGGCGGCGAGCGGCAGCCATGGCGGCATCGAGGGCCTCGTCGGCCAGTTCGAGTTCATTCTGCCGCAAAGCCTGGTCAACCCACTTCGTCGCTTCGCTCAGCACCCGCTCGCTCTCGCTGTCCGGCATCGTCTGCCCGGCGCTGGCCTCGAAGATCTCCGTCCGTTCCGGGTAACCTTCGTTCTGAAATGTCTGCGTCAGCTCGTCGACGGCCTCCAAGGCTGTCGCGGTATTGCCGCCTTCCAATGCGATCTTCCAGCTCAGTTCGAGAGCCACGTACCGGGCGGGCGGATCGAGGTCCTTGGCCCGGGCCAGGGCGAGCAGTTTTTCGGCCAACTTCTTCTTCCGTTCGTCGGTCGTAGCGTCGGTGTACTCCTGGTGATGCGTTTCACGGAGCAACCGTCGCGCCAGCTGTTGCGAGACTTCATCCGGAATCGGCAGGCGGTTATTGCCGCCGGTGGGCGAGGAAGCCGACGGAGGGCCAGAACGGTTGGGGGAACTGCCGACGAGTGTGGTGGAGGCCGCCGGCGCAGCGGCGCCGCCACCGGCCGTCGCCTCCGCAGCGGGGACCGACGCCGAGGGCGCCGGCTGGGCGGCGAAACGGACGATCGGCTGCTGTTGCAGGGCGCTGAGCAGGGCCTCGTCCGGCTCCGCGGTCGGCGGGCGCGTGACGTCCAGCGCGGACACCGTTTCACGGCCGGCAGGCGTGATCAGGGCGAGCAGGTGTTCATCGGAAATCGTGGCGGGGATCCGGCGGACTCCGGTCTGGCCGCCGAACAGCGCGTAACAGCAGTCCGGGTACAGGCCGAAGAACGCCTCGTGGACGCTCTCCCGGCTGAACAGATAGTCCTGCGGCGAGGTCCAGGGAACGGCATACGGATCGCTGACCGCCACGGCCAGGATCGTGTTGTCGAGTCCGTCCGGGCACGTCTCTGCGGTCAGGCCCTCTTTCTCGGGCAGGGAATAGGCGGCGTTCGGTCCGGAGACCAGCAGGATCCTGGTCTTGGATGCATCCGGTCCGGTGGCCTGGAGAAATGGCGGAATCTCGGCCGCCAGCGGTAAATTCTGCGGATCGTCCCAGGGGGCCGTTCGCTGAAATCGCAGGTACAGGTCGGTCTGCCCGGCCAGCGGCAGCGTGCCCACCCGCCAGCTGAGCGCGAACACGATGCGGGGCGGATACATGTCGTTCTTGACGCGATAGGCCTCGAATACGCGCCCGATTTGCGTCAACTGTTCGATCGTCTGCCGGCGCCGCTCGAGTTCCGTGGTGGGCGAGGGCGGAGCGGCGGCCACCGCTGGCTGGCCCGCTGATCCGGTCGGCGGGGCCGGCGGGTTGGCGACGGCGGGCGGCGCCGGCGTCCCCGCCGCTGCGGGCGGCGGAACCGCGGACGGTTGGGGCGGCGGACCGACGGGCGGAGCCGTCGCCACCGTCGCCGCGGGAGCTGCGGACGGGGCCGGCGCGACAGCGGCCGCCGCTTCCTCTTCATCGTCCGCCGGGCGCGGTGCGGGAAGATACTGCGAGTTGTCACCGCCACAACCGGCCAGGCCGAACAGCAGGACGGTAAGACAGACGATCGTCGCGCGGCACAAACTCACAAGAAACTCCCTGGGATCGCTGGGGAAGGGTGTACCAACAACAACCTCCTTGCATCCCGGGGATGCAAGGAGGTCGCGTTAACAATTGTCGCTCGCCGGGCGCTCGGACGATCCGAGCAACCGGTGGGGCCCGTCTTCTTCGCTCAGTCGAGGTTCGCCTTGTGGTTGAACTTCTTGACGAAGCAGCCGTTAAAGACCTGCAGCGGGTCGATCTCGACGATCGCATCCCGGTAGCCGATCTTCGCCACGTCCGCCGGAGTCGCCGTCGCAGCGATCTGGAAGCCCGGATTCAAGTAGCCATCCTTGTTCTGGTCCTTGAGCGAGCGGATGCTGCCGTCCGCGAACAGGACGTTGCAGTTGCCGGCGTGCACCGGACCCATATCCCGCCAATCCTGGAAGTGAGTCCAAGCCGCCGGGTAAGCCACGGCGGTTCCGACGGGCGGTTGTTCGTAGGCATAGACACTGATCCCGGCGGTGCTGTCATGGACCGTGACGGCTCCATCCTTACCCCAAGCCGAAAACTTGACGCCGGAACTGGTCATCCGGGCGGGGCCGTCGCTGAACGATTCGCACATCCGGTCGCCGCCCTTGCCGTATTGCTGCAGGTCGGCCGTGAGGAACGCTTCCTTCTGGTCGCCGATGTTACCATCGAACATCAACGCGATCATGGACGAGGGATGCGCGCCCCCGTCCAGCGTCCGGCGGGAAATCGGGCCCGTCGTATTGCTCAGCTTCTTGATCAGACGGTTCGCTGGATAGGTGACCACGATGTCATTACCCGAGTCGACCGCGTCGCACATCGGCTCGCCGCGAATCAGGAAGTAGCTGCTGGCATAGTTGCTGTTGTAGCCCTTCTTCAGGAAGTGCTCGATGATCGCGGTTTGCCGCGTGCCATCGGTGGTCTGCGTCCCGGTCATGACGACGTTGTAGGCGCCGGCCTGGATCTTGTCCACAGTGGTGGCTTCCGCAGCGGCACTGCTGATCGTGCCCAAATAGTCGTTGATCTTTTCCGACAGCTTGCAGGGGTTCGAGGGGCAGAGCAGTTCGTTGGGCTTGCCGATCCCGCTGTTGACCATGTCGGCGACCCAGCCGAACGAGTCGACGCAACCGTCCCGCGTGCCGTCAAAGGCCCCGGAGCAGTAGCGTTCGTTCGGGTCGTTGTCGGCATGGGTCGCCATGCTGACGAAGATCTGCCGCAGGTTGTTGCGGCAGGTGTTGGCGCGGGCCGCTTCGCGAGCCGCCGACAGGGCAGGCAGCAGCAGCGCGGCCAGGATGGCGATGATGCTGATCACCACCAGCAGTTCTACGAGCGTAAATCCTTGGTTTCGTTTCGACATTCGTACTTCTCCTCAATTCAGTAGTTATAGAAATCTGTTACCGCCTGACTTCAGTTCGATTGCGTGTTCCTGATCCGCCTCCCTCCTTTCCGCCGCCCGCACCCTCTTCGCTGAATCGCCATTGGTACAGGCACCGCATGCGTGGCAATAGACTTGACGTTTATTAAGACCCGATGTTGGCTTGGTGAATTTAGTGCGAGGGATCGATGAAGAAATCCGTAAGAGCCGGTGAATTGGTTGTTAAGCCACGCCCCAACGCCGCTCCGTCAGCGCGGAGGCATCACGGCCAGGGACAGCCGCAACGCGAGTTCCGGAATCCGGGGGTGAGCGAAAACCAGTCTCATGTTGCCCAGCGAAACGCCGCGATAGCTGCACTGCGGCGCATCCGCCGGGATCGTGATGTCCAAGTGATACAGGTGCTCTTTGCCGTCCGTCCCGGCCGGCGCGAGCGAAGCTTGGAGGAATTCCGGCTTGAACTCGGCGCGGACCAGGTTCAACCGCGGGTCTTCGTCGCGGACTTTCAGCAACAGCCGATGGCGATAGACGCGGCCCGACGGGTGCATTCCCAGATCGACGATGCCGGGCTCCTCGACACCCGCGCCGTACACCGCCAGACGCCGCAGCACTCGGCCGGAAAACGGGATGTCCAGGGGAAGCGGTTCGTGCAGCCCGCCGGTCATGGCACGGGCCGCGACATGCAATACGCCTTGAAACGGCCCGCTGGGCATGTCGGGCGGCAGCGTGACGCTCACTAGATAGCCGGATTCAGCCTGGACGCGGGCCAAGCGGTCTGCCGGTGCGGGAGTCAGCGTGCAGGCAGCTCCGGCGATCGAACAGGTGGCCTGCGGCAGCGGCAACAGGGACGACGACTGCGAATAGACCAAGGTCGAAAACGAGGCCGCTTGCCCCGGCTCGATCGCCGGAATCGTGGGCTGCTTCGGTTCGGCCGCGATCTGCACCCGCACCGTGCCCCGGACCGTCAGCCGAATCTCGCGGTGGCTGGGATCGTTCGTTTCGACGAGTACACCGGCAACGTACGCAGGCTGGCTGGCCGCCGTCGTCCAAGTCACGCGGACTTCGCCCGCCTGGCCCGGCGGCACGACCGCCGGGCGGACTTCGCCGCGCACGCTGGCATCGGACGCTTCACCCAGCGCCAGCTCCAATGGGCCGCCGCCGCGATTCCGGATCACGAACGCGTGCGTCCCTTCCGCCAAGGCATCCATGACGCCGAAGTCGTACTCGGGGGCCTCGGCGGCCGCGTCCGGCATTGCCCGGACACGTGCGAGGTTCCGCTGCCGCTGCAGATCCTCGCGCTGGTTCAGGTAATTGCTGGCGCCCAGGGCGAGAAACGGGCCGACGACGGCCAGCACGGGCAGGGCGTACCACAGGGTGTGTTTGGGAATCGGTTTCGGCATGTCTCAGCAGCAGATTTCGAGGATTGGGCCAGGAATTCAGGGAAGCTCACGCTCCGGCCAGGCGGCGGAGCACACCGTGCAGTTGAAACCCGCCGCCCAGTCCGCCCAGCTGTTGGAGTTTGAGCCCGGGAGTCTGGCGTTTGCAGGTGGCCAGCGAGCGATCGATTTCGTCCGCCAGATACCCCAGAATCGGCTCCCACAGTTCGTACAGCCGGTAGACGCGATGAGCCTTGGCCGGCTCGCGTTTCAGCTGCTCGGCCTGTTCCCGGGTCAGTTTCAAGGGTCGAAGCACGGTGCTGGTGAACATCTCGCCGGCGACGGCGATGTTGCGGAACCAGACGAAGCGGGGCGAACTGAGGACCAGGTTGGCCGATTGGGCGCCCAGGTCGAGCAGGGCGACGACCGCCGGATTGGGGTCGTTGGCTTCCGCCCCGCTGAAGAACTCGTGCACGGCGAAGTTGTGCAAGGCCAGGCTGTCGCTTTGCAGGACGTCGACGTTCAACCCGGCGTCCTGGCAGAGACTCAACAACTCGTGCACATGGTGCCGCTTGACGGCCTGCATCACGACGCGCATGGGGCCGGCGGAGGCTCCGTCGCCCTCCGGCCGCGGCAGGATGTGGTAGCCCCAGACGAGTTCCTGCAGGTCGAACGGGTATTGCATGCCGGCTTCATAGCGGATCACGTCGGGCAGCCGTTTCGGTTCCAGCGGCGGCAGTTCGCAGAACCGCCCCAGGACTTGCCGGCTGGACACGCTGAGCCCGATCCGTTCGCCGCCTAGTTCGTGCCGCTGGACGAATTGCTGGAGGATCTGCAGTTGCGTGCGCCGCCACTCGGCCTCGTCCGTCGCCTGGCTGACCTGCGCGGGGAAATCGACGAGTTCGACTGCTTCCAAGGCAACCGTTCCGCGGGATGGTTCCAGCGTCAGACGCACGGCTTTCAGGCCGCTGGCGCCGAGGTCCAGGCCCCATGCGGCCGCCGCCGACTTGCGCCGCAGGAAGGGCAGCTTGGTCAGCAGTCCGCCGTCCTTGGCCGGCAGCAGATTGATCGGGACGGCCGCATGTTCGAGAGCCTGCAGTGCCAGGCCGCAGGCGACGAACCAACGCCCGGGCGTCTGACGCACCAGCGCGTCGAGGTCCGGCGAACAGGCGATCTGCTGCAAGCCTGCCAGGCAGGATACCGGAAAACTGAACCGGCCGGACTTCACGACCCAGGCTGGCCAGGCATGCCGACGATCGGTCGGCGGCTCGCGCAGCTTGAGGCGGATCCGCTTCAGCAATTGCGCCGCCTCGGCATGCTCCGGCCGCAGTTTGACCAGCCGCTCGGCCAAGGCCAGCAGCGGCCGGTCCACGACCGGCGCGGACTTGAGGGCCTGCAACAGCCACTCCAGTTCCCGGCTGTGATCCCGCAGCGTTTCGACTTCCTCGTCCTGCGCGGCTTCGGGGATCTTGTCGAGCAGACGCCGGGCGGCCCCGAACTCGTCCGCGGCGAGCCGTTTTTTGGCCGCCGCGACGATGCGATCGCGCAGCTGACGGGCTAGCCGCTGGGCGGTCGCGTGCCCCGGCTGCAGTTCCAGCAGCCGGTCGAGTTTCGGCGGCAGTTCCTCCAGCTGGTTCGCAGCGACCGCCTCCCGGATCGCGGCCGTCAAACCGGCGACTTCGTCGCGCTTGCCGCGGGCTTCGGCCAGCAGTTCGGCGACGCGCTCCGAACGGAGCGGCTCGGGAACGGTGTCGAGGGCTGCGGCCGCTTCTTCATAGCGGTACGCAATTAGGTGCTGCTCGGCCTGACCCTGGATCTCGTGGGTGGACTTGCGCCACCGCTTCTTGTCGGCCTCAATTTCCTGGAGCAGGCCCGCCGCCTGCCGCACCAGCGCCTGCAACCGTTCGTCGCGTTCGGCCGCCACCTGCTTCAGCCGCACTTCCGCCGTTGGGAACTCGTGCCGCTCCCGAAGCTGGATCGCTTCCTGCAGACGGCACTCGCACTGGGCCCGATGCTCGTGGAAGTACTTTTCCAGGTCGAGCCCGCAGCCGCCGCAGTATTTCTCGCCGGGAATGTGCCGGCCGCTGCACTCGGGGCAGAGTTCCCACAGCCGCTGGCCACAGCCGCTGCAAAACGTGCGGGCCGGGCTGTTGGCACGGCCGCACTTGAAGCAGGGTGTCTCCAGGCTGTCAGCCGGCGACGAGCCGGAGGGCGTCCCGCGAGTGGGCCGTTCATCTTTGAGCAAGACCTCACTCATTGCACCAGTTCCGCCATCAGCGAGTACAGGCTGACCAAGTCCGCCGGAGCGACCTCGACGCGATCATCCGCGAAACCGCCGCCGGAGGCGGCTGGAAAACCGTTGTTGAGGTACCCGTCGGTATTCTCGTCGACCAGCGTCCGCACGCTGCCGTCCGCAAATAACACGTTGCACGTTCCCGAGTGCACGGGGGCCAAGCCGCGGTAATCCTGCAGCACCTCCCGATTCCAGACTTTCCACCAGCCCGCCGGGCCGTCCCGCTTCGTCCCGCTGGCAAAACTAGGCGTCGACATGTCCGCCGTGCGCACGGGGCCGGCCGTCAGACTGATCGCGGTCGGCTCGCCCCCGGGGAAACCGTCCAGGGACTGACTGAGCTGGCCGACCGTGGCCGCGTCGCCAAGCAACGGGACATTGCTGGCGGGAACCGTGGCCGTATCGAGCAGCCTCAGGCCCAGCGGCCCCATCGTCGCACTCCGCGACTGCAACGACGACGAACAGCCTGCCGTTGCTGGTTGCGGATTGCCGCTGGCGTCCAGATTGACCGCCGAGCGGACCAGGAACCAGCTGGCCGCGTAGTTCGAGTTGTACTTTCTCTTGAGGATCTGCGTTTCCACCAAGAGTCGCCGCGGCTCGCTGCCGCGGGGCAGCCCGCCGTCCACAATCTGCCGGCAGGCATTGACCAGCTGGGTTCCGTCGGGAAGCAGACGTGCCGGTCCGCCCGCCAGATTCACGCAAGCGACCGGGACCGTCCCCGGATCGAGGTTGAGCAGATCATTGTAGGTCTCACTGATCCGCGCCGGGTTCCCGCCGCACAGCATGTCGCCCACGGGGATTTCCATGTTCACTAGATTCGCCACCCAGCCAATTTCCGTCACCGCGCCGTCCCGTTGCCAGTCAAAGGCCCCCGTACAAAACTGCTGCTTCGAGTCCCGCTGGGTATGATTCTGAAGCGCCATGCCCAACTGCCGCAGATTGCTCTGGCAGCCGGCCTTGCGCGCCGAATTCCGCGCGGCGCTGATCGCCGGCAACAACAGCGCGGCCAGGATCGTGATGATCGAGATCACCACGAGCAGTTCCACGATCGTAAAGCCGCGCGCCGCCTTGCGACTGGCGGCCAACCTGTTCTGCGAAGTCGACTCGTCCATACGCTGGTTCCTCTCTCTTTCGCTTTCCCCGCCCACGAAAGCCCGCCTTTCGCTTCTGCTCCACGTGATATTCTGCGAGAGTTCGTTAAGGAAAAATGAACTCTCCGTGAGGATCCGGTTAGGGTTTCTGTCACGCCTGCCCACACGGTGGAATCTGGCCGTTACAGTACGTCTTCGTTGCGAAGAGGAAATGAATATCGAGTGAAGAATGGATGAAGCCGAGGCAGGGCGACGGGTGGCTGGGGTCGAGTGCAACGAGCCCCCAGGGGCAGAAACTGGGGCTGTCCGATTTCCGAGTACGGCGGTCGCTTCGACAGGCGGGGCCACGCGAGCTTCGGCACTTCGACCACGTAGCACACGTGGGCGATCGGGTCGAGGACGCCGCGCAGCCCGTGGGCACCATCGTCCAGCGGCTCGAGACGGCGCCGCGACGTCAGCAGGCGACATTTGTTCAAGTCGCCTGGTAGGGAAAGGCCGTAGACAGCGCTGCCGCTCGTCAGCTCGCAGCCTCGTTCGCCGCGAGATCGTCGACGTCGAGCGTTTCGTCGAACAGCAACCAGTCGCGACCGGATTCTCCGAACACGACGTCGGTTGCGTCGTCGTCGACGACCGTGGCGTTCTTGATCAGGAAGAAGTCGCCATTCAGCCGTGCATTGAAGGTGGGATTCGGAGTTCCTCGCAAGTTGGCTGTGCGCGCCTCGTAACTGCGAAACGACCGCCATTCCGACGCGAGCGCTTCGTGGATGGCTCGAAAGAGCGCCGGATCGACGGCGAACTCGGCCAGCCCCGAGATCAGCAGGTCGTCGCCGCTGCCGCCCGTGATCCGATCGGCGTCCCGCCCCCCGACCAAGAAGTCGCGTCCCGCTCCACCGTCCAGAGAATCCGTTCCGCCTTCCCCGGCCAGGATGTCGTCGCCGGCGCCGCCGACCAGCCGATCGTCGCCCTCACCGCCCCGAACGAAATCGGCCCCCGCCCAGGCTTCGACGATGTCGTCGCCGTCGCCCGCCTCAATCACGTCGTCCCCCGACTGTCCCGCCAGGAAGTCATCGCCCTCACCGCCCCACAGAGTATCGGCCCCGCCCGTGACGCCGTAGGTGAACGGTGCGCCCGTCGCAAAGCTGTCGCCGTAGAGCCGGTCGTTGCCCGCGCCGCCATCCAGTTGGTCGAGACTGGCATCGCCGGTCACGATCGCCGTGTTCGAGAAGAAGCCGCCGATCAACAGATCGTCCCCCTGCTCGCCTTGCAGGTGGTCGTTGCCTGTACCGCCGGCGATCACGTCGTCGCCCGAGCCTCCGAGGATCGAATCGACGCCCGAGTCGCCGTTGACAATATCGGCACCCGCGCCGGCGTAGATCGCATCGTCGCCCGCGCCGCCGCCGATGAAGTCGGCCCCGGCCTGGCCGTAGATGACGTCGTTGCCCACGCCGCCTTGCAGGATGTCGGCGCCGCCGAACAGGGCGGGCACGACCAACGGGTCGAACGAGCCGTTGTCGCCCAGCAACACGTCGTCGCCGGCGCCGCCGTCGAGCGAGTCGGCCGATTCGTCATCCGGGCCAGCGGTGCTTCCGCCGGCCAGTCGGTCGTGGCCGTCGCCGCCACCCAGCGTGTCGGCGCCCAGTCCCCCGACGAGCAGGTCGCCATCGGCTTCGCCGTTGAGCACGTCGTCGCCGTCGTTCCCATACAGTTCGTCGCTACCGGCGCCGCCGACCAGGAGATCGTCGTCGGAGCCGCCGGAGAGCTTGTCGCGCCCCACCAGTCCAAACATCAGATCCGCGCCCGCTCCGCCCAGAATCGTATCGTCGCCGCCGACCAGCTTGGCGAAGAAGGGGCCGGAGACCGCGCCGCTGTCGCCCATCAGCCTGTCGTTCCCGTCCCCGCCGTCGATCAGGTCAGCGCCGGCGTCGGGCACGATATCAGGCGTGTTCGAGAAGAACCCGCCGGACACGACGTCGTGGCCCTCTTCACCGTACAACTTGTCGTTTCCGCCTTGTCCGGCGAGCTGGTCGTCGCCGAGCCCCCCGTGAACCTCGTCGTCGTCCGCTCCGCCGTACAGCGCGTCGTTACCGGGGTCGCCGAAGAGCGAATCGAGCCCAACGTCGCCTTGAATCGTGTCGCCTCCTTCCCCGCCTTGCAGGTGATCGTGCCCCGCGCCGCCGTGAATCGTATCGGCGCCGACACCGCCCAGTATCACGTCATCGCCGGCGTCGCCGTCGAGTTGGTCGCCGGCGCCGCCGCCCACTTCCAGGCCGAAGGTCTCGGAGACGTTGTCGCCGTAGATCGTGTCACCGCCCTCGCCGCCGGAGATGGTGTCGGGACCGTCGGGCCCGGTCAGCACCCCGGCCACCAGAGCCGCACCGCCGATCAGCAGATCCTCGCCGGCGCCGCCCGAGAGCACGTCGTTCCCGGAGCCGCCGGCGATCGAGTCGCGTCCTCCCTGGCCGAACACATAATCGTTGCCGGGCCCCGCATCGATCTCGTCGCCGCCGCCGTCCAGTTGCTGCTTCAGGAAGTGCTCGGCGCTGTCGCCAAAGATCACGTCGTCCCCGGCGCCGCCGAACAGCCGGTCACCGGACGCATCCGGCAGCAGCGTGTTGTTCGCGCCGCCGAACAGCCGGTCGGCTCCGTCTTCGCCGTGCAGTTCGTCGGGATCTCCGTTGCCGACCAGCAGGTCGTTGCCGAAGCCGCCCCACAGGAGATCCCGGCCGCCTCCGCCGAACAACTGGTCGTTCTGGCTGCCACCGTACAGTTCATCGTCGCCGGTTCCGCCCTCCAGCTTGTCCGAACCCGCTTCGCCGTACAGCCGGTCGTCGCCGCCGTGGCCGACCAGCCAGTCACTGCCGCCGCGACCGTAGATCACCGCCGGAAAGTTGAAGTTGTCCACGGTGATCTGGTCCGGACCGGCGCTGCCCGTCAAGTGTACGCCTTCGAAGCCCGTGACGAACTCGATGACGCCGTTCTGCTTCAGCAACGAGTTGGTGAACAGGACCGTGCCGCCGACGGTTTCCTGAAACAGGTCGATCCCGGGTCCGCCGTCGATCGAATCGAGACCGCCGGCGCCGCCGATCACGTCGTCGCCTTCGCCGCCGTTCAGTGCTTCGGGGCCGGCGCCGCCGAAGAGGATGTCGTTGCCCGGGCCGGCGGAGATCTGCACGGGCAAGCCCAGATTGTCGAGCACCAGGAAGGTCTCGTCGTCGGTCGAACCCTGGATGGTCAGCGAGAGCACGCGGCTGCGCAGCGCGCGCCAGACCTCCTCGCCGTTGATCGTAATCTGCACGGTGTTCTTATTCGGCCCGATCCGCCGCACTTGAACGACGTCGTCGAGCGAGTCGTTGCCGGCGTCCTGGAAATTCATGTCGAGCACGACGTCGTCGGGCGCGTTGATGATCGTCTCGATGTCGAACAGCGGATCGCGATTCTCGGTGTAGTTGGAAACGCGAGTGAAGTAGCCGTTGTCGCCAAACGCGCTGAATCCGGCCAAGCCCGCCGCGTCGACGGCCGAATTGACGCCGGCGATCTTGTCGCCGATGAAGTCGGGGCCGCCCGAGTCGCCGCGAGCCAGGCCCGCTTCCAGAAGTGCCAGGCCGAGTCCGTCGCCCAAGCTGTCGAGTTCCTCGCTGCCGTCGTCAAAGTCGGCCTGCAGGGCGCCGCTGCCCGCGTGCACGGCGCCGAATTCGTTCTGCCCCGAACGCTTGATGTTCGCGGTGTCCGGCGGGCCCGCGTCTTCACCTGTCTCGCCCACGCCGCCGCGGCCGTAGCCGACGATCGTCAACGACTGGCCGACTTCGTCCTGGTCGTCGTAGACATCGTACCGCTCGGCGCCCAGCGGCGCGATCACCGGCAGTTCGATGATCGCGATGTCGTCGCCCGCCGGCGTGGTCCCGTCGGCGTTGAAGTACAACCCCCTCCAATTCGGATGCACCGTAAAGCTCGAGGCTCCCGGCGTAAGCACGTAGGTCCCGCTCGGCAAATCAAATCGCGCCGCGCCCGCAAAGGCCGACCCGTTGCGCGTCGTCGCCAGCGAGGGCGTGCCGCCCACGAGCGGGTCGGATGGA
The DNA here is from genome assembly GCA_903927685.1 of uncultured Planctomycetaceae bacterium. The sequence continues at coordinate 20,435 of CAIYOB010001495.1, forward strand.
TCGCTGAACAGCGTCATCTGGGGCACGTCGGTGACCGCCAACGTCCCGCGAAATTCGACCGTCCAGGTGTAATCCTGAGTGGACGGGTCGCTGTCCGTCGGCCCCGGCGTGACATTCACATTGTCGATGTTCGGCAGTCCTTCCAGGGCCGCTTCGACCGTCGCCGCCGACGCATCGAACGGCAGGAACCCGGTCGTGAAGCCGCCGTAGACGAGTCGAAACTGGCCGTCGGTCACGCCGATCAGGTTGATCCCCTGCGTTTCGTTCTGCACGATGCAGTGCCCGGCGGTCAGCAGATGGCGGCCCGATTCGAGCAACGTGGCCGAACAAGCCGGACTCGTGTTCGCCGGATCGGTGCCGCCCAACCGCACCACGCCTGTGTACTCGTCGATCGCCGTCGGCAGCGCCAGCGAGCCGACGACGAACATCGCGCGTTCCTCCAGGAACTCGACTGCCAAGGCGCGACCCGCCAACCGCCTCTGCCGCTCCACCGCCTGCCGCCGCCCCCACACCTTTCGCTTCAATTTATTCATCTGCATATCCTCGTCGGTCGATGACCCTTCGAACCTCGCTGACCAACCACCATTCCCGCGCAGTCCTGGCCAGGCCGTTCAACCCGCCGACGAGAATCGTCATCCCCGGCAGGTAAGAGCTCACGCACAGTTAGCTACGCGTCAGGACTCGTCCTGCAATGGTCCGGCCAATTGTAGGTGAGCGACGGATGTCGCCAAGTGAAAAACACCCGAGTTCCTGAGGGAAACTCAAGTCCTTGACCCAGTGCTTCCGGAGGCGATCCGACGGGGATCGGCGCGTCGACCGCGATAGGGGTTGGGGCCGCGGACGTGCCGGCAAATCGGACCTTTACCGGGGTGCCCCGGGCACGCCACCCCAGGCCTTAATCCGAGCCCTGCCCTAAGACGCGGCAACGTCCGCCTCGTCCCGCCGCATACGTTTTGGCCTGTGCCGCCTCGCGCGGTTCGCGAGACGACCGCGGACGCGAATTGGGCGCCGTTTGCTGATAGGCTTCCAACTCGGGGACGATTCGCCGCAACTCGGCTTCCAGTTCGTGAAGCGTGGCGGCCGCGTGGTCCAGGGACGCTTGACGGCCGAGCCGTTCCAGGCGGTAGGCCACTTCGCTGGCCTGAACGGCGCCGAACAGGCCGAGCGTTCCCTTCAGCGAGTGGGCGTTGCGGTGCACTTCACCTGCGTCGCTGGCCGCCAGCGCCTCGGCCAATCGCCGCCGGACGGACTTTTCTTCCTCCAGGAACACGCCGACGATCTCGCGCAAGACCCGTTCGTCGCCGCCGACTTGTGCCAGCGCAACGGACCAATCGACGACCGCCGGAACGGGGACGGCGGCGGGCGCAGGCGTCCGCGCGCAGGCCGGCGGGACGGGCGACGGCAGGCCGGACGCCGCGGCTGGCGGCGAAGCAGACTCCGCAGCCGCGCGCAGAGCATCTTCGATCGCCTGGTACAAGCGATCCACGGTGATCGGCTTGGAAACGTAGCTGTCCATGCCCGCCGCCAGGCAGCGTTCGCGGTCGCCTTTGAGGGCATGCGCGGTCATGGCGACGATGGGCGTCCGCGGCCCCCCGGACTCGCGTTCCCGGACCAGCCGCGTGGCTTCGAAACCGTCCATGATCGGCATCTGGACGTCCATCAGCACGACATCGAAGGTCTCCTGCTGCAAGCGGTCGACGGCGGCTCGCCCCGTATCGACGATCGTGACTTCGTGGCCCCGTTTCTGCAACAGCAGCACCGCCAGGGTCTGGTTGACCCGATTGTCTTCCGCCAGCAACACCCGCAGTCCCCAGGCTTGAGGTCGGGACTCGGCGGATTCGTGCGGCCCAGCCCCGGCGGGGACCGCCGACGAGGCCGGCAGCGGCGCCGGAGCGGACGGGGGAGCGAAGCGGGCCGTGAAGTGGAACGTGGAGCCCTGCCCCGGCAGACTGTCCACCCAGATCCGGCCCTGCATCATCTCGACCAGCCGCGCCGAGATGGACAGCCCCAGCCCCGTTCCGCCGTAGCGGCGGCTGGTCGAGCCGTCGGCCTGCTCAAACGCGCGGAAGATGCCGTCGACCTTGTCCGCCGCGATCCCGATCCCCGTGTCGCGGACGCGAAAATGCAGCCGCGGATCCGTGTCGTCCCCGGGCTCGGCGTCGATCTCGACGCCAATCTCGCCCCGTTCCGTGAACTTCAGCGCGTTGCCGACCAGATTGACCAGCACCTGCCGGAGCCGGATGGGATCGCCGCGCAACCGGTCCGGCACGTCCGCTGCGATCCGGTAATCGAGCCTCAACCCCTTGCCGGCGGCCCGGAAGACCAGCGGCTTGATCAAGTCGGAGACCGTTTGCCGCAGGGGGAAATCCAGTTCCTCCAGTTCCAGCCGGCCCGCTTCGATCTTGGAAAAATCGAGGATGTCGTTGATGACCGTGACCAGCCAATCGGCCGAGTTCTTGACCATCACCAGGTATTCGCGCCGTTCGTCGTCGGGCTCCGATTCCAGCAGCAGATCGGTCAGGCCGATAATCCCGTTCATCGGCGTCCGGATCTCGTGACTCATGTTGGCCAGGAACCGGCTCTTGGCCTCGTTGGCCGCGTCGGCGGTCTCTTTCTGGCGGCGGATCATGCCGTTGGCCAGTTCCAGCAGTTGGGACTGGGCGAGCAGCAGCGAGGTGACGCTGAGCAGGCGGAAGTCCCCGTCGGCAAGGTCGACGACCAGCGGCTCGTTGTTCCATTCCCGGGCCCGCTGCAGGGCGTGATGCGCCGCTTCGTGCACGGACAGGGAATGGGGCAACCGGAGCGGCTCGATGCGGGCCAGTTCCAGCAACAGCCGCAGGGGGCGGTGGGTGAAGACCTCCGGAAAGAACGGCCGCGCCATGTGCCGCAGGAACGTTTCCCGGGAGATGACGCCCTCCAGGGTCCGGCCGCGTACGACGAGGACGCCCGCCAAGTCCTTGTGGTCCTCGAAGCGACGTTTGACCACCGCCCCCGGCTCGTCGCCGCCGACTCGGACGTTGTCCAACGGCAGATCGCCGAGGGTCGAGTCGGGGGCCAGATGGGTAAGAAACGTCGAGTCCATGGCTGCCGTCCCTGCTCAATCCCAGAGTATCGTATCGTTGGCCGGCCCGTCGGCCCGCGCCCCGAACACCACCCGGTCCAGTCCCCGGAGCAACAGCCCCACGCCGGCAACCGCCGGCAGGACGGCCGCGACGGCCCCCAGGAACTCGGGCGTTCCCGCGCCGGCGTCGATCCGCAGCACGCAGATCGCCAGGCTGCCGCCGCCGCCGGCCAGCAACAGGGCGCCGAGCAGCACGTCGCGAAGGCCGGCACGCCGCAGCAGCCGGCTGCGTTCGCGGCGGCAGATCCGCACCATTTCGCCGGCCAGCGGCTCGGAGATCTCGGCCCCATGAGCCAGCAGCCAGTTCCGGATCGACTCCGCCGACTCGCCCCACAGCGCCCGAGCCCGCGCCTCGGCCAGCACCTTTTCCAGGACGCGGGCACGCTGCTGCTGTTCCCACGGCGGACGTTCCGGCATCGGGTCCTCCATCACTCCGCGTACCCGTCCGACAGTTCGTCGTCCCCGGGGATGACCCGCGTCAGTTCCTCGAAGCTGGTTTCGCCCAGGGCGACTTTCAGCAGCGCGGCCTGACGGAAATCCAGCATCCCTTCGTGTCGCGCCTGCCGGGTGATGGCCTGCGGCGTCTGCAACTCCTCGACCAGGCGTTTCAAGGCCGGCGAGAAGGTCATCACTTCGAACACCCCCGTCTGCCCGGCATAGCCGCTGTTGGGGTCCCCGCCGCTTTCGTGGGGCGCATAAATGACCTGCCCCTGGCCGTTGTGCAACCAGCGGCGGACTTCCGCAAACGTCTCCGGCGCGCCGCTCAGATCGACTGCGACCCGGTTCGCCGGATCCAGCTTCCGAATCAGCCGGCACGCGATGATCGCGCGCAACGAGGTGGCCAGGAAGCGGGGCGTGACACTCAGGCTGAGCATGCTCTGGATCGCCTGGGACGCGACGGGGGCGTGGACCGTGGCCAGGACCAGATTGCCCGCATTGGCTGCCCGCACGGCAATCTCGGCCGTGGCAGCGCTGCGGATCTCGCCCACCATGATGACGTCCGGCGACTGGCGAAGAATGGCCGACAGCAATTCCTCGAAGGACGGCCCCAGCACCTCGTCCACCTGCGACTGGTGCAGTCCCGGCACGGCGTACTCGATCGGATCCTCGATCGTATGGATCTTGCGGCTGCCGTCGTTCAGGCGGTGCAGGCAGGCGTACATCGAGGTCGTCTTGCCGGCCCCTGTCGGGCCCACGACCAGGATCAGCCCGCCGTGCGCATCGAGCACGCTCTCCGCCGCCTCCAATTGCGGGCCGACGAATCCCAACCCGTCCAACCGCCGCAGTTCGGGCCGCATCGACAACAGGCGCAGGGCCATCGTCTCGCCGCACAGCGTCGGGATCGTATTCAGACGCAAGTCGGCAAAGCGTCCCGAGCCCAGCCGCCGAAACGTCCAGCGGCCGTCCTGGGGCTGGCGGCGGCCGTCCAGTTTCAGACCCGCCATGTGCCGGATGTGAACGATGCACCGCGTGCCGTAGTCGCTGGACAGCGTGGCCACGGACACGATGCTGCCCAAATACCGAGCCGAGACGGTGACCAGTTCGGGCTGGCAAGCGAAGTAGACGTCGGTCGCGCCGAATTCGAGCGCCCATTCGATCAACCGGTTGACGGTCTTCTCGACCGACCACGACTCCCAGCTCACTTCGCGGATCGCCTGCATCCGTTCGGCGTGCCCCGGGCCGTCGCCCGGCGGGGAACCGGGGTCCGCAGACGGCGCAGGTGCCGCATCCGTTGGGGCGAGTGTCAACTCAAGTTCCACGACCGCCGTGCTGCTCATCGACTGGGTGCTCCGCCGTCATGACGATTTGGGCCTGTTCCGCATCCTCCGCGATCCGCAAGACCTTCTGCATGCGCATGATCCGCAGCAGTTGGGCGACCTTGGGCTTGGCGGAGTGAATCACGATCCGGCCGCCGCCCCGGGCAAACCGGTTATGGCATTGCAGCAGCCATTCCACCCCGCTGGAATCGAGGTACTCGCACTTTTCCAGACTCAACAGCAGCCCCTGCGCGTAGATCTCGTCGCCGAACATGTCGCGCAGGGGGTCGCCGCCCACGGCCATCCCGTTCCGGCTCAGCCTCCCGACCGCCTCGACGTTCAGCACCCGGTGGTCTCCGGCCAGATTGTGAAGCTTCCCATGCAACCTGAGTTCCACGCTGGTGTTCCTCTCCCGACTCGCTGATCAAGCAATCCCGCAGGGCGCGGCATTCGCTGCCCCGACGCGCGCAGCCCGTTCGGCGCGGCCCCCCGAATCATGCTCCCAACCGGCCTCGTCCGCGCCCGCCTGCCGATAGCGGTGGGTCATGGTGATCTCGTTGCCCCGCTCGTTGAATTCGACCTGGTCCATGAAGGTGTGAATCAGGAACAGCCCCCGGCCGCACGGCCGGGAAATGTGCTCCGCAGCGGTCGGATCCTGCGTCAGCAGGTGCCGGTCAAATCCGGGGCCTTCGTCGCGGACCGTATACCGACCGCCGTCCGGACTCTCCCGCACCGTGACGTGCACCCGCCGCCGCCGATAGGGCTCTTGCCAGCGGCGCATCTCGGCCAGCGTGTAGAAGTCCTGCGGAATCCGGCCGAATTCGCTCGCCGAGTCCGGCCCGCCTTCCCCAAGCCGCAGTTCGCTGCTCAGCTCCAGGTTGCCATGCTGAACCGCGTTGTGAAGCGCTTCGTTCAAGGCCACACCCAAGCGGAAACACTCCGTATCGTCCAACCCGCGCAAACTGGACGCCTGCTGCTGCAGGTGGCTGACCAGCACGGGAATCGCCGTGGCGTCGTTCTCCAGGCAAAAGTGCGACTGGGTGCTCTGCCAATAACCCCGCAATCGCTCCTGCTGGCGGCAGCCGATCGATAGCTGCAGCACGCTGAGCACCGTGTCCACCAGCCGGCTCAACTCCTGCTTGGGCACGAAGTGGACCGCACCGGCCTCCAAGGCCCGGCAGGCAATCTCCTCGGAACCGCGGGATGCAATCAGCACGCTGGGCAAGAACGAATATCGCTTGCGAACGTGCTCGACCAACTGCAGTCCGTCCATCCGCGGCATCACCAGGTCCGTGATGACCAGGTCCGGCTTGTGCAGTTCGATGGCCTCGAGCGCAGCCAGCCCGTCCTTCGCGACGACGTACCGCGCGTCCAGACCTTGCCGCAGTCGTTCAACGACGCGAATCCGGTCGATCTCCCAGTCGTCCACGACCAAAATGACCTTGTCCCGCAAGACATGCCCCTCCCCTGCAAGAGTCCGTCAGCCGCACGCCAGGGCGGCGCACTCCCGCGAACCAGCCACTGACTTTGAGTGCGGCTGCCGTGCGCAGAATGAAGTCACGAAACTAGCCGGGCACTGCAAAGGAAGCATGAACTTCGTGTGAAGAAAGGGAGAATTCGCGGAGGCCCGGCACCGGGTGTGCGATGCACGGCCGGAACTCCGGCATGCGAAGAGAGTCCACGAGGTGGATGTTGCTCAGCGACGGCACGCGAACGCGGGTGCGGGGAGTTGGAAACGGAATCGCGCGTCAACGGCTGCTAGGCTTCCGACGACTGGCGCCGCTTCGACACTTGAGGCCGCCCCAGCTTTCGCTCTTCCACGACGTAACAGACGTGGGCGACTGGGTCGAGGACGCCGCGCAGCCCGTGGGCATGGTCATCCATCCGCTCGAGACACCGCCGTGACGTCAGCAGGCGACAATAGAACTCGGGGTCCACGAAGCGGGTTTCAATCCCTGTCACACTCGGCCCTTGAATGATTGTCGGACACATTTTCAGCATCGCTCCTGGCTGGATTCGGATCATGTAGCATCCTCCCGCGATCTTGGCGGCATCCCTAACCGCCAGTCCCTATCCCGCCACCGCTCGTGAAGCTACACCCGCTAGCGTTCGGCAACAAGTACGCCAGGACTTCCCGGTCCGGATCCAGAGTCGCCTGGGATGGCGCCGGACGGCGCTACCCTTGATCCGACAAGCGATTGCGGCGGACAGGCGGGAAGTGTTAAGTTTTCATGAAGACTGCAGGATGAAGTCTTTGTTAATGTCGAGAATTTTGCTTTTCAGGAGCGAGGCCATGACTTACAACCGAGGGTAGGTCTTCGACGGCTCGTGTTACGCGCAATTCACGGCACGAAAAGATGGCACGTCAATCCTATTTTGCTGGCGATCCCGTGATTTATCGCAAGCGGAAGTGCACGCCGCATCCCGGCCCTCGAGCCCGGCACGTGACACCGGCTCCGCGCGGCGAGGATTACGCCTACGAGGTCGACAAGTTCTGGGTGGTCGCCGAGACGCTACCCGACCACCGCTTGGTGCTCCGCACGCGCCGCGGCAAGCTGCACGTCGTCAACGAGAATGACCCGCACCTCCGCCGTCCCAGCCTGCTGGAGAGGATTCGCTTCCGCTGGCGGTTTCCTGGCCGTCACGGATTCGCTGAAACAACTCGTACCGGTCCATCTGGCCGAGCTGTTCCCGAGTGACCCCAACAGCTTGGACCTTCCAGCGATCCAACGCTCGCGGCCTGCGGAAGCCCCTCGTTTCCGAGGGCTGTTCCTTTTGCGCAGATTTCATCTCGTCTTCACTCGGACTTAACGGCGCGTGAGTCAGCTGGGGGCATGATCCAGACCTTGCATTGCTTGCGGGCCCTGCGTCGCATCCGGCGTCTGTTGTTGGAACGCTCGCTCGACGACACGACCTCCCGCAAGGAGTCCACTTCCATGACTCTACCCACACTTCACCCGCGCAACGCTTGCCAACCGGTCGACGCCATGCCTGAAGATCCGACGCCGGACGAAATCGAGCGAGCCTGCCAGCAGATCCGGGCGACATGGTCCGAGCAGGAACGCCGGTACCGCCAATGGGTGCTTCGTCCCACGGAATTGGACGAGGCGCGGGCCCGCCGCGTGGCCGCGCGGGCTGGCGCGAAGACCCGCTCGCCCCAGCCTCCGCCCGTACGCCGTTGACCGCTGGCATTCAGAGCCGCTGGCTGGCCAAATCCGCCAGCGCCGAGCGTTCGCCCTTTTCGAGCGTGATGTGGGCGTACAGCGGCTGGCCGACCATGCGGTTGATCAGGTAGCTGAGGCCGTTGGACAGCGAGTCCAGATAGGGATGATCGATCTGTTGGATGTCGCCCGTCAGCACCACCTTGGTACCCTCGCCGGCGCGGGTGATGATCGTCTTGACCTCGTGCGGCGTCAGATTCTGGGCTTCATCGACGATCAAGTACGCGCGGTGCAGGCTGCGGCCGCGGATATAGGCCAGCGGCGTGATCAGCAACTTGTCGTTGGTCAGCAACTCGCCGATCCGCACGGCAGCCGGATCCCGCTCGTCAAACTGGTGCCGGATGACCGCCAGATTGTCGTACAGCGGCTGCATGTAAGGCTCCAATTTGGCGTCCACATCGCCCGGCAGGAAGCCCAGGTCGCGGTTGCTCAGCGGCACCACGGGACGAGCCAGCAGGATCTGGCGGTACGCGCTGCGGCAGTGCAACGCGGCGGCCAGTGCCAGCAGCGTCTTGCCGGTGCCCGCTTGGCCTGCCAAGGTGACCAGGCTGACGTCGGGGTTGACGAGTGCGGCTAAAGCAAACGATTGCTCGGCGTTGCGCGGCGCAATGCCGTAGGCCGTCAGTTTCTCCACGCGGACGTAGGCTTCGGCCCTGGCTCGGTATGTGGCTAACACCGACTTGCTGCCGTTCCGCAGGATGAAATTCTCGTTAGCCAACGGCGCGGCGATCTGGGGGCATTCGCTGGCCGGAAGCCCCTCGGCGTGGCGATAGAAGGCGTCGATCAGGTCGCCCGGCAAGTCTTGGACGGTGCGTTTCCCCGTGTACAGCTTTTCAAAACTCTCGACCTTGTCGCTCGTATAGTCCTCGGCCGTCAGCCCCAACGACTTCGCCTTGATGCGCAGGTTGGTGTCCTTCGAGACGAGAATGACAGCGCGGCCCGGTTCGCGCTGCTGCAGGGTCATGGCCGTGTTCAAGATGCGGTGGTCCGGCGAATCCTGCCGGAGGGCTTTCAACAGCCGCTCGTCCATTTCGCCGCTGATGACCACCCGGATCGCCCCCTGTCCCGGTCCCAGCGACGCTCCCCGCCCCGTCAGCAAGTCGCCGTTGATCTGGTCGACCCGGCGCAAGAACTCGCGGGCATGATAGTTCACATCCTCGTGCCCCTTCTTGAACCGGTCCAGTTCCTCAATGACCGTGATCGGGACCGCAATGTCGTGTTCTTCAAAATTCGCGATGCAATTCGAGTCGTGGAGGATGACGTTGGTGTCCAAGACGAACAGCTTCGAGGCTGCGGAAGCCGTGGCTGGATGCATGGGATTCCCCGGGAGAAACGGCCGGATCGCACGACGTCGGGCACGCGTGCTCAGACTAACGCAACGTGCCGCGACCGGTCAACGCAAATCGGGGTATCTGGGGAAAAACTCACAGCATCTTAACCCGACGAGATTCACCAATTCTTAACTCAATCCTTCTAGAGGCGGTCCGAAGAGGAAGAGATCGATGAGACGGCTTGTCGGCATGACATGGGCCACGTTGGGTCATGCCGGCGACCGGAACCGGCTTGCAAGTTAGCAGCGAGGGAGAAGTGCTAAAATGCGATACCTCTTGGCGACGGTGATGACCTTGGTGAGCGGGTTTCTCGGCGGAGTGATCGGCTGGTGGGCAGGCGTGGCGATGGATCGCTTTCGCTGGTTGGGCCTGGGGCCGGAGGAATTCTGGCACACCGACCCCGAAAACGTTTGGGCCTGGGGATTCATGATCGGGGGCTCGATCGGGGTGGCCGTGGGCCTGACCGCGTCGGCTTGGGTCTTGCGACGAGGCCGCCGACCTTGATCGCCGTCGCCCTGACTCGGTGGCGAGTTTCTGGATCGAAGGAGGTTACCGTGCGTCGGCTATCCGTTGGTGTCGCATTCGTTTGCCTCACAGTGGGCACTCTTTGCTTTGGGATCTTCTTTGTTCAAGCGGCTGGGATCGTGATTCACATGCCAAGTGTGGATGAGGCTCTGGCACAGATCCGATCCATCCAGAGCTGGGGCTGGTACTTCCTCAGCTTGTACGTCGCCGGGTTCGCTCTCCTGTTTCTGGCGGGAACCCGACCAGCGAACGAGCGGCGAAAGTGAGGCCAAGTCGCGGTCAGCGACCGAACTTGCGGGTGCTAGGCATCGTTCGAGAAATAAGTGTCCGACTTGCTCGGGAGGTTCTGCGCACGCCCCGGCGCTGTGCAGGCAGCGCTCGGGCTGATCAATGCCCACGGCTTGTCCGTGGGATACTTACGCTCGGTGCTACACACGAACGCCCTTCACCACCCACCACCCCGTTCCTCAGGCCGCGACAGACTCTCGACAGTTATCTCTCGAACGGTGCTAACCA
>CAIYOB010001496.1 GCA_903927685.1 uncultured Planctomycetaceae bacterium
AGCAGTCGCGAGCGTCCCGAGCGAGTTCGCCGGTCACCGGCGTTCGCAGGCGTCCCCGGGGCGGATGCGTCCGCCGCCGGACCTTCGTCGTTCGTCACCATCGTGTCATTCATGGAGTCGACTACTACCTCACGGCAGGTTGCTGGTCCGCCGCATCAAGTGGTCCGCAAACTCGGCGTCGCCGCAGTCGCGCGCGTAGGCCACGAGCTTGGTCAGCAGGATCTTGGGGGCGGACTTGACATTGGGGAGCGCAAAGATGTCCCGGCGGAACTTCATGCCAAGCAGTGCCCGTTGCTCTAAGACGTTCACTTCCGCGTATCTCTGGAGTCGTCGCAAGACACTGGCCAACTCATGTTGGCTCTGCAGGTCGTAGGGATGCAGCGTCAATGCCTGCCGATAGGCCGCCTCCGCCTCGGAATACTCGTCTTGAGCCGCGTGCAACCAGCCTTTGCTCCGCCAAAACCGGTTGTCGTCCTGGGCTTCCTCCGGTGCCTGGGCCAGCAGGCTCGCCACGCGTTGGCGATCGCCGCCGACGCACGCCTGGTTGACCGCGTAAGCCAAGACCTCCAGGTTCTTGGGGAACCGCAGCAGATACTCGTCCAGACGCCGCTGCGTCGCCGCCACCTCGGGGCGCTGCGGCAGCGGCTTTCCCTGGGGATCGACGTCAGCAACTTCGCCCAGCACGCCCTGGGTGCCCAGGAAGTGGACCGCGCGGGCGACCAGAAAATGCTCGTTTTCGGGGTCGGCTTGCAGCCAATACTCAATCAAGTCCTTGGCATTCGTCAGGGTCAGCCAATCGGCGCTCATCAAGTAGATGTAGATCTCCGGTACAGCGCAATCCAAGCGGATCGCGGCCCGAGCCTGCTGGATCAGCTTCGCACGCTGCAGGGTAACCGTATAAAAGAAGACCAATCGCCGGTGGGCCTCGGCGTTGCGCGGATCGGCGGCCAGGACCCTGCGGCACGTGCGTTCGCCGTCCAGCGGCCGATTCAACTCGTTGAACTGCAAGTCGCTCAAGTCCATAAGCGCCGCCGTCGCCTCGACGGCATCCTCAGGCACCCGGCTCAGGTGTTCGGCCGCCCGCGCCGGCTGCCCCTGCCGCCGGGCGGCTTCTGCCGCGTACTGCCAGGCCCGTCCCTGCCGGGGCGCCCAGCGGGCCCAGGCCACCGCATCGCGCTCGACCTCCGGCCAGGCCCGCCGCTGGCGCGCCGCCTCGCACGCCGCCGCGTAACCTGCGGCCTGCGAATCGACCCACAGCCGGTAGCCGCCCCAGACGAGCAGCGTCAGGAGCAGGCCGGACGCGGCCCACAGACAACGCCTCAATCCACGCGACCTCGTGGATGTCTGGCTCGCCAAGACTTGTTCAATCGGATCGTTCCAAACCATGATTATGGGAGCTGAGAATCTGGAGGAGGCGATCGGCGCCGGGGCCTTGCGGCGACATTATAGCACGCCTCTGCAGGTTCGCCATCGCCTGACCCGCTCGTTTAACGGCCGGCCGCCGGGGATAGCGTCGCGGTGGCTCCCATCACGCCTCGGCCAAGGCGGCGTCGATGCGCTGCCGCAGTTCGGCCACGGTGATGCCGCGAACCAGGAACTGCTTGTGGCCTGCGGTGGGGCCGGAGACGAGTTCCAATTGCGACTTGCGGACGTCCAGTGCGTCGCTCAGGACGGCCACCAGGGCCTTGTTGGCTTTGCCTTTCTCGGCAATCTGGGTCACTGCGACTTTCAGCGCACCGTCCTGCTCGCCGCGGATGCCGGAAGATCTGGCACCCGGTTGAGCGCGGACGGGCAACAGCACGCCTTCGGGATGAGGCAGCAAGGCGATCAGGACTCGACTCCTTCCAA
>CAIYOB010001497.1 GCA_903927685.1 uncultured Planctomycetaceae bacterium
CGTCTGCGCCTGGACGGTCAGCTTGCCGCCGTGCCGTTCCACCAGGTCGGCCAGGCTCTGCAGGTCCGCCAGGTGCCGCCGGAACAGGCCCTCGGTTTCATAGCTGGGCCGGGCGGCGATACGTCCCACCAGCGGCTTGATGCGGGGCAGGCTCTCAGGCGACGGCGCGTCACCGGCCGCGGCTAGCGGATTGACGGTGGCCCCCAACGGCTCGACGTGGACCCCGATGCAGAACAGGAGTACGGCGTCCCGGGAGCCGGCGTCGGCGGCGAGTCGCTGCTGCAGGATATTGGAATCGGCAGCCGCGGCCGGAGCGGTCGGGGCTTCGTCGAGCTGCAACCGGCCCCGCGCCTGCTTGCCCAGCGGCGGACGAACGCCGCCGGGGCCCAGCGGCGGCTTGGCAAACGGCAGACGCGGTCGTCCCGGGGCCGGAGATGCGCGGAATGGCAGAGTCCCTTCCTCGGCGGGTCCGCCGGGCTGGCGACCGAGAAAGGCGATCCGCGGCGCATCGGGGTACAGCACGGCATCGAGGTTGTCCGTCCAGTTCCCCGCCTGGACCCGGTCCGCCAGTTCGCAGACGGCAGCCTGCATGTAGGGCTGCATGGGCCAGTCCGCCGGCTCCAATCCGTTGGGGATGTTCTCCCGCGTCCAAACGCTGCCAGCCGCGTTGTCGGGGAAACGAGGCGGTGTCTGCCCAGAAGACGCCCCGCCGGACGCGAGGATGCATTCCACGTAAGCTCGATCCGGATTCAATCGCACGAACTTGGCTTCCGCCTGCCGGAAGCCTTCGACCTGGGCCAGGATGTGCGGATGATCGGGGGCCGCCTGGACATGGTCGCGCTCGTTCGCATAGACGATCACCGCGACGTTGGGACACTTGCGGACGGCGTCGCCGAGGCTGCCCGCCGCGTCCCGCCAGTGCCAATACTCGGTGGACTCGGCGAGCGTGGGAACGTGGGCCGGGCATTCGTCACCATACAGCTTTCGCTGCTCGGCTTGACGGACCAACCGCGGCGTGTACCACGCCTTCGGGCCCTGCCCCAAGTCCTGCACGAACGTGTTCGCAGGATAGTCGGCAGCTTCCGAGAATCGCCCGTCGCCATCCAGATCGAAGAACAGGGCTCCCCGCAGGCCGAAGCCGTTGTCTTGCCAGCGCCGCGGAGGACCGGGCGGCAGATCGGAGGACCAAGCCAGCTTCGACACATCGAGCACGCCGGTTTGAGCGTTGTAGGCCGGGTTCAGGCCCTGGTCGCGGCCGCCGAGTTCGATGTTGACATTCCCTTCGCCGTAGGGCGATTCCATCGAGGCATAGAAGGCCAACTCGGGAAACTCGTCGCCGTGGGTCGCCATGACCACCCCGCAGGCGTTGCCGCCATGACTGGACCCCACCAGTCCGACGTTCTGCGCCAGCACGGTTGTCCGCGGGATCAGGTCCTGAAGCATGCGGCCTTGGCGGTCGGCGAGCCGGCCGGTGGCAAACCGGATCACGTCGGCTAGGGCGCGGACACAGTTGGGCCCGCGATAGTCGTAGACGCCGCCGCTGACCGCTTCGCCGCGCCCGCCTCCGGGAAAGGCGAAACGGATTTCCACCAGGCCCAGCCCCGCGTACTCCGGCCGCCCTTCCGCCCCTCCGGTCGCAACGCCGCCGGGCACGTGGATCACCACCGGCGCGCCGCTGGCGTAACGCGGCCGCAACGGCGGGAGCACGCCGACGGCGATTCCCTGATCGCCGCCCGCTGCGGAAGGGATCTGCGTGACAACACTCGGCGGCCGGAACGGCTTAGCGCCGGGAGATGGCTGGGCACTCGTTTCCGGCGGCACCGCGAACGTGGCTGCAGCGAGCACTGCGCTGGCAACGAAGAACCCTGACGGCTTCATGACTATGTACCTCCACCTAACCTGTCGGACTCCTCGCCGACCTGCAGATCCAGGATCTCGCTGAAATCATCGACCAGGAACCAGTCGGCGCCGTCGTCGCCGTACAGTTGATCCGCGGCCGCGTCGGCCAGGTACGTGTCGGCGGCCAGACGGTACTGGGAATCTACTCCTACTCCGGCCTTCAGGCTCGTTCGACGCGCGTTGCAGCTCTGGTTCGAGAGCCAGGCCGTGCGCAGCGCGTCCAAGGCCGTGCGGTCCAGCGGGTGGTTGTACGTCAGGCCACCGGCAGCCAGCAGATCTTCTTCGTCGCCGCCGTGCAACTGGTCAGCGCCATAGCCGCCGAACAGCAGGTCGCGGTCCGCTGCGCCGGAACCGCCGTCGCCGATGAGCACGTCGTTGCCGAAATGCCCGATCAGGATGTCCCGGCCACCGCCGCCGGTCAGCGTGTCTGCCACCATGCCTCCCACCAGGAGATTGTCCGCGTCATTGCCCGTCAAGGCGTTGGCCTGCGTCAGGCTGCCGATGACGATCTCGAAATAGGCGCTCGCCGCGGCCCCGGAGGCATCCAACAGCTCGATGGTCAGCGAGCCGATCGTGTTCGTGGTCACGGACAGATCGAACGTCACCGCCGTCGTCAGGGCCGACAGATCGATGGTATCCACGCCACCCGGCGACAACATGCCGCCGCCTACGGACCCGGCATCTTCGGTCAAGGTGGTGACCCCGGCGGTCGCGGCATCGACAAGAACGTAGACATCGTCTCCCACGCCACCCGCGAGCCAGTTGTCGCCCGCGCCGCCGAGTAAGCGATCATTGCCGCGCCGACCGGCCAGCGTGTCATCGCCGTCGCCGCCATCCAGCACGTTGTCCAGGTCATTGCCCGTCAGCACGTCGTCGCCGCTGCCGCCCAGCAGGTTTTCGAAGTGCCACGGTGCCGCATTGCCGGCTTCGTCGCGCAGACGCACCACCAATCCGCTGGCCAAGGTGCTTTCCGCGGCGTTCAGATCGAACGTGACGCCGGTCGTGAAGCCGCCGAAATCGATGGTATCCTGGCCGCCGGATGAGGAATCCGCCTCGAACAAGGCGACCGAGCCGAGCACGGCCGGCAGGATCTGGTAGCGATCGTTGCCACCGCCGCCGGCGATGCGGTTCTGGCTTCCGTTGGGGACGAAGCGGTCGTCTCCGTCCGTGCCCAGGACGCGCTCAAAGAAAGCCCAGTTGCCCGAGGTGTCGACGGTCACGGTGCGGCCCGGCGAGGTGGCAATCGTGTTGCTCCGCAGGTTGACCTCGACCGCGGTATCCAAGCCGCTGAAGTCCAGCGTGTCGCCGCCCTCGCTCATGAACTCGTCGACGCGGTCCGCCTCGCTGCCACTCGCCGGGCCGAAGCGGTACACATCGTTGCTTCGACCGCCCAACAGTCGGTCGTCGCCGCTGCCGCCGTCGAGCACGTCGTCGCCGTCCAGTCCGGACGCGAGGTCGTCGCCCGCGTTCCCCCACAACTCGTTGGCGTGACCATCGCCCTCCAGCACGTCGGCCGCGGACCCGCCCACGACGTTCTCCAAGCCGCCGACCCCGGCGGTCCCGGTCGCGGCACCGGTCGACAAACGCACCGTCACCGGAGTCGAGTACGCGCTGTAGTCCAGCCAGTCCGTCCCGGCCGCATCGGAAATCCGGCCGCTGCCGCCCGCCAGCGCTGCCCCGTCGTGGAACAGGTACCGATCATCACCCCGGCCGCCCAGCAGGTTCTCGATCACGTTCCCTGCGTGCGTCAGCAGTTGGGTTCCGTCGCTGATCGACAGGCCTGTGGCGGCGTCGACCTCGATCGTCAGATGCGCGGTCAGGCCAGACAAATCGAGCGTGTCACTGCCGCCGCCGTCGGTGACTGTCTCGGCTGCGCCACAGTCGGGGCTGACCAGGAACGTGTCGTCGTCCGGATCTGTTCCGCTGGGGCCGGGGCCGCCCGTGAGCCGGTCGTCGTCCAAACCGCCGTCCAGGATGTCGTTGCCCAGGCCGCCGTCCAGGGTGTCGGCGCCGGACCCGCCCACAATGTAGTTGTTGGCGATGCTGCCGATGATCTCGTCGTCGCCCTCGCCGCCCGTGATGTTCTCCAGGAATTGCGGATTCGTGAACCACAGCGTGCGGTCCGTCGTCCTGCCGGAGAAAGTCGTTGTCAGGTCGATCTGCACCACGTCGGTCGCCGGCAGGGCACTGAAGTCCAACAGGTCGACGCCCGGCCCGGGATCTTCGGTGATCCAATCGTCCTCGGGAGCCGTGGCCGAGGCGAACAGGTAATGGTCGTCGTCCGGGCCGCCTCCGTAGTGATCGCTGCCGGCTCCGCCGTCCAGCCGATCGTTGCCCGCATTGCCCGCCAACAGGTCATCGCCATCGCCGCCCTGCAGTTCGTCGTCCGCGGCGGTACCCAGCAGCGTGTCGTTGCCGCCCGCTCCGATCAGGAGCACCGAGCCGAACGTGAAGCCTGCCGCGTCGATCCGGTTGTCCCCTGCTTCCCCGGTCAGTGTGGCGTGCTCGATGTTGTCCAGCGAGTCCTTGCTGCTCGTGCCGTCGGTCAGGATGGCGTCGTACAACAGCGATAGATCGTCCTCCAGTTTCTGGTCCTGATTCGAGGTCTGCAGCACGCGATCCGTGCCATCGCCGCCATCGAGGTAATCATCGTCTGCGCCGCCGGACAACTGGTCCTCCATCTCCTGGCCGCGCAATTCGTCCTTCCCCGCCTCGCCGTACAGCGTATCGGCCCGCGTGCCGACGCTCACGATGCGTGGATCCGTAACGACGTTGTCGCCGTAGAGCCAATCGTCGCCCTCACCCGCATAGACCACGTCGTCCCCATCCGGCAATTCCCGGTATTGGAAGTTGCCGAAATCGAGATGACTGATCACGCTCGCGCCGGTCAGCGCGACGAGGTACGGCGTCGCCGGATAGCACTGCATCCAGCCGCTGGGGACGGCTTCCAGCACGGCAAAGCGGCCCGTGGGGAGGTTCGTGATCTTGTACTGGCCCGTTTCGTCCACGCCCGTCGCCGGATCGTCGTCTCGCGTGACCGTGCTCGGCTCGTTGGCATCCCACTGCGAGTTGCCGTTCAGATCGACGTAGATCTTCACGCCCGCCAGGCCCGGATCGCCGGCGTCGCGAACTCCCAGGTCGCCGGTCAAGTCGTTCCACTTGACGCCCTCGACGACGTTCTGGCCCGGGTCGACCGGCCGGTTGCCGAAGTTCACGTCCTGGGCGACGTGGACCACCTCGAACACGATCGTATGGAAGCCGCTCGCGGGGAACGTCTGCACGTGGTTGGCCGGCACGATCTCGCGGACGATGATCGTCCCGTTGGGCAGCCCGACCAGGCCGTAGGTCCCAAGTTCATCCTGCGGTGTCGCCGGATCGTCGGCGTAGGTGACGTCGGACGGTTCGCCCGCATCCAACTGGCCGTCGTCGTCCAGATCCGCGTAGATGGTCACGCCGGCCAGGCCCGGTTCGCCCGCCTGCCGCTGGCGGTCGCCGTTCCCGTCACGCCACTTGACGCCGTGGATCTCGTTGCCGTTCTGCCCGCCGCCGGTCTGCGGGTCGCCGGCCGTTGCGGGCGAGGCGGCGGGTGGGGCCGCCGCGCTGGGGGCCGGCGGATTGGCCGGGTTTTGCCCGGGCATGTCCACGCGATAGTCTTCGACCTCGCCGTCGGGCGCCGGGCCCCAGAAATCCAGACCGGCCTGCGTGCTGAACCGGAAGCGGGTCAGCAGGTACTCGGGGGGCAAGTCGGTCAACGGCATCGGCGCGGAAATCGCGTTGATGCCCGGATTCAGCGTCCGGTCGGCAAGGAAGTGTTCACCCTCATCCTGCCAGTCGCCGTCGCCGTTGAAGTCGGCCCAGGCGTTGAGGAATCCGGCCGTCGAGGCCGTTACTTCCAACTGCACGGGAGTCCCGGCGACAAAAGGCGTCAGGAAGCGCACGCCGTCCTCGTCGTCGCCCACCCGATCGTCGCCCAGCGAATCCGCCGTGGGTTGGCCGTCCGCTTCGGCGTCGACGCCCTCGCCCAGATAGACGCCGGCGACGATGGTGTGCCGAGCCCCTTCGTGCTCCAGCAGGGTCGGATACCGCGGATCCAGCGCGTCGCCAAAGTCCAGCTTGTCCGCAGGCTGCCCCGTCGGCTGGTTGCCGAAGTCGATCCCCGTGACCGTCTGGCCCGGCTGAACGCGGACCGTCTGGGCTGCGCTCGGGACGGAGATGACCACGTTGTCCAGGCCCCACTTTTCGAAATCCAGGTCGCGGTTGGCCAGGCCCAACGCCTGGAAGTCCAGCACCACAGAACTGGCGTTGTGCGGCACGATGAAGCTCAGGTGATACACGGCGTCGTTGGGCTGATAGCTGATCACCTCGGGAGGGAGGCCGCGACCGTCATAGCCTTGCAGATCGGTCTCCGCGGCGCCGGTGCCGGGAGCATGGCTCGCACGACCGTAGATGTCGGGGAAGGACTGCGGAAAGAAGTCGCCCTGTCCGGCCCCCAGCGGCTGACCTGTGCCGGTGCTCCCGCCACTGACCCCGTTGATGCGGTTGATCACGTGCAGGACATCCGTCGCGTTCAGCTGGCCTTCACCGCTGACATCGTAGTAGCGGGCGACGCCCGGTCGCTTCTCGGTCGGCGCCGGCAACGCGCCCGAGCTGCCGGCATTGATCTTGTTGATCAGCATCAGCACATCCAGCGGAGTCACGTACCCGCTGCCGTCGACGTCTTCGCCATCGGACGGATTCTGCCACGTCGGCACCGCGTTGCTCGTGTTGCTGAACGTCGTGTCCAGCAGCGTGAGGCCGTCGCCGGTCTGCAGCTGCCAGCGATCCGGTCCTTGCCTCAGGTGGTCGCCGTTCCACGAGCCGGCGATGATCAGATCGAACGCGACGTACAGGGTATCGTGGGCCGGCAGACCGTCCAGCGTCAGCGTCACGGTCTCGTTGTCGAACAGTCCCAGGAAGGCCCGCTGGCTGAGCGGCGCGACGGTCACGCGATCCGTGGACCACTCGTCGCCCACCGGGTTCCCCGGTCCCGCCGGCTGGTCAAAGTCCTCGGCGTACACCGCCTCGCGGCCGCCCGCGGTCTGCTTGTATCCGGCGGGCACGACTTCGCGGACCACCACGAGGCCCAGGTCGATCCCGCGTAAGCAGTACCGACCGGTTTCATTCACTTGGCCCGTCGCCGGATCGTCGGCTTGCGTGACCGTCGCGGGCTCGTCTGCGTCCCACTGGCCGTTTTGGTTCAGATCGGCGTAGATCGTGACGCCGGCCAGGCCCGGTTCGTCGGGCTCGCGGCGGCCGTTGCCGTTGCGGTCCTGGTACTTCTCGCCGCAGATTCCCTCGTCCTTGGGCCGATTGCCAAAGTCGATCCCGCGCAGAACTTGCTGCGACTTGACGTCGACCGTGTGCTGCCCCAGCTGAGCCGCGTCGGGGAAGGACTGGAAAAAGCCGAGCGGTACGACTTCGCGCACGGTGTACTGGCCGACCGCCAGCCGGGTCAGAGTGTACTGTCCGGTCTCGTCGACGCCGACGGTCCGGGGATTGTCGTTTTGCGTAACCGCGGTCGGCTCGCTCGCATCCAGCATC
>CAIYOB010001498.1 GCA_903927685.1 uncultured Planctomycetaceae bacterium
GGCTTGTCCGTGGGAGTTTCACGTTCGTCGCTACACCGCCGGACATCCCCGGCCCACCACTCCGTTCCCCAGCGGCGGCGGATCCGCCGCTGGGGAACGGGGTGGTGGCGGTGGCGAGCGTTCCTGTGTAGCGCTGAGCGTAAGTATCCCACGGACAAGCCGTGGGCCTTGATCAGCTCGAGCGCTGCCCGCACTGCGGAAGGTCGTGCGCAGGGCCTCCGATGCAAGCCGGACGGTTGTCTGCTCGAACGCTGCGCACCAGCCGGTTGCGGATCCCGTCAACCGCGAGGAATCGAATGAAACTGGATCGGAGCGGGCGGAAGAGATGCTGGCGATAAGCACACCGAACCAGCACAAGCATCCCTCCGAGGGGCAAGGCGATCAGGATGATCTCCCAAGTACTCTCGAGCGCGTTTCCGACACGAAACTCGGTCCCGACTTGAGTTGGCTGCGAGAAGCGGGGCTCGATCCCCCGCGCTTCGGTTCAAGCCGTTGCAGCCTGCTCCGAAGAAAGGCCGCGACCGCTTCGGCAATCTTCACCGATCCCTCCTCGTTGGGATGTATCGCATCGGAGTACCAACACGCCTCGTTCACCGCCGTAAGATCGATCAGCGGGACGCGTTCGCTCACCGCAACGCGATTCACTGTTGCATTCATCCGCTCGGTCAATTCCGCCCAGTCGGCGATTGTTCCCACGGCTGCAAAATCGGCCGCCTTCGCGATGGATTCCGGGCTGTCGGCGGTGGCAAAGAAGCTGGGGAGGGTACAGAGAATGGGGACCGCGTGGTGGCGACGGCACAGGCAAACGAGATCTCGCAACGAGGCTTCATACGTCATCAGCCCCTCCTGACGGATTCCGGCCGCGGGCCGTTGTTGCCCGGCGGATGGTCGCGCCCCGACCAGCTTGTGGCGATAGTGCAGTCCGACGCGAACCAGGTAGATGTGCTTCTTGAGCGTGTCCACCAGATCAGTCCAGAACGGCCGGGGCGTGATCAGGATGTTGTCTCGGGCGTCGTTCCAACCGCCCAGAATAATCACAATCTCAGGCTGGATCTCCGGCATGAGACGCTCGAAAAGATACACCAGATGTTCCATCCGAAAGCGAGGCATGCCGCCGTTGATAACCCAGCACGGCATCCTCGCGGAGTCAAGTTGACGTTCGAGCACTGCCGGATAGGTTTGTGCGTTGCCGGCAACGGTGTAGCCGAATGTCACCGAGTCGCCAATGCAGAGAATCCGAGGCTCCTCGCCTCTGGCCCGAGTCGGTTTGACTTCGTAGTCGCAACGTAGTCCCAGGTTGTTGGTGCGGACGCGGGTCGTCGCCATCGTGAACTCACGATTTTCGGACAACATGTAAGGGATCACGCCTTCCATCCAGCCCTGTTCCCAGCACATTTCGTCAACCATTTGCTGCTGGGTCCTCAGCCGGAAGATAACGACGCTCCAATAGACACGCGCCGCACATTCCATGAGCAGAATCGGCAGGCAGATCGCCAACAGTCGGAAGACGACCGGCTTCCATCGAAAGGAGGGGCGGCGCGCCGCATCCCCACCCCTCCGGCGTCCATCCCTTCGTCGCTCAGGTTGTCCCGTTCGGCTCTTGGCGCGCAATCGGTGGCTCCACACGTTCCACGAACGATCGGCCCCATCCGGCCGACAACGAATAGGAAATCGCTTTCCTCCCACAGGACCGAGGCTAAGCAGGAAAACGTGGTGAGTCAAGGTGGGAGGGCGGGTTCAGGGCGTCGGCTTGATCTCGACCGCCCCGTCGGCGGCGGCCAGTTCGAACACGCCGGGCGTGTGTGGCGTTGAAGTTCGCATTGCCCGGGTTCCCGTCCGGCTTCTGCCTGGACTCGCGGCGTCGTGACCTGCACCTACGATCCGGATCTTCTGGCCGCGCGTACCAGCTGGACACAACGGGGGCACAAGATCTCAATTCAAGGATGAGCATTTTCGGCGGAACACCTGCTGCCGACGCCTTACGGCACACAGGGAGCGGCCGAGACTCTCTTGCAGGCCCTGCGCACTGCCGACGAAAAACCCGGGTGACGCCGATGCGATTCCGATACGCAAGTTCACGGGGCGGCAACTGTGCGACCGTTGTGCCGAGCATCTCAATGGCCGGAAGGCCGCCAGCACGCTTAACCTCGTACCATTCGGCACGGGGCCGGCGGGGATCATGGGCATGCGCAGCTGCAAAGCTGCGGGCTACGGCCTAGTGCGTCGTCCACGCTAAGAGTTGGGGTTGGGTGGCTGGGGTCGAGCCACGAGGTACGAATGGCGAGCCCCCAGGCTTATGCCACTGGGGGCTCGCTGCACTCGACCCCAGGCACCCCAACATTTAGCCTGAACAACGCACTAGTGGGCTCGTTCGGCCCGCCCGCCCCCCGTCGCCCGCAGTTCGAACTGCCAGCACAGCGTCAGATCGTCCGCTCGAGTCAACACCGCTTCGCCGCACAGAACGAGGCCGTCGAGCGTCACGGTGAGTTCCTGCGCGCCGCGCTGCCGCCATTGGAACGTACCGGCATCCCAGCGGGTGACCGTGCCGCGGTTGCCGGAGACGGGGCCTTCGTAGTCCAGATAAACCGGGCGGTGGTTGGGCAGCGGTTCGGCGGGGATCGGTCGTCCGGCGGCGGGCGGTTCCGACAGCGCCCAGGTCAGCAGCGAGTCGCCGTCCTCCAGCAGGAAATCCCAGTGCACCGGGCGCGGACTGCCCGGCGGCGGGTCGTGACGCAGGACGGCAAAACGCGGCATCGGCTCACCCGGAGACGTTGACCGTCGTGTCCTCGTCGGCTTCGACGGGAGTCGTCGAGCGGAAGCTCTGGACGCGGACCTGGACGATGTGCTTGCCGATCCGCGTGCCCTTGACTTCGAC
This sequence comes from uncultured Planctomycetaceae bacterium, assembly GCA_903927685.1. The sequence continues at coordinate 2,876 of CAIYOB010001498.1, forward strand.
AAAGAACGGATTCAGCGTCTCGCCGGGCCGCATCTCCTTGATCGGTTCCAACTCGACCGTCCGCCCGTCGGGGCTGAACTTCTTCTCCCGCACCGGCCCGCTGATCTTGACGAACTCCAGCCCCGGCGGCAGCAGCAGGGACACCGTCACGTTCTTGTCCGCGACGTTCCGGCCATTCTGCACCAGGATGATGTAGGTCGTCGTCCCGTTCAGCGAAATCGGATCCTGACGGTCGGCGATGGAGACATCCAGTTGGCCGACGATCTTGGCTGCCGGCGGCTCGCTGGGTTCCTGGATCTTCGGCGGCGGTTCGCGTGGGCCGGCCGGCGGCTTGGCAGCCTCCGGCGCCGCCTGGATGGCGAGTTTCGCCTCCTGCACCGACCGCACATTCTCCGCCGTCTCGACGAACACCCGGCACCAGGCGGACGGGGAGTCCTTGACACAGTCCAGTCCGGCCTGCCGCGCCAGGACCTCGCCGGGCATCAGCCGCGGCGTGACCCACAGCAGCTCTCCGCGGGTCAGCGCCTGCTCGTCGTATCCCACGCTGGCCGCGCGAGGATACAGGCTGCGGTCGTAGAAGCCCACCACGCGGACATTGGTCAACGGGACGTTCCCCGTGTTGGTCACCCGCATCGTGACCACGATCCGCTCGCCCACCCGGGACTGGGTGGGGCATTCGATCGTCGCCTCGACCGCCGGCTTCGTTTCCGGCGGGGGCGGCTCGACGCCGTTGACGCAGGCGCTGGCGGAGGCCGAATGCCCGCCGTCCGCGACGGCCTCGGCCGTGTGGCACAGCCGTCCGGCCTGCTTGACCAGCAAGCTGACGGCGATCTTGCGGCTGCCTCCGGGAGCCAGCGGTTCGGCCAGGACGCGTTCGATCAAGTTGCCGCGCTCGGTGGCGTGTTCCAGTCCGGCGGGCAGCCGATCGCGGAGTACCACGCGGTTCAGCGGCTCGGTCCCTGTGTTGGTGATTTCGATCTCAAAATCGGCCGCCTGGCCGACCTGGACGGACGCGGGGCCGGTCATCCGCACGTTCAGGGCCGACGAGAACACGCGGGTCGCCACGCAGGCTTCGACCGTGGCCTTCTGTCCAGCCGTCGCTTCGCCGGTGTCCAGCCGAACACAGAAGCGGATCGAGGCGTTCTGTTCCGGCCGGCAGGAAATCGTCAGGGTTTGCAGGGCCTTGGGCGGCAGATCGCTCAAGTCCCAGCGCAGCGTGTTGCCGAGGATCTTGGCCGGCGGACTGCTGTTCAGGTACGTCATGTTGGCGGGCACGGTGGCGCTGGCTACGACCCGCCGGGCGACGATATCCCCGGCGTTGCTGACCTCGGCGCGATAGGTGACCGTCGACCCGACGCCGGCCGATTCCGGACCGTACAGCGTCACCTTGGGATCCGGGGCGCTCCACGTGACCGACGAAAAGCCTTGACCGACCACCATCGGCGGCAGTTCGTCGTTGGGCAGTGACGGCCGCACGATGCTGATCCGCACCTGGGTGCTGCCGCTCTTGTTGGCGGGCACCAGATCGACGCTGGCCAGGCCGTTCTCGTCCGTCTTGGCGTCCGCCGCGGCCAGTTTTTGGGGGCCCAGCGACGTCACGTTGGTGTCCAGGATCTCGTACCGCACGATCCAGCCGGACAACGGCTTGCCGGAACGGCGGCGGACCGTGGTGGTCAGCGTGTGCGGCTGGGCGGCGAGCACGACAGCCGGCGACGGCAGCACCCACTGGACATCGACCCAGTAGATGGTCGACGTCTGCCGCCGCTGGTCCCAGACCTCGGCCTCGGGAGCGATCACCGCGACATGGCTGGCGCCTTCGGTCGGAGAGGTGATGCTGACCCAGCTCTGGCCTGACCCTACGGAGACATCGTCATTCGCTTGCGGCGTGCCGCGAGTCAACACGCGCTGCTGCGTCAAGGACTTCGTCACGGCATAGCTGCCGTCGCGTTTGTTGGCCGCTTCGCGGAACAGCGGTCTCAGGCAGTCCTGACCGTCGCCCGCCTCGACAAAGTAGCCGACGCTGTCCGGCGTCAGGGTCCACTCGATCGGCTGCCGCGGGATGTACTCGCCGGCCGCGTCCGCCAGTCCCGACAGGACGACGACTTCGGAGCCGACGGGCGCCATCATGATGGCGGGAGCCAAGACCAGTCGCCCTTGCTTCTCGCGGTGCGGACCGACGCGAACCGGCTGGGCGGCCACCGCCGCTGGCGCCGGCGCGGCGGCCCCGCACGAGGGCGCCGCGGCTCCGCAACTCGGTCCGGGCGCCGCCCCGCAGGATGGCCCGGCCGCCAAAGGCGAAGGCTCGCCGGGCGGGCAAGGCGCTACGGGAGGTGGCGCGGTAAAGGCCGGCGCGGGAACACAGGGCACCGCCTGCGGCGGAACAAATTCCGTGTAGTTGCCGTGCGGCATGAAGATCCGCTGGCCCGTCGGATCGATCTTCGGCAGTTTCAACGGCGTACATCCGGCCAGCAGCGCAGCGGCGACCGCCGGCAAAAGCAGCGGTAGGCAGAAGCTCTGACTGGACCGATTCATGTCCGCAAGTCACCCGAGTCGTTACCGATTCTCTAATCGTTCCCTCGGTAACCTACCATGCGGTTTGGCCAGATGTTGCGTCCGCTCATCAGCCGCTGTTGCCAAAAGGCGACAACCGCGGCGAAAAGCTGCCGGTTATGCCGGAAACGCCGGCGGAAGTGTGGTCAGCCCGGCCGTGTGGCGGGCTGCCGGCGGAGCGGAGCCTCGGTCTGTTGTTCAGCTGGCGCCGCTAATCTGGCCAGCTTGATCTGCCCGATCCAGGCTACCCGAGTGAATGCTTGCAGATGCCGTCTTTCCAGGCGTAATAGGTGCCCTGAGCGAACAGGGAACACAGATTTCTTTCCGATACCCACGGAAACGCGGCTGCAAACTGCTGCCGCCAATCGGACTCCGAGACAACCCCTTTGTTCGCTTCAGCGATTTCCGACACCAGGCCTATTCCGACGTTCATGGCCACCCGGCAATCTCGCTCATATCGATCCAGGTCCTCCGGCGGCAGGAACGGAAATCGCGAGTGCATCCGATCCCGAATGGGCTTGCACCAATTCTTACCCCAGGCCAGGGCAAACGACAGCCCCTTGTTGAGCAGCTTCACTTCGCTCGGCCGCGGCGCCCACGCATAGTACCATCGCCAGAATGCCGGGATCATCGCGTCGCCTTCCCCCGCAGGACTTGAAACACGCTGTTGCGTTGGTCCGTCCAGACCAGTTCCCGGGCCGGCGGCGGCAGCTTGCCACGCTGCACGGCGTCGATCGCCAGCGACGGGGCGCGGCGGGACAGCAGCATCCAGATCGCAGGCCGCGTCTCCGTCGCCTGGTCTGCGGACGATTCGTAGCCGGTCATTGCCAAACCGAAGTGTGCCGCCTGGCCGGCAATGACCGGACTGAGGTCGACGTGGACGTTCGAGATATGCGCGGCCAGGATGCCGGCCGGCTGCAGGTGCCGCAGGTACACCTCGAATGCTTCCCGCGTCAGCAGGTGGACGGGAATCGAGTCGCTCGAGAAGGCATCCACAACCAGCACGTCGAACGCCTGGGGTGCCTCTTGCTCCAACAAGATCCGGGCGTCGCCGACGACGACCTCGACCTGGCCGCGACAGGCAGGCAGGAATTCGAAGAACCGTTGGGCCAAGTCGACAACGGCGGGGTTGATTTCGTAGAAGCGGTAGTGGTCGCCGGGACGGGCATACGCGGCCAGCGTGCCCACGCCCAAGCCGACGATGCCGACGCGCGCGGGGGCGGCCGCCGGCCGATTCCGCAGCAACAGGCCGATGGCCGACTGTTCGCCATAATAGCTGGTAGGAACTTGCCTTCTCGGCGGATCGAGGAATTGCGCTCCGTGCATGGTACGGCCGTGAATCAGTTGGCAGACGGCGCCATTGCTGGCAACGGCAGCCGGCGCCAACTTGACTTGCAGCACTCCGAAGAAGTTGCGATGGACTTCCTGCACTCCGGCCAGCGTATCGCGGAACAGGATCACGTGGGCCGCGAGCAGGCCGGCGGTGGCCAGCAACAGGCCGCCCCAGGCCCAGCGCGGCCGTCCCTGCCGCAGCCGACTGGCGGGATCGGCGTACAGCACCAGCAGGATCACCAGCGTACAGGCGAGCGTGGCGACGGCGACTTCAAAGTTGACGACGAACAGCTGCGGGGCGATCAAGCCGACGAAGATCCCGCCCGCCGCACCGCCCGCCGCCAGCGTCAGATAGAACGTCGTCAGTTGGGCGGGGTCCGGCTTGGTCCGCGCCAGCTCGCCGTGGCAGATCATTGCACAGCAGAACAACAGGCCGAAGAACACGGCGACTTGAACCAGCACCGGATCGCTGGTCACCACCCCCAAACCACGGAACGAAACGCGCACGGCCGCCAGCACCACCAGCGGCCAGGCCGTCCACCAGACACCGCGCACGCACCAGCGGAGACTGTGAAAACACAGGATGAAGGACAGCAGGTACAGGACCAGCGGCAGGACCCACAGGAACGGCACGACGGCGACGTCGGTGCACACGAGGTTCGTTGTGGCCAGCAACATCGCCGAGGGCACCATCGCCAGCGCGAACCAGAACCCAAGGCGTCGCCAGGTGGGCGGGGGCGAGGAAGTGGCAGGCCTGCCCTCCGCCGCCCGCGGAACGGTCGTCGCCGCCGCGCGCCAGACGCTCAACCCGCACGCGGCGCAGCCGACGGCGAAGAGCACGAAACCCCACGACCAGATCTGCGTCTGCTGGTCGGCCGCCAAGGCCGGATCGAACCAGAAGGGATAGGACAGCAAGCCCAGCAGCGAGCCCAGATTGGACAGCGCATACAGCGGGTACGGGGAGACGTCGGGCCGAACACGGGCGTGCCAGGCCTGCAACAGCGGACCCGTGGCGGACAGGATCAGGTAGGGCAGGCCGACCGAGACCGCCAGCAGCTGCAGAATCCGCCACACCGGATCGCCACCGGCGTTCAGCTTCCACCCGGCGTCCGGGGTGATCGGCAGCGTGGCCAGCGCCGCCGCCAGTAACGCGACATGCAATGTCGCTTGCCAGCGCGCGGGGACGCGCTGGACGAGCAGCAGGGCGTACGCGTAGCCGAGGAACAGGCCGCTTTGAAAGAACAGCAGGCAGGCCGTCCAGACCGCGGGCGTCCCGCCGAACCAGGGCAGGACGTATTTGGCGATCAGCGGCTGGACCTGGAAAACCAGCCAGGCGCTGAGGAACACCGTCGTGGCAAACAGGACCGCGGTCCCTCGCTTCCGATCAGGCATCTCGGGCACTCCCTACCGCCGCGGCGGGCTGGCCTCGCGGACCACCGCGCCGTGCTCGTCGCTCAGGATCAGCAGCGAGAACTTCTGAACGAAATCAAGATCGTTGGTGCTGAGCGCCGTGTACTCGAACCGGCCGCGCAGGTCGGTGTAGCCATCCTTAAAGAACCGCACGCTGCCGTCCTGCAACTGGGCATAGACCTTGACGTACACCTTGGGCAAGGGCTGGCCTGTGCCGCTGTGGGTCACGCGGATTTGTCCGTAGTTTTCGATCACTTGCACGGCCAGCGAATTCGAGTAATACGCCTGAGACTTCGTCTGGCTGCCGCCGGTGATTTCGACCAGGACGTTGCGATTGAGCAGTTCCTTGGGCAACTCGAACGCGTGGTTCGCCTGACCCGCAGGCAGCTCGATCGCCTGGGTCGCGTTGGGCCGGATGTGCGAGAACTGGCCGGAATACTGCTGGACGAACGGATTGCGGCTGAACAGCAATTCGATGTCCATCAGGTAGTAATTGACGCGGATCTTGGCCAGATTCTGATAGCTGATCTTGACCGCCTTGGCCTCGACCTGGAAATCGAAACTCGGCTCGGTCGCGGCCAATTGTGTTTGCTGTTGGCTGCGGTCCTCGGCGTCGATCACTGCGGCCTGGGCGCCCGTGATTTCGGCGACTTGGGCCGTGACCGCCGCAAACGCTTCCCGCCAACGGTCCACCGGATAGTCGGCGTACTTGGCCGCCACAGCCCGGGCCTGGTCCGGCTGCTCCTGCGACATGGCCAGGTAGGCGGCAAAATAGTCGTGTTGCAGACGCGTGGCCAGGTTCGCCGGGTTGACCCGGGCAAACAAGTCCGCCGCTTCGGACACGCGATCCTGGAGCAACAGGTAGTAGACCACGGCCATCAGCTCTGCGTCAGCCAGCTGGCGGCGGTAGCTGAGCACCCGCAACAGCCGGTGGTACTGGGCGTGGAAGCGGTCGTTCAGGATCTGCCGCCGCTGGCCCAACTGGTGGGCGCGGGCGTTGACCAGCGGCTTGTAGTCCAGGTGCTCGTAGCTCTTCCGCAGCACCGGATCGATGGTCAGCAGCGGACTGACCAGGTACGCGCCGCACTGATTCACGAACTCGTCCGCGTGCTGCAGGAATTCCCCGATTGCCGCCGGTTCGTTGTGCTTGACGGCGTACGACCACAGCGTCTGGTCGTACAAGTGCCGGCGCGCCAGCAACGGAATCGCTTGAGCGAAGAACGCCTTGTCCTGCATCCGGAACGCGATCCGGTCCAGTTTGACGCGATGCAGATTCTGCTGGCTCAGGTACCGCAGCACGTCTTCGTCCGTGCCGTGCTGCGAGACGTAATCCCACGCTTCGGTGTCGATGCGAGAGAGCTTGTCGACCACGTTCAGCGTGAACGGCTCGGCCTGGGCCAGCAGCCGTTCGTTCTTGGCGACGTGGACCGGGTAATGCGGATACTTGCCCGCGAGCGGGAAGTAGAAGTGGTACTCCAGCGTCTGCGTCGCATAGGGCTGCAAATCAATGTGGACGCTCCGCGTGTACTGGCCGTTCAGGACCGGGATTGAACCCGTGGGAACCTGCAGCAATACGTCCAGTTTCTGCGGTGACGAGGTGGGGTTGGTGGCGACGATCTGGCAGCCGTAGACCACGCCGGTCAGGAACTCCTCCGTTACAAATTTGTCCAGCCGCTCGTTGTTCTCAAAGCGGTAGCGGTCGCTGTGACGGAAGAAGTTCTGGCTGACCAGAATCGGCGCGGCGTCCTGGAGCGGCTCCGCTTCCTTGATCTCTTCATGGAATACGACCAGCGGCGAGCCGGCCGTGAAGGTCATCTCCGCCTGGTTGAACTTGCTCGCGTGCTCCGCCGCTTGGAACGGCAGATCCAGGACCGCCAAGGCGAACATCATCTCCGGGAAGTTCCGAGCAGCTTGCGCCAGGTGAATCGAGCGGAAGCCGGCGCCTCGAGCCGGATCGTAGTTGGCATAGTCCCGCCAGAAGGCGTTGACCGTGATCAGGTCGGCGTTCTGCTGGTCGATGGTCAGGTGGTAGTAGTTGTTTTCGGCCCATTCCTGGGTCTTGTCGACCTGGCGATACAACTGCCGGACGGACTTTCGCTCATCGGACATGTCGTCGAAGAACAATTCCGCCTTGCCAGCCACGGCCCCTGCCGACTTGCGGCGCAGTTCCCGGACGGCGTTGCCCGACTCTTTCGCCTTGTCCCGCGATTCGGCTCGCTCGGCCAGTAGCAGGGCTGGTTCGGCCGGGGCCGCGGCCCCGTTCGGCGCGGCTGCCGGCGCAGGCGGCGGCATCGCTGCGGGAGCTTCGGCGGCGGGGGCCGCCAGGGCGCCCCGGAGTCGCTTCATTTCGTCTGCGACCGCGGATGGATCCTGGGGCTTATTCGCCTTCTCCGCTTCGTCTCGGGCCGCTTCCAGGCCCAGTCGGTCGCCGGTCTCCAGGGCGCTGCCCTTGACCGCCGTCTCGAACAGGAAATTGGCCCGCTCGACGTCCGGCGGGATCAGATCGAACCGGTCGCCGACGTCGCGGACCGTGTGCGGCCGATCGTCGGCCAGTCGCTGCGCGAGCAGGATCCGCTCGACGATGTTCAGCTGAGTGTAACGCCAAGGCTGGACGTATTCGCTCAAGTCGTCGCTCAGCAGCCAGTGGTCGAGGAACTGCTTGTCCTTCTTGTTCTTCAGATACGGGAGCACTGCCGACTGGAAGAACTCCGGGTCCTTCCGGAACAGGAAGTAATTCAGCTCGTGGCAGGCGTATTTCGAGTACTTCTCGCGTTTTTCCTCGGGCTTGAGGTCCGGCCAATGGACGAGGAAGCTGAACTCGGCCAGCGTCGCATCGTTGCTCAGCGTGCCGTACAGCGCGTAGACGCGGGCCAGGCTGTCGTAGGTCTCGAACCGCGAACTGGTAATGTCCGCCAGGACCAGCCCTTGCCCGGCGTCCGCGGCGGTGACCTGCTTGCGCTGGGCAAAGTGCTTGGTCAGATCCAGGCTCCGGGCCAACCGCAAGTCGTTGAAGGCCGGCTCCGTTTCGGGCAGTGAAATCGAGCGGCAGACCGTGTCTCGCGGGTCGATGGCGACGAGGTGCAGGTGCTGGTGCGTGCCCAGGTCCTTGCGCGGGATGACGATCACACCCTGGGGGTCGGCCTCCAGGTTCAGCAGCACCGCGGACGCATCGGCCAGGAAATCCAAGTCGGCAAAGTCGCCGCCCTCGGCCGCTCCTTGGCCGCCGAACCCGCCAGCGGCTCCGTCCCGGCCCAGCATCTCGCTTTCCGCCGCGAATTCTTCGCCCGCCGCCGCTTCCTGCTTGGCCGTCTCGGTGCCGCGGACGGCCCACGGGTTCAACAGCAGGCTGGGCCGTTCGAGCATATTGCCCGGGAGTTTCTTGGCATACTTGCGGTCGATGATGTAGCGATACTCGTCGCCCAGGTTCCGGCCTGCGGCGTACAGGGAATCCAGTTTCTCCAGTTCCCGCCAAGCCGGCTCGGCGTCACCGACTTTGGCCAGATTGCCGAACGGCGCGTAGGCCGGGCAATAACGGGTGGCAAACACGTGGACGCGCGAAAACGGCGACGCGTTGCGCAACTGGACCGTGACGGAATCCGCCGCGGCCTCGATGCGGCTGATCTGCAGCGGACCGCCGCCGCGGATCTCCAGTTGCCGGTCGCGGCCCAGCACGTACCCTTCCTGGACCTCGCCCGCCGTGACGCGCAACCGGATCCGCCGATTCTCTTTCTTCAACCACAGGTCGTAATCGCCGGGCGTCAAGCCGGTGATGTGCAGCAAGCCGTCGGCGACGGCCAGCGCCTCGAATCGGTCCGACACAAAGCCGTCAGCGCGAATCTCCAGCAGCGACAACTCGTCACGCTGGGGCTGCGGGGCCTGGCCCAGATAAGCCAGCACGATCGGCTCGCCCACGCGGCCATGCACCGTCTGGTAGTAGGTGTGTTCGTCCCGGCCCAGCGTCCACGTGCGCGCCGTGCCTTCCGGCCCGGTGGCCGTGACCGTCAGGATGTCGGCCAGGTCGCCCAAGGCGATTCGGCCCTGCGGATTGCTCTGCAGCGTGAACGGAATGGGGTCGGTAAAGTCGCGGTGCTTGAGCGCGAACTGCACCGGCCGATCGGCCCGCACTTCGCCCGTCTTGCCCAACAACTCGACGGCATACTGGCCGCCGCTGCGGACCAGGTGCAGGTCCTCGACTTTCTCGGTCCGGTCGATTTCGTTCAGCGAGAACGACTCCTCGACCGCCACGTCGATCTTCTGGTTCTGGCTGAGATTCTGGACTTTGGCGTGCAGTCCGAACGCCAGCGTGGCCAACCGCTGGGGAACCTGGAACTCGAACGTCGCCTCGCGGTCCTCGAACAGCTTGAAGTCCGGCACGTCCTTCGAGGTCGCCACGCCGTCGAGGTCGGTCGACGTGATGGTCAACCGCACGTCCTCCAATACCGAAAGCGTGACCGGGATGCCGTTCAAATACAGCTGTGGCCGGACCAATACTTGGGCTTTCTTGCGGGCCAACAGCGACTCGCGGTCCACGTGAATGCCGGCGGCCAGGACGTAGTTCTCCGCTTGGTGCTGGAATTCGTCCAGCGAGCAGAAGTCACCGTGGGACAGGACGAGCTTCTGCGCGGACGGTGCGTTGGAGAACGGGACAACAATTTGCCCCTGGTCGTTCGGCGCGTATTCGCGACCGGCAAACCACAGCGTCGCGGCGGGCAGCTTGCGGTTCTGTTCGTCCAGGACGGTGAACACGTGTCCGCCCACCGTGGTTCGTTCCAGGAATCGCAGCCGACCTTTGCGGACCACGGCACGGCTGCTCTTACCACTGCCGATAAAGTCGATCACGTAGACACCCGGCTTGGCCAACTCCGGAAACTCGAAGTGCCGGCGTACGCGCCGCAGCGGCGGCTCGGGATACGTGTAGGTTGTTTCCTGGTTGGCCACCAGCCCGTCCAGGTTGATGTCCGTGTTGACTTCGCGCAGGTTCTCGCGGTAATAGTTGCGGGTGTTAATCTCGAAGACCTTGACAATCAGCGTGCCAACGTTTTTGACATGAACATCCAGACTGACGGGCGCTTCGGCGGCGAACAACCGCTGGTTGTCGAAGGCAAAGTCCAAGTCGACGCGTTCCTTCAACGCCTGGTACTCGACGGGCGGCAGCAGCGAATACCACTGCTCGCCTTCGCCCAGTCCGTTGACGATCTTGGTTTCGGCGAACTGACGCTTCAGATAGGTGTCCAGGATGTACGGCTCGTAGGGTTTGTAGTCCGCTTCATCAACCAGGAAATGGTGCAGATAGCTGCGGACCAGCGGCTCGTCGTCCCCCACGGGCGGCAGCAGCGTCACGGCGGCATAGTCCATTCCCAGGTTGGCCGCAAAGCGGCGGTTTTCTCCCTGTTCCAAAAACTCGGGACGCACGTACCCCACCTGCCGCGGCAATTGCAGGTAGTTCAGGAACCGCTCCTTGTCGAATTGGGCCTGCGCGCGGTCCAAAACCAGCCGGTGGTAGACCACGTGTGCCTTCAGCGAATTGTGAACGGGCGCCAATCGCTGGGCGAACGCCCACAGCCGGTCCAGGTACGCTCGCTGGGCGTCGACATCTTGCTGCCAATCTGTGTCCGCGTCCGGTTGCAGTCGCGACAGGTAGACGTTGACGAACTCGCTCTGGTTCAACAGGTCGGGCTTCAGTTGGACGCACTCGTCCAGTTGCGGCAACA
>CAIYOB010001499.1 GCA_903927685.1 uncultured Planctomycetaceae bacterium
GCCGGTCTCCCGACCACGTTCGGCGCCGGTCTCCTGACCGCGCCGAAACCGCCGACCGCAGGTCTCCCAGCATCGCGAGCCCCGGCGCCGGCCCCCCCGCGCACAGCGCGATCGCCAGCCGCCGCGCGCGGATCGGCTGCCGGCCCCGCGGCCACCCGCCGGACGCAACGAAAGCCGATCGCATCCCGGGCAAAGCAGGCGTCCTGAAAACCGGGATTCTCGCCCACACGCGTCGCGGATCGGCACCCGGCGGCCTGCGAATTCCAGGCGCCGCCGCGGAGCACGTATTTCTCGCCGTCGTCCGGTCCCCGCGGGTTGCGCGCGGGGCTGCGGGCGTAGTAGTCGGCCGCATACACATCGTTGCACCACTCGGCCACATTGCCGTGCATGTCGTACAGCCCCCAGGCATTGGGCGGCTTGCGGGCCGCGGGCTGTGTCTTCTTCCCGGCATTGTCGGCAAACCAGGCGTGACGCGCCAGCGACGCGGCGTCAGCGCCGCAAGCGTACGGCGTCGTCGTGCCCGCGCGGCAAGCGTACTCCCACTCAGCTTCGGTCGGCAGCCGATAGCCGCCGGCCGCGAAATCGCACTCGGCCGTCTCCTCGTCGTAGCACGCTTCCAAGCCCTCGGCTCGCGAACGCAAGTTGCAGTACAGCGCGGCATCGGCCCAACTGACCTGCTCGACCGGCCGGTCGTCGCCCTTAAAGTGCGCGGGATTGGCCAGAACCAGCTTGCCGTATTGAGTCTGGGTAACCTCCGTGCGGTCGATCCAGAAGGCGTCCAACGCCACTTCGTGCGACGGCGCTTCGTCCGGATCGCCGCTGGCGCTGCCCATCTGGAACGAGCCGGCCTGGATCAACACCATTTCGGCTCCCGTTTGAGTCGTCCGCGTTTCAAGCTCGGCACGGGGCGCGGCCGCCGGCTCGACCTTCTGGCAGGAGCACAGCAGGACGACGGCGAGTCCGACCAAGTGCCACCGGCCAGCGCGGGCGTCACGTAGCCCGGTCTCGCCGAGACCGGATTCCGCGTCTTGGAAAGACGCGGCTACGTGGGTGCGATTCCGCTGAGTCTTCGGGCGGCTCATGGCTGGCTCTTCCCGGCTGGCGCCCAGTCCGGCTCCTTGTTGGATTTCCCATCGCTGGTGATCGCCAGCCAGCGGTTGGTCGTCCCGGCATCCGCGACGCAGATCTCCCAGCCTTCGGCCTGGGCCCCGATCATCTCCGGCGCGGCTCCCAGTTTCTTCTTCTGCTGCGGCCCGCGGCTGAAGGTCAAGTACCGGCCGTCCGGCGACCAGTCCACGTGGTACGCTTCCAGCGGTTTTTCGCTGTGGATCGCATCCCGGGCGTTGACGACCTTCGGCTCGGGACCGCTGAAGTCCAGATCGGCGACGCGGAGCGTAAAGTCGTCGGCGCCCCACGCGATCCGCTTGCCGTCCGCGCTGACGTCGGGTCGGCAGCCGGGAATCTGCAAGTTGACTACGCGCATGCCGTTGGCCTCGATGGCCAGGATCGCGTGGCTGCAGCCCATGCCCGCGTGCACCGTGGCCACGTACCATTTGCCGTCGGGAGTGCAACTGATGTTGTACAGATGATGGATCTCGGGATTGGGGTGGGGGCGGTGTGTGCGCGTCGCCGGATCGTACACGGCAACGCCTTTGCTGGCATAATCGCGGAGCGTGAACTGCTCGAATTCGCCCTTCAAATACACCACGGCCGCGCCCGTCGAGTCCCAGCAGGGATCGCGGCCGTTGACGGTCACACGCTCGCGGCCGCTGCCGTCGCGGTTCATCACGTACACATTGCGGCTCTTCGCATCCCCGTCGCCTTCATCCACCAGAAAGCAGATCCGCGAGCCGTCCGGCGAGACGTGGGGGTACATTTCCTGCGCGTTGGGCGTGCGCGTCAAGTTCACGGACTGCGAGCCGTCGGCCTGTGCCTGGTACAACTCCCAGTTCCCGTCGCGGAACGACTCGTACACGATCTGAAACGGAACCGCCTGGAGTTCCTCGGCCAACTCGGCCGCCCGTGTGCCGGCCGGCACGCCGGCCAAGGCCAGTCCGAGCACCACCGTCAACCCCGGAAACCGAACCCTGGCCAGATCTCGATTCGCACGACGCATCACCGCACCTCCGCCATCAATCCTGGAAGACACCTGAACCCACGGGAAACCACCAGCCTAGCCGTCCGGCCGCAAAAGATGAAGTCCACAACCCGCCCCGCACAAGAGAATCCTGCCGTCGTTGGAAGTCAGCACAAGCCCCGGGCAAGGCAAGAGCCCTGGCGAATGACCTCTGACAGCACGCAAGCCATCGAATTGGCGGAAAATCGACACTTCATAACGGTTGATTCTGCAGCCCGGAAACCGACGAATCCACCAGCGTCAGGGAATTGGTGCCGCCGGCTCCTCTTGTCAGTCCGGCCGGCAACGGTCAAGATGCATACGCTGCGGCCGAGCGAACCGGCGGCGGTCGCCATGTTCCCCGCGAATCCCTGGAGTCCCGTCTCATGCAATTCGATCACATCGGCATCGTCACGACGGAAAAGAAGAACGACGAGATGTTCGTGCCGGCCACGCGCGTCTGGGTCACGAACTTCCAGACGCACCCGCAGCACATCGAATGGCTGCGGTTCGAGCCGGACAGTCCGGTAACGGGCAAAGTCCGCGAGATGCCCCACATCGCGTACCGCGTCGCCAGCATCGCCGAGGCGTCGCGGGGTATGAAAGTCCTGATCGAGCCGTTTGATGCGGGCATTGCGGTCGTGGGCTTTTTCGAGACCCCGGACGGCGGTGTGGTCGAATTCATGGAGTACCCGCAGACTCCGGTCGACGGCTGGCGCAAGGACGAATGACGAAGTCCCCCCGCGATGCAGGCCCGCTCCAGCACGAATTCCTGAACAGGAGGTTGCCATGACTCCCTCGATCCGAACGGTGTTTGTGACCGGCGCCAGCGGCAAGCTAGGCGCCCCGCTGTGCGAAGCTCTCCTGGCCGCCGGGTACCAGGTACTGGCCTTGCGGCACCGCTACAGCGTCGGCGTGCCGGGCGTCGACGAGATCCAGGGCAGCGTCACCGACGCTGGCCTGGTCGAAGACTTGGTGGCCCGTAGCGACGCGGTGATCCACCTGGCCACGTGCAAGGAAGACCGCGAGGGAGTGATCCAAGTCAGCGCCCAAGGAACATTCAACCTGCTCGACGCGGCCCAGCGTACCAAGAGGCCCAAGCGACTGGTCTTGGCCAGCGGCGACGCGGTCAACGGGATCTACTTCAATCCCCAACCCGTCCCGATCCGCGAAGACCAGCCGCTGGTCGCCTATCCGGGTTACTACCCGCTGTCCAAGGTGCTGGAAGAGACGCTGTTCCAGCAGTACTTCCACCAAGCCGGCGTGCCGACGGTCTGCCTGCGGATCTCGTGGATCCACGCCGAGGACGATGTTCTGAACCACTTGACGGTGGCCGGCGAGTGCTTCGGGGTGCCGGTCTGGAAGGAACTGATGAACGACGCCCAGCGCACGGCCTACGGCGACGGTCGCGACGCAGCCGTCGCCCTGCGGCGCCCCGATGGCCGCCCCCTGCGGCGCCAGATCGTGGCTGTCGAGGATTGTGTCCAGGCCTTCCTGCTGGCCTTGCAGCGCGACGGGATCGAAGGCCAGACGTTTCTGATCGCCATGACGGATCCGTTCGATTACGTCGAGGCGGCTGAGTACACGGCCCGGCAACTGGGCATCGACGTCCTGGACCTGGTCGACCCCGTGGGCCAGGATTTCTGTATCGACACCACCAAGGCCCGCTACGTGCTGGGCTACCAGCCCCGGTACGACATGCGCCGCCTGATCGACCAGGCCGTCGCGTTCCGCCGGGCGGGACGGCCGCGACGTCAGCGGTCCGGGTATCGCGGGTAGGTTGGCGCATCAAGTCACGCAAGGAGTCCGCCATGAAGGCATTGGTCAAGAGCAAGTCGGAACGGGGTTTGTGGCTGGAAGACGTACCGGAGCCGAAGATCGGGATCAACGATGTCCTGATCAAGGTGCACCGGACGGGCATCTGCGGCACGGACCTGCACATCTACAACTGGGACGCCTGGGCGCAAAAGACAATCCCGGTGCCGCTGGTCGTAGGCCACGAATTCGTGGGCGAGATTGTCGCCGTGGGCTCGAACGTCACCGATTTCTTTCCCGGCAATATCGTCAGTGGCGAAGGCCACGTGGTCTGCGGGCGGTGCCGGAATTGCCTGGCCGGACGGCGGCATCTGTGCGCCCACACCAAGGGCGTCGGCGTCAACCGGCCGGGGGCGTTCGCCGAGTATCTAGCGCTGCCCATGACCAACGTCTGGCTGCTGCACGAGTCGATCGAGCACGACATCGCGGCGATCTTCGACCCGTTCGGCAACGCGGTGCACACGGCGCTGTCGTTTCCCGTGCTGGGCGAAGACGTCTTGATCACGGGAGCTGGGCCGATCGGCCTGATGGCCATCGCCGTCGTCCGCTATGCCGGCGCCCGCTACGTCGTGGTCACCGACGTGAACCCGTACCGCCTGGAATTGGCCCAGCAGATGGGCGCCACGTTGGCCCTGGACGCCCGCACGCACCGCCTGGCCGACGCCCAGAAACAACTGGGCATGACCGAAGGCTTCGATGTCGGCTTGGAAATGTCCGGCAACCCGGCCGCATTTCGCGAACTGCTGGCCAACATGTGCCACGGCGGCAGGATTGCCATGCTCGGGATCCCGCCCGGCGAAATGGCCATCGACTGGAATACCGTCATCTTCAACATGCTGACCATCAAGGGCATCTACGGCCGCGAGATGTACGAGACCTGGTACAAGATGACCGTGATGATCCAAGGCGGCTTGAACATCCGTCCGGTGATCACGCACCGCTATGCCTACACCGATTACGAACAGGGCTTCGCCGTCATGAACAGCGGCCAGTGCGGCAAGGTTGTGCTGAACTGGATTTAGCCTGGACTTTTCACCAGGTAGGACGGATTGCCAATCCGTGACATCCCCCACCGACCTGACCCACCGCCGCGTCCCGACGGGACGTTAGCGGGACAGCCGAGCTTGGCGGCGGGCCAGTTCGTCGCGCAACCGGGCCGCCAGTTCATAATGTTCGCCGGCGACCGCGTCCTGCAGTTGTTCTTCCAGTGTCCGGCCTACGTGGTAGTTGTCCCGCAGCGATTCGCGCAACTCGGTCAAGCGGACGACCAGTTCGTTCTCTTCGAACATCTCTTCGGCGTCATGCTCGACGAACAACTCCCGCAATTGCTCCAACCCAAGATTGATTGTGTGGACAGCGGCTTCCGCATCCTCCCGATCCAGTTGCTCCAACGCGGATGCCTGGATTCGATGAAACAGGACAAACGGACGATATTGCTCGTGCGCTATCGTCCACTCGTCGTCGGATGAATGCTCCCGGCAGAAATCCATTAAGGCCAGCGTGTGGTCGGCATCCGCCACGGCGCGCGCGTACTCGCGGAGCGTCAACCAGCAGACACGCCGGTGGTAGAACTGAACGAATTCGCGGTCGACCTCCCGGCACTGTTCCTCGGACATCTGGAACTCGTCGTTGTGGATCGTCTCGTTGACCAGGTAATCGAAGTAGGTTTCACAGCCCTGGGGATGCAATCCATCCGGGCGTCCGGAGGTTTCCATTTGGAGCAAGCCCAAATCGACTCGCATCTGAATGACGTCGCGGCTGTCGTCTCCGCGGACGACGCGCACGTTGACGCTCTCCGGATCGTAGGGCCAATCGGACAGGATTCGTTCGATGCTCTGATATTGCGACATGCCGCTCGTTTAAGCTGAAAGCAAAGGTGACCGTCCACTCAATTCAATTCGCCCCGCACCGCCGCGGACGACGTCCGAACGCCGGCACGTTAGATGCTGGTCACCATATTATACTCCCGCGGGCCAGGAGGATTGATCCCCTTGACATTCAGATTGTTGAATGGAACGGTTGACATCCGACCGTTGTTGGGGTTTACTAATCTGCCTAAGGTTCCTCGTCGCCGCGTCTCGATCGCGGCAAGCTGGCCTGCTCCAGCGTGGAGGGGCCGGTTCCCCGTTTTCCTCACCCGTTTCCTTTCCAGCAAACTCGGAGGTGCCGTATGAAGAAGTTGGGGTTGACGCTCGTCGCGTTGTTCGTGGTCGGCTTGTTGGTCCAGTCGGCGATGGCCCGGCCGGATTACAAAAAGGTCTTGGATACCGTCAGCAAAGACACGAAAGTGGCTTCCGTCGTGGAAGAGTTGAAATGCAACGTCTGCCACGTTGACAAGGAGGAGAAGAAGGTCCGCAATGATTACGGCCAAGCGTTGATCAAGTGTGGTCTGACCGAGGAGAAATACAAGGAACTAAAAGCGGACAAGGAAAAGCTCGCTGAGTTCGTCAAGGAGATCATGAAGAAAGTCGAGGCGGAAAAGTCGGCCAGCGGCGCGACGTTCGGCGAGTTGATCAAAGCCGGCAAGGCTCCTGGAACCCCTCCCAAGAAGTGATTTCTGCATCAAGAAGTGGCATCGGCAACATCGAAGCCGGCTCGATCGAGCCGGCTTTTTTTTCGATCGTCGCAGAACCTCTTGACCTGACCGCGAACATCCTCTAATCTGCGGAGGTTGTCGGCGCCGTAGCCAAGTGGCTAAGGCAGCGGTTTGCAAAACCGCCATTCGTGGGTTCGACTCCCACCGGCGCCTCTTTCTTTTTCCGCCCGATTCCCTTCTCGCCACGTCCCGCCGCTTGCGGGTCGATTGTTGCCAAGTCTTGAAACGACAAGACGTTAGGACCGGAGTTCTGCCTGCCTTCGTGCCCCGTTTCGGCCGCTTCGCTGCTGTCCGGCCTTTCGCCACGGTTCGTCCCGTACTGCGCCAATTCGCCCCCTGCGCGCTCCCCGATGCGCTCCCCGCGACCCTGGCCAGAGGGGGCGCCGTTCGTTCCCGTCGCTGCCATCGGCTGGGGCGTCGCCGTGATTTGCGGGGGCGTGGCCAGATCAGGCAGGGCATCCAGGGCCGCCGTCAGGTCATGTAACCTGGCGTGGGAGTACCGGCCGATCGTTAGTGTCGGGGTCGAATGCCGGGCCAATTCCTGCGCTACCTTGACCGATGCCCCGCCAGCCACGATGCCCGAAATGTACGTGTGCCGCGTGCCGTGGAAGTCCAGAACCCGCCCGTCGGCGTCGATGTGTTTCAGGAAGTCCGTCCGTTCCCGTTCCGTTCTTTCGGCGTCGGTCTTGGCGTCCTGCAGCCACCGTCGCCGGGCTTCGTGCAAGTCATCCTGCAGCATCCGGGCCGTTCGCTCGGGCATCTTGGCAAACGGGTGTTCGTCCCGCCCGTAATTGGCCAGCCAGGGGCGCAGCAGTTCGGCCAAGTCGGGCCGGATGGGTTGCACGTCCCGGCGTCGCCGCTTGGAGTATCCTGCCGTAACGGTCACCGTGGGCGGGTCCGCGTCCAGATCGAACGATGGCGGGGTCAGGCTTCGCAGTTCCTTGGCGCGGAAACCCGTTCCGAGGGCCACTCGGTAAGCCATCGCCCGATCCGGGCCTGGCATGTTGTGCATGGCCGTTGTGTAGCTCTCGACCGAATGCAGCAAGTAGGCCGTTTCTTCGGGCGTCAGTTCCCGCCGGACATAGCGCCGGTCGGTTTCGACATTGAAGCCAGCCAGGGCCGCCAAGGCATCGTCGGGCGTCCGTTTCTGCAGTTTCAGCCATCGGGAAAACTGCTTGATACCGCGAATGTAGTGGTTGCAGGTCTGCAGGCTTGCTCCACCAGCCTTCATCGCCCCGATAGCCGCCATTACCGCCGCGTCGGTCAGATCCGCGATGTGTTCGGCCCTGCAGTCGTCGATCAGCTTCGCCACCCGCGCGCAAATCAGGTCAACGTGCTTGGCCGTGTTCTGTTTGTCGGTCAGATACTGCCGGAAGTCCGCCAAGTGTTCCCCGAGGGGCCTCCGGGCTTCGCTGGAATAGCGTTCGGCCTTGGCGTCGATGATGCCAGCTTGACGCA
>CAIYOB010001500.1 GCA_903927685.1 uncultured Planctomycetaceae bacterium
GATCATGGCCGCGTAGCCGGGCGCACCGGTCTCGGCGCGGTAATGGGCAGCACAAACAGCGGCTGAAACGCGGGCAGTTCTTTCCTCCGTTCCTGTATATCTCGCTGATCAACAGCTGCAATCTGCGCTGCCAGGGCTGCTGGGTTGACGTCACGGCCAAGCAGGCGCGGATCGAAGCGGAGGACATGGACCGGATGATCCTCGAGTCCAAGTCCGTGGGCAACGCGTTCTTCGGGATCCTGGGCGGCGAGCCGTTCATGCACGATCAGCTGTTGGACATCCTGGCCAGGCATCCGGACTGCTACTTCCAGATCTTCACCAACGGCCAGCTGATCACCGCGGATGTCGCCCGGCGCATGCGCGAGTTGGGCAACATCACGCCGCTGATCAGCGTCGAGGGCAACGAACTGGTCAGCGACACGCGGCGCGGGCGGCGGGACGTCTGGGGCCGAACGATGGACGGACTGCAAGCCTGCCTGGACCACAAGCTGTTCACCGGAGTCTGCACCAGCTTGTGCCAGACGAACATGGACCTGTTGCAGGAATCCTGGCTGGACCGCCTGATCGAGCTGGGAGTGATGTACGCCTGGTTTCACATCTACCGCCCGGTCGGCCCGCTGCCGGCTCCTGAATTGGCGCTGACGCCCGAGCAACAGCGGCGGGCCCGCGAGTTTGTGGTGCGGATGCGAGCCAAAAAGCCGATTGTGATCGTCGACGCCTACCACGACGGCCTGGGCAGCGCGTTATGTCCGGCCGCGACAGGCTTTACCCATCATGTCGGCCCCTGGGGCGACATCGAGCCGTGTCCCGTGATCCAATTGGCGGCGGACTCGATTTACGATGGCCGTTCGCTGCGGGAGATCTTCGCTGATTCCGCCTTCCTGCGGGATTTCCGCGAGACGGCGGCCAGCTACACCCGCGGCTGTATCCTGCTGGAGCGGCCGGATCTGCTGAAGGAACTGGCCGCACGCCATGGCGCCCGGGATTCGACGGCCCGCCAGACCGTGCTGGCCGAACTGGAAGCGATGACGCCGCGGCCGTCTCAATACCACCCCGACCAGGAAATCCCCGAGCAGAGTTGGGCCTATCGCGTCGCCAAGCGTTTGTGGTTCAACGATTACGGGGCCTACACGCGGCATTTTCGGCCGGAGAACTGGCGCGACCCGCGTCGGGCGACCAGCGAAACGCCCGCCGGGGATGCGCCAGCGGCACTGAAGTGATCGAGTGAATCGGCGGCAGAAGGCAACTGAGGGGCCAGGACGGCAAGGCGGACTCGGAAAGGTAAAATCATGGGGGGTAGAATCATGGGGTGCGGCCGCAAGAGACGGACGGAAGCACGGTTTCAAGAGAGCCGGTAAGAGGTCTTTTTCCAGTCCTCCCGACAACTGGGGACACACGAAGCTTGCAGCCCGCCGCGCCGGCTGGTACCTTGACCGAGCCGATGGACAACACCGAGCCTTCTGAACAGGATGGACGTGGCACATGACCGGAGACGGCAAGCAGCGCGGGGAGGCGGATTCCAGGGCGAGGATGCCGGCGGACGGGGCCGCGCTGGGGCGACCGACGCGGGCCCGCCAGTGGGTGATTGTGTTCGCCGTGACACTGGCGATTATCACCTACGTCGACCGCGTGTGCATCTCGCAGGCCGAGTCCTTTATCCGCCAGGATCTGGGCCTGACCAAAGTGCAGATGGGCTACGTCTTCTCGGCTTTTCTCTTTGCCTATTCGCTGTTCGAGATTCCCGGCGGTTGGCTGGGCGACTTGATCGGGCCTCGCAAGGTGCTGATGCGGGTCGTCACCATGTGGTCCCTGTTCACCGCGGCGACCGGCTGGGCTTGGAACATGACTTCGCTGACGGTGTGCCGGTTCTTCTTCGGCGTGGGCGAGGCGGGCTGCTTTCCCAACTTGACGAAAGCCTTTACGGTTTGGCTGCCCCAGCATGAACGAGTCCGAGCCCAGGGGATCATGTGGTTGAGCGCCCGGTGGGGCGGCGCCTTCACGCCGCTGCTGGTGATCCTGGTGCTGGAATTGGTGCATTGGCGGTGGGCGTTTGTCTTGTTCGGCAGTCTCGGCGTGGTCTGGGCGGTCTTTTTCTATCGCTGGTTTCGCGACGATCCCCGCGAGCATCCCGGCGTGAATCCAGCCGAACTGGCTTTGATGGAGGGCTCGCACGAGAACGCGTCCGGTCATGGCAATGTGCCGTGGGGCAAGTTCCTGTCCAGCGGCACCGTCTGGATGCTGTGGCTGCAGTACGCCTGTATGAGCTACGGCTGGTACTTCTACGTGAC
>CAIYOB010001501.1 GCA_903927685.1 uncultured Planctomycetaceae bacterium
AACGACGCGACGGGCGTGCCCGCGGGATACGTCCGGTAGTTGACGTGGTAGTAGAAGTTCCCCGCGTCGCTGGTCACTTTGCAGTGCTTGGCGTAGGGGATCGGGAAGTACAGGTTCCAGCCCTTGCTGTATTCGCCCGCGATCGGCCGCGGCAGTCCGGGGAAACTCCCGCCCAGCAGCTCGGACATGGTGGCCGTCAGCGCGGGCTGGTCGGCGCCGTCCAAGTAGATCCGCAGCGTGCCCGCGGGATTGGCCGACCAGATGCGGACGATCGCTCCGGGGCCGGCCACGTCCATCATCACGTGCTCCTGGCGTCCGTCCCGTTCCTCGACCCGCAGATACTGGCCGCAATCACCGTTGGCAAACCAGTTCTCGCTCGGCGACTTGGCCCCGCGGTCGTACGACGAAAATTGCTTGCAGGTATAGGCCGGTGCGGGGAACTCGGCCATGCCGGCCAGATCGGTCATCTCGGCCAGCAGCGTCTTGGTCGTGATCGAAGGAGCGTCGGCAGCCGGCAAGACGGACGCGGAGGTTCCGCCCAGGACCGCAGCCAAGGCCAGGACGGCCAGCACAGAAGCGAAGCGATGGACTTGGTTCATCGTGCAGATTCTCCCTGAAGTTGCATTGGCAGGACTCCCAGATTCTGGCCGCTGTCGGTCCGCGGATCAATGGGCGTGCCGGAAAAGCGTGTCTGGAAAGCTTGTTGGCCGCAAGCCGTCCTCCCTGGTATCATGGACGAGTTGGCCGCGACAGTTTCGTCGGTCCGTTGCCCCGCCGGCCGCGCGCCGCATGGTACGAGGTTAGGAGAAGCAGCCAGGAGTCCACCATCATGACCGAAATTGTCGCTGCCGAGGTCGTCGAGTGCATTCCGGCTTCCGTTCCGGGTGACGCTGCTTCCGCGACTCGTTCGCTGGGGCGCGAGTTCGCTGCGGTCCTGTTGGCCGTCGTGCTGTGCGATGTCACCCTGTATCGCGGGCACGGCTACGCCGGTTGGGCCCTGCTGTTCCTGCTGGCCCCGCTGGTCTTGTGGCTGGGGTGCCCCGCGCCCCGGGTGGATCGGAGCCTGGCCGTGGTCGCGGGCATGCTGGCCCTGCTGGCCGTGCGACTGGTCTGGCTCGGGTCGGTGTTGGGCGCTGTCGCCGGCTGGGCCTTGATCGTCGCCACCGCGATGTGCCTGGCGGGACGGCGGCCGTACATGGTCGATCTGCCGATCTACGCCTTGCAGACGCTGCTGGCCGGCGGCCGCGGGCTGGTTGACCACGTGCAAGACGTCACCCGCGTGGGGCCGCGACTGCCGCGGTTCTTCTGGCTGAACGTCGGCTTGCCGCTGGCCGCGCTGCTCTTGTTCGGCACGCTGTTCGTCCTGGCTAATCCGGATCTGGTCACTTCCGTCAGTACCTGGCTGGATTGGGCCTGGCAGACGCTGTGCGACTCGCTGGATGAACTGCTGCCAACCTGGCTGGAGGTGTTGGTCTGGATCGCCGCCGCCTGGGTGACCGTGGGTCTGCTGCGGCCCGTCTGGAAACGGTCCCTGCTGGAACCGTTTTCGGCCGCAGCGCGAGCCCGCTCTTCCCGAGCGACCGAATCCGGCCCGGCCGGCCTGTATGCGGCGATCCGCAACACGCTGGTCGCTGTCATCGTCTTGTTCGCGGTGTACTTGGGATTCGAGTTCAAGACGCTCTGGTTTCGTGTCTTCCCGCCCGGCTTCTATTACTCGGGTTACGCTCACGAGGGCGCCGCCTGGCTGACCGTGGCATTGGCGCTGGCGACGCTGATGCTGTCCGCCGCCTTTCGCGGCCGCATCCTGCTGGATCCGCGGTTACCGCAATTGCAGCGACTGGCCTGGATCTGGTCGGCCGAGAATCTGATCCTGGCGGTCGCCGTGGTGCATCGGATGAGCATTTACGTCGGCTTTAACGGCATGACGCGGATGCGGACCGTGGGCCTGTTCGGCATTTCCGCAGTGGTCGTCGGATTTCTGTTGGTCGTCTGGAAGATCGCCCGCCGCCGCGACTTTGTCTGGCTGCTGCAACGGCATTTGTGGACCGTGTCGGTGGCCGCCTATCTGTACGCCCTGACGCCGGTCGATACGCTCGTGCACGCCTACAACGTGCGGCGGATCCTGGCCGGCGACTCGGCCCCGTCGGTCCAGATCAGCGTCCACCCGATCAGCTCCGAAGGGATCCTGGTCTTGCATCCGTTGGTCCATTGCCGGGACCGGGTGGTTCAGGAAGGGATTCGAGCCCTGCTGGCCGAACGCGCGTTGCAGGCCGAAGCGACACAGCGGCGGCAGGACCGGCAAGGTTGGACCGCCGTACAATTCGCGGACCGCATGCTGCTGGACCAGTTGTCCAGCAGCCGCGCCGAGTGGCAGGACTACACCGATCCCGGCCGCCGCGCCGCCGCGCTCAACCGGTTTCACGATTACGCGTACCAGTGGTACTGACCTTGCTCAGCGGGCGGTTTCCGTGAAACGCGACTCGCGAATCACGGTCACCTTGATCTCGCCCGGGTACGTCAGCTGCTCCTCGAACGCCTTGGCGATGTCGCGGCAGATTCGAGCTGCGCGGACGTCGTCGGTGTCGCGGGCGCTGACCAGGACGCGCAGCTCGCGGCCGGCTTGAATGGCAAACGCCTGTTCCACGCCGGGAAAACCGGTGGCGATCGTCTCGAGTTCTTCCATCCGCTTGATGTAACGTTCCAACGATTCCCGCCGCGCGCCGGGTCGCGAGGCGCTGCACGCGTCCCCGGTCGCCACCAGCATGGTGTAGGGGTACTCGGAGATGATCTCGTCGTGATGGCCCAGTGCCGCGTGGATCACCTCTTTGGATTCGCCGTGGCGTTTCAGCAGATCGGCACCGATCTTCGGATGCCCGCCCTCCAACTCGTGGTCGGCGGCCTTGCCGATATCGTGCAGCAGCCCGCAGCGGCGGGCCAAGTCGCCGTTCAGGCCGACCATTTCCGCCAGCATGCCGGCCAGGAAGGCGACTTCGACCGAATGACGGAGCACGTTTTGGCTGTAACTGGTGCGGAAGTGCAGGCGGCCGAGCATGTACACGAGTCGCTCGTGCAGGTTCGGGATGTTCACCTCTTGTGCCGCTTCCTCGCCCTTTTGGCGAATGTACTTCTCGATTTCCTTTTCGGTCTCGCCGACGATCTCCTCGATCCGCGAGGGATGGATGCGGCCGTCGACGATCAGTTTCTCCAGCGCCTGGCGGGCGATCTCGCGGCGGACTGGATCGAAACCGCTGACGATGACCACGCCCGGCGTGTCGTCGATGATCACGTCCACGCCGGTCCGCTTTTCGAAGGCCCGGATATTGCGGCCTTCGCGGCCGATGATCCGGCCTTTCATGTCGTCGCTGGGGATATCGACCGTGCTGGTGGTGCTTTCCGCGGTGTGCGCCGCGGCGTAACGGTGCAGGGCGGTCAGCAACATCTCGCGCGACAGGGACTCGCAGCGTTCGGCAATCTGCCGCTCGTGGCGCAGGATCCGTTGGCCCGTTTCCTGGGCCAATTCGTTGTCCAGGGTCGACAGCAACCGCTGGGTGGCTTCTTCGCGGGAGAGTCCGCTCAGCTTGTGCAACGTCTGGCGGTGCAGCTCCAGGGTTTTGGCCAGTTCCTCGTTTTGGCGGGTGCTGGTCTCCAGTTTGTCGGTCAAGCGGCGCTGGGTCGCCTCGACAATCCGCTCCTGCTTTTGCACGGCGTCGCCCTGCTGAGTCAGCGTCTCTTCGCGCCGATCCAGGGCTCGCTCGCGCTCCCGCAGCTCGTCGCGCAGCTTGCCCAATTCCTTCGCCGTCTCGGCTTTCTGCTGAATGGCTTTCTCTTTGATCTCCAATTCAGCTGTTTTCAGCCGGTTGGCCGCCTCCTGGTTGGCTTGCGCCAGAATCCGCTCGGCTTCGCTTTGAGCGTCCTTGCGGCGCGCTCGAGCGATCGTGGTGATGACTGCGTAAGTCACGCCGCCAGCGATAGCAGCCCCGACGAGGGCAGCGATGATCTCGGTCACGGTCCGCTCCTTTCAGCGTTATTCAGGAGCGTCCGGAGGCAGGAGGAGACAAGCGAGCGCGGAAGCTCACGAGTTCAGCGGAACCGAGAACCTCGGCAACCAGCCAGTAGGGAGAGGAAAGGAGCCGATTACTTCAGCCTGCCCGGCCGACGCCATGGAATGGCACCGCCCAGCGAGAGACGTTTTCCGGGACAACTTGCCGCTAACCACTGTGAGACTGTTTGTTTTTGCCGAGGCTCAGAGTTCCAGATCAGCCATCCCAGACCGGGCGTCCAGAAGAGACGGGCGGCGCGCTCCCGCTCGGGTCGGCTCGACAGCCGCCCAGCGGTATGAACCGGGACGGTGCGCAATTCCAAACTCGCGTCCGGAACGCACCCCCACATCCACCGCAGAATCATCAGGACAAGGTACATGGGTCGAAACCGTCGTCGAATGTACGGTTGGCCGAAAGTGCTTACAGGAAGAGAACTTCCGCAAACTGAACTCGAATCACTTACCGTGAACCGCACGCTGCTCCCGGGCTGCCCCGGGGACGCGATACGTTACGTTTACTCGAAACACTGAACCCTACCCAAAGGCGGCAGATTCTCCGACCTTGGTTCACCCAATGTTAACAGAGAGTCCAGCCGATGAAAATAGTGCAAACTCGATAAGCAGCCAAAATTATCGAGTTCCCTGGCCAATTGGCCGGCGCGGCTTAACGCCGTTTACCGGCCTGGACGCTGCCTTCGGCCAAATATAGCATGCATCCGCAGTTCTTGCAGAACACCGGCTTGGACAGGAACAGCTGGTTCATGATCTGCGGCGTCAGCATCGTGTTGCAGCCGCCGCAGGATTCGCCTTCGACCACGGCCAGGCTGTCTTCGCCGTGCGCCTTGATCATCCGGTCGTACTCGACTTTGAATTCGGGTGGCAAACCGGCTTCGGCATGCTTCAGCAGGTCTTTGACGCGGGCCAAGTCGTCGTGCAGCGCCGTCTGCTCCTTGGCCACCCGCTCCTCGGCATGCGCCAATTCCTCGCGGACTCGAGCCAGCTTCTGTTCCGCGGCGTGGACTTGGCTCTGGAGTTCGTCGATCTTCTCCAGGCGATCCAGGATTTCGTCTTCCAGGACGGCGTTGGCGGCCTTGTCGGCGGCGATCTGGTCCTTGAACGCCTTGAACTCGGCGTTGCTCT
The DNA here is from genome assembly GCA_903927685.1 of uncultured Planctomycetaceae bacterium. Next base: position 5,180 of record CAIYOB010001501.1, read on the forward strand.
GGGCCTCGTTCAGTTTCCGCTGGAGATCGGCGATCTTGGTTTCTCGCTGGCGCAGGCTGAGCTGTTTTTCGTCGGCTTCCATCCGGGTGCGTTTCACGGCTTCCTTGGCTGCCGCATGCTCTTGCTCGGTCTGCTCCAGGGCCTGTTGCCCGGCGCGGACTTGCCGGGGGCCCTTCTGCAGACGCTCTCGAACGTCGGCCAATTGCCGATGGATACGGTGCAACTCGCGGAGCACTTCAGCGGATACTTGCATGGGGCAGAACTCCTGGCGACTCTGTTGCCCAACTCGTTCCACGGCCTGCGGCAGGCGCCGGCGGAGTTCGCGCGCCGCACCTGGCGGTGAAACAAAGAGGGCTACGGGACGCATCCTGGGAATCAAGAATTTGTCGTGCGGTCAAGAAAACAAAAAAGCCGCTGATCGCAAGACCAGCGGCTGGGGTTAGTTCGATGGGCGCGGAACGCTCAGGCGACACCGCGCAGGAAGCCCGCCAACTGTTGGCTGCGGACCGGGTGCTGCAGCTTGCGGACCGCCTTGGCCTCGATCTGCCGCACCCGCTCGCGGGTGACCTTGAAAATCCGCCCGACTTCCTCCAGCGTGTAGGTATAGCCGTCGCCCAAGCCGTACCGCAGGCGAATGATCTCGCGTTCGCGGTACGTGAGCGTCTTGAGCA
>CAIYOB010001502.1 GCA_903927685.1 uncultured Planctomycetaceae bacterium
CGGCACCAGGGTTTTGGCAAACGCCGTATCCGCCACGCGGTCCTCTGCGGCGGGGTCCGCGATCAGCCACCGCTGCCGGGTTTCCTCGGGGACGGAGTCGCGCCAGATCGCCAGGATCGCATCGACGCTGACGTACGGATTCCCGCGTTCGTTGCCCGGCTGCTTCGACGGCTTGGGACGCATGGGGACCCACAACATGTCAATCCGTGCGCTGTCGCCGTAATAATCTCCACCCACGATCTCGCCGTTGGCGTTCAGGTCGAGCCGGTAATGGAACGTCTTGGTCTTGTTCAGCCGGGGGCTCTGCTGGTACTCGCCTTGGCTTTCCTTGGCATACGCCAGATTCAGCTTGACTTCGACCTGCCGGTCCGACCGCCTCGTCGAGCTGCTGTTGAACGCGTAGGCGGGGTAGTTCCATTTCTCGCGGCCGGGGTCCGCCTCCATGCCCAGCGGATGGGCGCCGCGGCCCAGCCAGTTGGCCAGGACAGCGTGCAGCAAGCCCGCCTGGATGTTCGCACTGGAACCGGACAGATCGGCGATCTCGTTGTAGATGTAGATTTCCGCCAGCAGCCCTTTGATGTCGGCGGGCGTGAACACGACGCCGTTCCGCGTGACGCTCCGCTGCGGCTCCGCGTGGCGGATCGAAGCGGCCGCCCAGCCGTTGCAATGGCCGTGCCAGTTGGGCGTGCCCATCCGCGTCACCTGGCGCATCCCGAACACGCCGCCGCGCTGCGTCACCGGCTGTTGGTACGCCGAGGTATCCCATTGCTCGTGCCCCGTCGCCAGCAACTGGCCGCCATGAAAGGCCCGATCGTACTTGCGCAGCGACGATACCGTGCCGCCGTACTTGTCCAGGTAGATCCCGCCCGAATACGGCACGCGTTCCTCGGGCACGCCGCCCTTGGTGGGCAGGGCGTCGAATTTCCAGACAAAGTCCGTACCCCAGTAGCGTTGAAAGATCGCGTTCTGCTCTTGCACATCGGCCGTCGGGATGGCGCCCCCAAGGCTGGCGGCGCCGAGCCACGCGGCCATGACATAGATTGGTAACATCCTTGACTCCCGTACAGAATCCTGACTGTCAGTTACAGATGAAATGCGCCCACTCGCTCCGGCTGAAAGATCACGTCCTCCACCCGCAATCGCCGCACGCCGCTGGGCACCCGCCAGCGGATGACGTCTCCGACCTGATAACCCAGGATCGCGGTGCCCACCGGCGCCAGGACCGACAGCCGGTTGCGGGCGATGTCCGCGTGGTTCGGGTAGACCAGGGTGTAAGTTTCCGTCTCGTCCGTGTCGATGTCGCGGAGCACGACGGTCGAATTCATCGTCACAACATCGTCGGGGATCTCGTCGGACAGGACGACTTCCGCCCGCTCCAATTCGGCAATCAATTCGTTGAGGTGCCGATTGCCGCCCGTGCTCAACTCGAGTTCCGCAGCGACAACGCGACACAGGCGTTGGAGATCGATTTGCGTGATGTAGATCTTTCGGCGAGCCATAGGACTGGGCCTTTTGCCTGAACTCCGGAAACAAGAAATAGCCTTCGTGGCAGCACGCTCCTGAGCGTTCCCCCGGTGACTTCAGTCTTGCCGCCTGGCGGTTGCTCGACTCGGCCGTGGGGATCGTCCCACGAAAGCCAGTCGGGGAAACTCGGAACGAGTCGCGCAGCGACCACGGACGCTGCGCCCCCGCACGCACCGTGGAGCGGCGACCGCCAAGCGACCGCCGCGCCCACGCCTCGGATTGCACGAAGCCCGCTCGCGGGAACTCGTTCCGGAACGCGCCGCCACGAAGGCGCCTGGGCCAGCACGTCGGGTCAAGCATAAGCAACTTTCGGGCCAGGGCAGCGATTTTCAGAAACGCCCGCCGCGGCGCCGGAAAAAGGGCGGCGCGGCCGCCCGCCGTAACGCGCCGGATGACGGAGTGTCACAGGGCAAGTGTCCAAGTTCTGCGACACTGTCGTCGCGTGTTGCCAGTCCAGGCGAGGAATCGCAGCTGAGTCATGAAGAGTCTTTGAACTCTCCCGCCTGCGGGAGGGTCGGACGCGGTAGCGGCCGGGGAGGGCCGCTGCTCCAGCGTCTCATTCCCGGAACTCACCGGCGGAGATGCCGTGCTTGTTCAACAGCCGGTGCAACCCTTGCCGTGACAATCCGGCCTGCTTCGCGGACTGGCTGACATTGCCTCGATACTGCTTCAGCAGCCCGATCAGGTAGTTCCGCTCGGCGTCGTCCAGCGCCTGGCCGTGCGACGCGGGGTTGGCCGCGGACGAGGCGGCCGGCGAGAGCGTTTGGGCATCGGCCAGCAGCCCCGCGGGGAGGTCGGCCAGTTCGATGCGTGTCGAGCGTGCCCAAGCCAGCGCGCGTTCGACGACGTTCCGCAATTCGCGGATATTGCCCGGCCAGGGATAACGGCGGAACCGGTCGAGCACGTCGGCGGCAAAGCCGGTTACGGTCGGGTTTGCGGCGCGCAGTGTCGTCAAGAAGTGTTGAGCCAGCAGCCCGACGTCGGCGCCTCGCTCGCGGAGCGGAGGCAGTTCGATGTGCAGCACGGCCAGGCGATAGTACAGGTCGCGGCGAAACCGGCCGGCGTTGACTTCCAGCCCCAGATCGCGATTGGTGGCACAAATGAACCGCGCGTTCAATTGCACCGTTTC
>CAIYOB010001503.1 GCA_903927685.1 uncultured Planctomycetaceae bacterium
CGGAGCCGGGGTCTCAGGAGCCGGGGCCGGAGCCGGGGTCTCAGGAGCCGGGGCCGGAGCCGGGGCCGGAGCCGGGGCCGGAGCCGGGGTCTCAGGAGCCGGAGCCGGAGCCGGGGTCTCGGGAGCCGGAGCCGGAGCCGGGGTCTCGGGAGCCGGAGCCGGAGCCGGCTCTTCCTTGGCCGGTTCAGCGGCGGGTTCTTCCTTCATCTCTTCAGCGGCCGGCGCCGGTTCTTCGGCTGCGGGAGCCGGCGTTTCTTCCGCCGCGGGCGCGGGGGCTTCCTCGGCCGGGGCCGTGACGGACGAATCCGAGCCACCCATTCCAGAACCACCCGACGGCTGCGGCGCGGGCGTGCACCCCGCGTACACCACGAGCGCGATGGCCAAAACAACGAAACTCAATACGGACTGAATCTTCATGAGACTCTGCTCCTTTCGAAAAACTTGGTAACGTATACCCTGAACGTCGACAACCGAATCTCGATGACACCGCATGCGGAGCCCAACAAGCCATTCGTCCCCGACTGGCAATCCTGCCACATCCTCGAACGGCGTTCAGGCGGGCTGGCCAAAGCCAGCGGGGCGGTTCGCTCGGAGGGCTTCGACGGCGGGTCGCACTTTCTTACGCCGCTATTCTAACACGAATATCCGCACGGACTAGAGGGCAGGCCAAACGGTGGCGGCCAGCCCCTGCAAGGGGATGTTCGCGAGGCACGCAAACTCTTTGTGAAACGCAGGTTAGCTCCAGTCGACAGCCACCTTGACCACCACTTTATGCACGCTTTCCGTCGTCGCCAGCGGAGCGTGCGAGTCGTCGGGGAACAGGATCGCAAAGTAACCCGTCGGCACCTCGACCCACGTCTGTGGACGATCGTAGAAGAAGCCGATGTCCTTCTCGTCATCGTAAGGCGTGGCGATGCGGTCGCACAGCTCCGTCGGCCGCCAGCCGATGACGTCGGTGCCGGCTGCCAGATACTGAATATCGATGTACCGCCGATGGAATTCGAGCAGCGATTTCTCGCGCCCGCGCCCCTGGTCTTGCGCCACCATCGCGAACAGTCGCCGCCCGTCCACTTCATGACGGCCGACGGCCAATTGCTCCAGGTTCAGGCGGCGGAGGAATTCCATGCCGGGGGCGAGGCCCGGATGGACGGCAAGATATCGTGAGGCGCGGTCCAGGCGGTCGATGATCATGGCTGAGGTCCTTAGAACCAGGAGGCGGTGAAGCCGCCATCGACGTTGATGTGCGTGCCCGTGATGAACTGGCCAGCCAATGGCGCGACCAGCAGCAACAAGGCGCCGATCAGTTCTTCCGATTCCCCGAAACGCTTCATGGGAGTGCCCCGCATGATCGAGTCGATCCGCTCGGGAGTCAGTACCTTGCGGTTCTGCTCGGCCGGGAAAAAGCCCGGACAGATACAGTTCACCCGCACGCCCTTGGTGGCGAAATCCTGAGCTACGTTGCGGGTCAGATTCAGCACCGCGGCCTTGGACGCCGAGTAGGCGAAGACGCGGGACAACGGCAGGTGCGAGGTGACGCTGCCGATATTCACGATCGCCCCGCCGCCCGCCTCGATCATGTGCCGGCCGAAGACCTGGCAGGCCTGGAACACGGCGCGCAGGTTGATGGTCAAGATGCGGTCCCAATCGGCGTCGGTGGCGTCTAAGAAGTCGTTGGCGGCGTTGACGCCGGCACAGTTGACCAGGATCTGCACACGGCCTCGTTGCTGAACGGCCGCCGCCAACACGTCCTCGATCGACTGGCGACTGGTGACGTTCACCAGCGCATAACTGGCGCTGCCGCCGGCGGCGGCAAGTTCCGCCACTCGCTTCTGGCAGCCCTCCTCCGTCAAATCCGCGACGACGACGTGCGCGCCGGCTCCCACCAATCCCTGGCACAGGGCGCCGCCCAAGACGCCCGCCCCGCCGATCACCACCGCGGTTTGTCCTTCGAGTCCGAACAGATTCTTCAAGTAACTTTCAACCATGGCGGCGCTTCTCCAGATTCGCGAATCGCGACAAATGGGGGGTTTACGGGAATGCCACCGGCTTGTCCGGTGGATCGCTAAGTCCGCATTATTCCCGATTTGGGACGCTTCGGCTAGACGGGGCGCTGCCCTGGACGATCGTCACCCGGCGGTCGGCGGCCACGTTCGCGAGCGCGTCGCAGCCTCCACCGATCCAGCAGACTTCCAGGTGGTCCACTTGCCGGCGGGGGCCGAGTCCGAACTGCAGCAGCGACCCGTAGTGACTCTGATACCCGCGGCCGCTGTGCACTTCGTCGACCAGGGTCAGGTCTCCGGCCCGGAGCGTCACGCGGGCTCCGACGCCGTCGCGGTTCGAACCGACCCCCACCAGGCGGACCTGCAGCCAATGCTGTCCGCCGGGCGATTCGTTCGCCAGCACGGTGGGCTCGCAACGCGAGTTCTGGATCACCGCATCGACGCGGCCGTCGTTGTCCAGATCGTCGAAGGCGGCCCCGCGACTGGCCCGTTTCACGTCCAGGCCGTCGCCGCTGCGGTCTGAGACATTGACGAACGTGCCCCGGCCCGTGTTCAGCAGCAGGAGGTTCCGCTCGTGGTACGCCGCGTGTTTGTCCCGCAGTTCAATATTGTCGTCGGTGTGTCCGCAGGCCAGGAACAGGTCGCGGTCACCGTCGTTGTCGAAATCGGCCAGGCCGTTGCCCCACATCACGGCGTGCGAACTTCCTGCCGCCGCATTGGCCGGTCGCGTGGCGTCCACAAAGAAGCCGCCTCCCTGATTCCGGTACAGCGTGGGGACCTGGTCCTGATAGGCGGTGACGTGCAAGTCGAGCCAGCCGTCGTTGTCATAGTCGCCGGCCTCGGCGCCCATGCTGGCTTGCGGAGTTCCGTTGCCGTCAAGGGCTACGCCGGCCGAGATGCCGACCTCCCGAAAGACGCCGCGGCCATCGTTCTGGAACAGGAAGTTGGCCATGTTGTCGTTGGCCACGTAGACGTCCGTATCGCCGTCGGCATCGTAGTCCAAGCACGTCATGCCCATCCCGGTGGCGGCCCGCCGGGCCACGCCCGATTCGAGGCTGATATCGGTGAACGTGCCATCGCCGTTGTTGCGGTACAACTGGTCCGCTTCCGGCGGATAGTCCAGGGGGCCGGGATAGGCCGGCACGCCGCTGAGCACCAGCGCCTTGTGCGTGGCAAAATCCAGCTGGACGTAATTCGCCACGTACAGATCCAAGTCGCCGTCGCCCTCCAGGTCCAGAAAACACGCCCCCGCTCCGACCTTGTCCCCGCCGGCGACTCCGGCTTGTTCGGTGACGTCGCTGAACGTGCCGTCGCCGTGATTGCGGTACAGAACGTTCGGGCCAGCATTGTTCAGGAACAAGTCGGGATCGCCATCGTTGTCATAATCGCCGACCGTGACGCCCAGTCCAAAACCCAGATCCCCCACACCGGCGAGTTCGGTGACGTCACAGAAGTCCCAGTCGCCCCGGTTCCGATACAAGGCGTCCCGGGGCGGCGCGGCGCAGCGGACGCCGGGCAGGGGAGCGCCGTTCAGGAAGTGGATATCGATCCAGCCGTCGTGATCATAGTCGAACAGCGCCAGGCCCGCGCTCATCGTCTCGATAATGTACCGCCGCCCGCTGCTGCCGTCGAAGTGGCGAAAGCCGATTCCCGTCCGTTGGCTGACGTTCCGCAGTTGAATCGTGCTGGGCACGGCCCCCGCCGGCTGGCCAACGGGCAGTGCCCCGCCGGCCGCCGCGACCGGAGGAGGTTCTTCCGCGGTCGGTTCGCGCTGGGCCGGCGTGCGCGAATCGCACCCGGCTCCGGCGAACGACAGGCAGACGGCGACTCCGAAAACGGCCCAGCGGCACACGGATTCGGCCCCCCCAAGCCCGAATGGTACGAGGTTAAGGACGGACGTTTGCCTGGGTGGCTGTGGTCGAGTGCAGCGAGCCCACAGCCCGCGAGGATTCCGGGGGCTCGCTGCGCTCGCCCCCGGCCACCCTTCCATTGCTTACTCA
>CAIYOB010001504.1 GCA_903927685.1 uncultured Planctomycetaceae bacterium
GCAGGTGCTGCAGAACGAAGAGCACCTGGTGCTGAAGACCCCGCAGGCGGACCGTTTCCAGCCCGGCGACGAACTGATCGCCGTCCCGTGGCACGTCTGTCCGACCACGGCGCTGCACAAGCAGGTCTACGTCGTCTCGGACGGCCAGTTGGTGGGCCGCTGGGAAGTGACTGCCCGGGATCGGTTCCTGACGATCTGAGGAAACGCTGGTGCAGTCCAAATTGCATAGGCGTAACGTGCCCACGGCATCGGGTGGGCCCGCGAATCACGCCGACCACTTCCGTGGTACAATGGAACTGACGCGGCAACTGAATCGCCGCTGTGGACAGACAACCGGAGTTCCTTACCATGACGAGTGTCAGAACTTTTGAGGGCCGCGTCGAGGACGGTCAGATTCGACTGCGGGGGAACATCGCCCTGCCCGACGAGACGCGGGTGTATGTGGTTGTGCCTGAGATGGCGGATGACCAGCCCGTCAGAATCCGCAGCCCCCGTCTCGTCCATCCCGAACAAGCCGGTGACTTCGTTAAAGAAGTGCTGGAGGTGCAGAACGATGCCGGCGTATGACGGCGTGCATTTCGACCCGCCTGCCCCCGTGGCACGAGTCATTCTGCGTTGCCCACAAACGGCCGCCGGTCACATCTGCCGCGGCTGGCCGGTGGCGGCCAGGACGGAGTCCCACAGGCGGCCGTCCGGATTGATCTGCTTGCGTTTCGAGACGGCGGCGGCGATGGGCACGTGGGTGAATTCGCCGCGCCAATCGCCGACCAGCATAGCCGTGCGGCCGGACATGCCGGCGTGGACGGCATGGCGGCCCAGCAGCAGGCAGAAGGCCGCGTCCTGCGAGTCGGTCCGCATGCTGCGGATGGTGTAGCTGGGATCGATGTACTTGAGGTTGGCCTCGAATCCGGCCGTCTTGAAGTGCTGCTGGATCTGGTCCTTGAGGAACAATCCAACGTCCGCCAGCTTGACGTTGCCGGAGGCATCGCGGTCCTGGCAGGCTTGCAGCAGTTCCTGGCCGGCCCCCTCGGCCACGACGACCACCGCATGGCCGCGCCGCTCCAAACGCTGCCGCAGCGCGGCGAGGAATCCCGGCAGCGTGAAGGGGACTTCGGGCACGAGGCAGAAATTGACGTCGCTGTTGGCCAGCGTGGCATAGGCGGCGATGAAGCCGCTGTAGCGGCCCATCAACTTGACCAGCCCCACGCCGTTGCGGACCCCCTTGGCCTCCCAGTGCGCCCCCGTGATTGGCGTCCGCGTCTGGCTGACCGCCGTATGGAAACCGAACGACTGGTACACGAACGAGACGTCGTTGTCGATCGTCTTGGGGATCCCGATGATGCTGATCGGCAGGTTGCGGCGGCGGATCTCGTCGGCCAGCGCCAACGCCCCGCGCAGCGTCCCGTCCCCGCCCACGGCGAACAGGATCCCGATCCCCAGCCGCTGCAAGGTGTCCACCATCTCGCCGACATCTTGCGGGCCACGCGACGAGCCGAGGATCGTCCCGCCGTCCTCGTGGATGGCGTCGACAAGGTCGGGAGTCAGGGCCAGCGGCTGGTGGCCGAAGCGGGCGACCAGGCCTTCGTAGCCGAAGCGGAAGCCCCAGACGGTCTGCACGCCGTAGTGATAGGACAAGGCGAACACCACCGAGCGGATCACGTCGTTCAGCCCGGGACACAGGCCGCCGCAGGTGACGATGCCGCACGACAGCTTGGCCGGATCGAAGAAGATCTTCCGCCGCGGGCCGGCCAGTTCAAAGGCCGCCGGCTGCTGGCCGGCCGCCCAGGCGGCTTGCACGCTCTTCAAATCGGAATCGTACAGCACGTGCTGGTCGTCTTCGACAAACCGCAGGGAAACGGGCGAATCCAGACAGGCTTCGCCCAGCCGCGGGATGGAAAAATCCAAGTCGGGGGTTGGCATGATTCGTCTCGCAATAGGTGCTATGGCCGCAAGTCGATGATCTCAATCAGGGTCGAATCCCGTTCCCGGCGGGCGTCGCCTTCGCGCGTCAGCAAGGCGACTTCCGCCGCGGGGACGTGCGTCCGGGTCCAATCGACGGCAAAGTGGGACCAGTTCGGCGGATCGTCCACGTGGACTGGGTGCACGCCGTAGGAGAACTGCAACTGCTGGCACGCGGACTCGTCCTCGCTGAACGCCGCGACCCAGATCGGCAGGCGAAAGCGGCTGACCCGCCGCGCCGTGGCCCCGCTCCGGCTGGGAATCAGGACGATGCCCGGCTTCATGGTCTCGACGTCCAGGTAGACCGTCAGCGAGACCAGGTCCTCGCGGCGGATCTCGCCACGCAGCTTCTCCAATTGCAGCAAGCGGCCGAGGAAGTGATCCTCCCGCTCCTGCTCGGTCACGCGCGCGATCGCGGCCATCGCGGCCACAGCGTCTTCGGGATACTGGCCCATCGCCGTCTCGCCGGACAGCATCACACAGTCGGTGCCGTCCAGGATCGCGTTGGCCACATCCGACGCTTCGGCCCGCGTCGGCCGCCGATTGTGGATCATCGATTCGAGCATGTGCGTGGCGGTGATCACGGGCTTGCCCAGCAGGTTGGCCTGGCGGATGAGCCGCTTCTGCGTCACGGCCACGCGCTCGAAGGGGATCTCGACGCCCAGGTCGCCGCGGGCCACCATGATCCCGTCGGCCGTGGCCAGGATTTCGCCCAGGTTCTCCACGGCACGAGCCCGCTCGATCTTGGCGATGATCAGCGGGTGGTAGTCCAGCTGGTCCGCCGCCCGCCGCACCGCCGCGATATCGTAGGCGTCTTGGACGAACGACTGGCTGACGGCGTCCAGTCGTTGGGCGGCGGCGAACTCCAGGCACTGCCGGTCCCGCTCGGTAAAGGCGCTGATGCCCAGATCGATGCCCGGAAAGTTCACGCCTTTGTGCGACCGCAGCTCGCCCCCGACCAGCACCTGGCAGGCGACCTCGCGGGGTCGGACCTCGGTGACTTCCAATTGAATGAAACCGTCGTTGATGAAGATCCGATCGCCTGCGTGAACGACGTTGGGCAGGTCCGGGAAACTCATCGAGACGCGGCTCGCGTCGCCGACGATCTCGTCCGTCTGCAGCACGAGGGTCTGCCCGCGCTGCAACTCGACCGGCTCGACAGCCAGCTTGCCGATCCGCATCTTCGGCCCGGACAAGTCGCCCAGAATGGCGACTCGCCGGCCGGTCGCGGCCGCCGCCGCCCGAATGTTGGCGATCGTCTGGCGGTGACCGTCCAACTCGCCGTGCGAGAAGTTGATCCGGGCCACGTTCATGCCGGCCACGATCAGCCGTTCGAGTACTTCGGCCGATTGCGAAGCCGGACCGATCGTGCAGACAATCTTGGTTTTCTTGTCGGGCAGCCCTGTTTCGCTCATGTGTCGCCGCACCGTCCTTTCTGGGGTTCCGCTCGGATTCCGCTGCCCCGCATGATATCGGAATCCGCTTCCGCAGCACAGGGGCGGAGCGGAACTCACTGTCGGGCGGAGCGGAACTCACGGAGCGGAACTCACGGTTCGTTCGGGAACTTGATCCGGGGAACTTTCAGCTGGTCGAGCTTGGGGAACAGGTATTCCGGGACCGAGACGTTTCCCAGGGATTCATGGATCTTGTCGCGAAGCATCTGCTGGGTGAGGTCCTGGGTGTTCGCTTGCGGGCCGGTGACCATGACCGCCTGCCAGGGTATGGGCCGCTGCTGCTGCCAGAGGACCGTGCCGGCTCCGTCGACCAGTTTCCAGTCGAAGATCAACGTGCGGGAGGTCAACTCGCGCCCGTCCCGCAATTGGCGCTGGGCCGAACCGGGCTGCTCGACGATGTTCAGGGTGAATCGCCGCGGGGCGGTGGCATCCGGCACCAAGCCGCGCTGGGCCAGCGACCGTTCCAGCTCTTCCTGAATCAACTGCCGATCGAGCAACTCGCTGGTCACGTTCACACCGACGTGGAGGCCGGGGTACAGCAGGGCCTGGTCCTCCAGACGCACGCTGGGTTCCGCAGGGGGCAGCAGCGGCTGTCCCGTGAGCTTGGCCGACTTCCAGCCGCGGGCTTGGGGCGGCCGGGACCACAGGACTCCGCCGCCGAGCCGGACGAAATCGTAGACACGATCGACTTCCCGATCACCGACGACTGCCCGGTTCTCCAAATCCAGCAGGACCAGGCGGATCAGGTTGCCGACCGCCACGTAGCGCTCGCTCATCCACTCGATCTCATCCACGGAAACTTGCTCGGGGATGCCGAACTGCCGGGTGATCTTGCCGGTCGTCAAGTCCCAGACGACCACGCGTTGATGGAATGGCTGCGGGAAGATGGCCAGGGCGGCCTTTCCGTCCGGCCGAAAGCAGCCCCGGGGCTGAGGGAGGATGTCCCGGTAGGCGGGAGCTTCCAGGCTGCCCACACAGCGCCCCGTCATGGTTTCGTACATCTGGAAGATGCTGCCCTTGCGGCACGTCAGGATGTGCTGGCGGGACAGGCTGAATGCGATCAAGTGTTCGAGGTAGCGCCGTTCATACACGGCTTTGCAGGCGGGCAGTTCCCACAGCA
>CAIYOB010001505.1 GCA_903927685.1 uncultured Planctomycetaceae bacterium
CCTGGAGGTCGTCAGCAACGGGACGGGTATTGTGGATGAACAGACGATCAAGGTTGCGGACGCCGATGGAACCGTGGCGACGTTCGAATTCAACGAACTGTCGGTCAACCCCGGCTTGTTTGGGCCGACGAATATCGGGATCACCTACGAAAGCGGCGACAGCTCCGCGGCGAATACGGCGGCCCAGATCGCCCAGAGAATAGCGGACGCGATCAATGCCGAGAACACCGGCAGCGGTGGCGTGTTCGGGGTCACGGCCATCGCGAATGGGACTCGTGTCACACTGACCAACGAGCGGAGTGTGGTGCTGGGCGCTGGCGTGACGGGCGTGGTCGCGGGGACGCAGGCCCTCCAGGTGAGCCAGCAGATCAACGACATTATTCCATTCAGCCTGGACTTCCCCGGCACGGGCGACGAACCGGGGCACCGGGAGATCCGCGAGTACATGACGGCGCATATCCGCAGCCAGTTCGGGGCGGATCATCTGGCGGGCGTCACGACCCGCTATTACTCGTTTGATAAGACGACATCCTATGGCAAGGACTACACCGGGCTGGATCTGTTCAGCTCGATCAGCCCCGATCAGAAGGTCCGCGCTCGGGAGGTGTTCCAGATTTACAGCGAAGTCCTCGGGGTCCAGTTCATCGAGACCGATAAAGCCAGTGCCGCCGACATTTGGTTGGTGACGGGCGACATGTACCCGCTCGGCGGACCGGAGTCCATCACGAGCGTTCAAGGCGGATATCTGGCCCTGTCCGCCAACATCGATCCCGACACCGGTCGCATCGCCGTGGAGCCGGGGCGCGGCCTGATCATTGCGGATGCCAGCGAACCCTGGTCAGAGGAGTTTGGGGCCTCGAATGACACGGTCAACAAGCCCAGTTACTTTGTGGTAGTCATGCGCGAGGTGGCCCGCGTCCTGGGCTTGGGAAATGCCGATGAATTGCCGCCGGGGACCATCGCCACCACCACGCTCGACCGGTACTCGACGCAGACTGGCAACAAGACCTACGGCGGCGAGCCAATCTTGCTGCCCGATCCGCTGCAGGGGATTGGGGCCAAGAATGCTGCGGAACCGATCTTCCCCGGCGACCAGGATCTCGTGCACGGCCAGTACCTGTTCCGGCCTGAGAGCAACGACATCGACCTGTACAAATTCGAGGTTCCGACGGACGTCCAGGGCATCTTTACGGCCGAGACCTTGGCCGAACGCCGGACCAACGCCAGCCAACTGGACACCGTGCTGACGTTGTATCGCGAAGACGTCGAGTCCAGCGGCCGCAAGGTCCGGACGTTGGTCGCCCAGAACGACGACTATTTCAGCAATGATTCCTATCTCGAATTGCGATTGGATGGCGGGGCAACTGGAACGACGTACTACATCGGTGTCAGCGCCAGTGGCAACAGCGGCTACGACCCGTCGATCCGGGATTCGGGGATGGGCGGGACGTCGCAGGGCACGTACGACCTGAAGATGAATTTCAGTCCCCAGGTGACCGCCAACCTGGTTGACGCGACCGGGACCGCCGTGGACGGCGATGCCGACGGCCAGTCCGGTGGCGTCTACAATTTCTGGTTTAAGGCGACGCCGCCTTTGACCACCGGCACGCCGACCACGGGCGTCGAGACCATTTTCGTCGACCGTTCCTACGTCGCTCCGTCCGGTTCCGGCCGCAGCCCGTCGGGTACGCTGCGCGATCCGTACAACAACCTGGCGACGGCGCTCAGCAAGGCCGGACCTGGAGATCAGATTCGGATCGTGGGCAACGGCGGTCTGGATAACGATCCGGCGACCGTCGGAGATAACTTGGCCTACGAGCTCGGTACCTTCGGATCGCCGCCGCAGAACTTGCGCGACTGCTCGACGCTGGATGTGCCCAAAGGCGTGACGCTGCAGATCGACGAAGGCGCGCTGTTCAAGATGTCCAGCGCTCGGGTGGGCGTGGGCAGCCCTCCAGGGTCCGTGGATCGCAGCGGGGCGGCGATGCAGGTCTTGGGCACGCCGGTCCGGAGCGTGTTCTTCACGTCGTACCGCGACGAATCGATGGGCGTCGACCTCAATCCCCTGCCCACGTCGCCGGCGCCGGGGCAATGGGGTGGCCTCGAGTTCCGTCAAGATGTGGATAGTTCCAAGGGCCGTTTTTCTCTCGAGCGGCAGGGAATCTTCCTGAACTACGTCAATCACGCGGACATCCGGTACGGAGCCGGACGCGTGGCGGTCGACACCGAAGATCGCGTGGTCACGCCGATCAATATCATCTCGGCGCGGCCCACCATTTCGTACAACACGATCACGCAGAGCGCCGATGCGGCGCTTTGGGCAGACCCGGACAGCTTCGAGGAATCGAACTTCAACGCGCCGATGTTTCAACTGCCCGGGCAGGAGTTCACCAGTGACTATGTCCGCGTCGGGCCGGAAATCCGCGGGAACTACTTGATCGGCAACAATACCAACGGCTTGGTCATTCGCGTGACGACCCCCGCGGGACAGCGCACGCTACCGTTGACCGTATCCGCCCGCTGGGACGACACGGACATCGTTCATGTGATGCCGGAAACGGTTCTGATCCAAGGGACTCCCGGTGGCGCAATCTTTGAGTCCTCGGCGCCGGCTGTCAACCTGGTCACGTTGACCGGAATTGCGGGCGGCGGGACTCTGGTGGCGGGCACGTACCGCTACCGCGTGACCTTCGTGGACGCGTTCGGCAACGAAGGCTTGCCTTCGGATCCGACGACCAATTTCGGCACGTTGGCCGCGACGGGCAGGGTGGCAGTCAGCAACCTGCCGGCCGTTTCGGGCGAGTTCATCTCCCGCCGCTTGTATCGCAGCGACTCGGCGGGTTTGGGGCCTTACACGCTCGTGGCCGAGTTGGATGGCTCCACGGGCAGCTTTACGGATGACGGCCGCGCGACGGTGGCCACGCTGACCGGGGCCGACCGAGTTCCCAGTGTGGCCGCGGTAGCGTTGGCGCATTCCATGACCACGGGGGCGGCGCTGCTGACCGATGCCACGTACAACTACCGCCTGACGTTCGTGGACGCGAACGGTCAGGAAACGCTGGCTTCCGTGCCCACGTCCAGCGTGACCCTCACGGCCGCCCCCAATTACGACCCGAACACGGTCACCCTCACGGGTTTGGAGGCGGTCCCGGCGGGTTACCTGGCGCGACGGTTGTATCGGAGCGGTCCGACCGGCCTGGGGCCGTACCTGCTGGTCGCGGAACTGGACGGGGCATCGAGTTCGTATACCGATTACGGGACGAACTACGGCAGACCCTATGGGTTGCTGCGGGCACGCTTGGACGCGCGCCTGACGGTCGATCCGGATGCGGTGATCAAATTGGACGGCAGCCGGTTTGAGGCCCGGATGGGCGGCCAATTTGTGGCCGAGGGGCAAGCGGGGCACGAGGTGATCTTCACCTCGCGCAAGGACGACCGCTGGGGGGCCGGCGGGACCTTCGATACCAACAACGACGAGACCGCGGCCACACGTTATCAATACCAGCCCGCGGGCGGCAAGTGGGGCGGGATTTTCCTGGGGCATCTCTCCAGCGGCAGCCTGGACCACGTACTGATCACCGAGGCCGGGGCCACCAGCGCCGTCGAGGGCGGCTACACGGGATTCAATGCCGTCGAGATTCACCAGGCCCAAGTCCGCGTGACCAACAGCACGCTGGAATACAACGCCTCCGGCACCGGGGGCACCGTGGGCGCCAATCGCGTCGGGCGCGGGGGCAACGAGGCGGCGGTGATCTTCGTCCGCGGAGCGCAACCTGTCCTGGTGGGCAACGTCATCCGCAAGAACACCGATGCCTTGAGCAGCACCAACATCGCGGCGATCAACATCAACGTCAACGCATTGAACGCCGATCTGGTGAACGATTTTGGCCGGACTCGCGGCGAGTCGGATCGGTACACCGAATTCCCGGGCAATCGCGGGCCACTGGTGGCGCTGAACCGACTGGGCGGGAACGAAACCAACGGGATTCTGGTGCGGGGCGAAACATTGACCACCGAGTCCGTGTGGGACGACACCGACATCGTCCATGTCGTGCTGGACAAGGTCTATGTTCCCGACTTCCATACCAACGGCGGTTTGCGGCTGCAGAGCAGCCCCACGGAAAACCTGGTGATCAAGCTGGCCACGTCCGCGGGCTTCGAGGTCCTCGGCCGCCCGTTGGACATCGATGACCGCATCGGCGGCATCCTGCAGGTGATCGGAACCCCCGGGTTCCCCGTGGTGTTCACATCGCTGAAGGATGATCAGGTCGGCGCCGGGTTTGATCCGCAGGGCAACGCTCAGCGGGACACCAACGGCGATGGCAGTGGCAGCAGCCCCAACCGCGGCGACTGGAACAGCATCCACATCGGCCAGTATGCCCACGACCGCAACGTGGCGGCCATCAGCGAACTGGAATCACCGCAAAAGCAGGCGCCGGGCGACAATTACACACCGGACTCCTCCCAATTCCTGGGCCAGTTGGCGACGGGCGAGAAAGCCAGTGACGAGAACCTCCGTCTGGGCTTCACCATCTACGGGCAGATCAACGCGCCGGGCGACGTCGACGTCTACAGCTTCAAAGCCGTCGCCGGCACCGAAATCTGGTTGGATATCGACCGCACCACCGACGCCCTGGACAGCGTGATCGAACTCGTCGAGAAGAACGGCGTCGTGGATGCGATGTCCGACAATTCGGTCACCGAGTCGGCCGGAACGGGCCCCTGGACGAACCCCGATCTGCCGGTCCCGCAACAGGCGTATGCCTTGCAGAAGGCCCCGGTTGCGTATCAAGCGGACTATGCCTGGGATCAGGTTCAGGACCAGTGGTCCACGAACCCCCGCGACGCGGGCCTGCGGCTGGTCCTGCCCGGCACGGTCGGCAGCGAGAACGTGTACTACATTCGCGTCCGCAGCAGCAACATCGATTCCGCGGATCCCGGGGCCAACCCGGCGGACCTGCTGAACCAGGACAAGCTGTACGACGGCAAGACCTCGGGCAGCTACGAACTGCAGGTCCGGCTACGGGAAACCGATGAATTGGCCGGCTCCACGATCCGCCTGGCGCAGATCCAATGGGCGACCGTCGGCATCGACGTGTCGGGCCAACCGGTGCATTCGCCGTTGACGGGAGAGGTCGCCGAGACGACCGGCGATAATAACGGGGTGGGCGCTCAGAACTTGGGTAACCTATTGAACAGCGATCG
>CAIYOB010001506.1 GCA_903927685.1 uncultured Planctomycetaceae bacterium
AGTACGACAACACGACGCCGCGGAAACGCGACTTGGAACAGATCGAGCAGTTGGCCGGACGGTTCGCCGACCGCCAGTCGCTGCTGACGCAATTGGCCTTGGACCCGCCCGAGAGCACCGAGGATTTTGCCGGCCCACCGCTGCTGGACGAGGACTACTTGATCCTCAGCACGATCCACTCGGCCAAGGGCCTGGAGTGGGACGTCGTGTACGTCATTCACGCGGCGGACGGCAACATCCCCTCGGACATGGCCACGGGCAGCGACGAGGAGATCGAGGAGGAATTGCGGCTGTTCTACGTCGCGTTGACTCGGGCCAAGAACCACCTGTATGTCTGCCATCCTCAGCGCTACTACCACGCCAACCGAGGCGGATTCACGGACCGCCACAGTTTCGCCCAGCTGACGCGATTTATTCCACCCGCGCTGAAAGCCCATTTTCAAACCTGCCTGGCCACCCCGCACGACGCGCATCAATCGCCGCCGCCCCCGGCCGGCGGCGGCCTGACCAGCCGCCAGATCCGCAGCCAGATCCAGAGCATGTGGTCGTGACCGGGCCTGGAGCCCTCAGAAATGAACTTGAATTCTGCCCGCGTTCCCTTGTGGCTGGGTGTCTTGTTGGGGGCATCGTCGGCGGCCGCCGACGATGCGGCGGTCGTTCCCGCCGAAGCCCTGGTCTGGTATGACGACCTGGCTGACCTCGCGCCGTGGATCAGTCAACCGAGCTGGCTTGGTAACCCGGCGAGCACCGCGACGCTGGCCAGTGAGAACAGCGTGGCCCGTTTTCACGTGGATCAGCCCGGCCAAGGAATGAAATGGGCGCGGGACCTGCCGCGGGTTTCGCTCGCCGAGACGCCCTGGCTGGTGCTCCGGTATCGAGCGGAGGATCTGAACCGGCAGCACAGCGACTATCTCGTCTATCTGCGGGACGGTGATCCAGGCAGGCAATTGGCGCCGTTGACGTTTGCGGACGCGGTCGCCGACGGCGCGTGGCACTTCGCCGCGGTGGACGTGAGCGCCTTGACCGAGCGCGAGTCCGTGGACCAGCTCGCCATTCAAGTCCAGGCCGGGACCGCAGCGACTGCCACGTTCTGGCTGGACTGGATCGGGTTCACTGACGCCCCGCCGACGGAAGCCACGATCGTCGGACGGCGCGAAGCGGATTCCGGGCCGGCCGATTGGATCGCGCCGTTGCCGGAGGCCGCTTGGCCGGCGCAGCCCTCGTGGCTGGCCAACCCGGCGGGAGTTGATGCCCAGCGAGCGACGGCGGAGCATGGCATCGCACGGTTTCGAGTCCAGACACCTGGCCGCGGCATGAAGTGGTCCTGGTCGCTGCCCACTCCGGTCGATCCGGCGGTCTACCGCTACGCCGTGATGCGGTATCGCGGCCGCCAGTTGTCGCCGCATGGCCACTACGCCCTGTGCGCGCTGGGCCAGCCGCGGACGGGCGGCCTCGACTATCAAACGGTCATCTCGCCCGCCGAGCTGACTGCCGATGGCCGCTGGCATACGGCCTGGGTGAGCCTGGGCGACGTGTCGGCGCGGTTGACGCAAGTGACGGGGTTGGCTTGCGAGGTCCAGGCCGCCGGCGAAGAAGCGGAGCTGGAGATCGCGGACCTCCGGTTCGCGAACCGCGTGCCATCCCAGCCGCTGGCCGACACGTGCCCGTGGCAGGCCGGGGCGGCGTTCGCGGGCTTTCAATCCGTCCCGCTGCCGGCGGCGGCCCTCGCCGACGGCCGGCGCTGGCTCCAGCGGCTGCGGCTGACCGACTGGCCGGAGACGCAGGATGTCACGATCGAAGGGATTCCTTTTCGGCTGAGCGCAGCCCCGTTGTCGGTGGCCGCCACCGCGGTCCAGGACAAATCGCCACTGGCGCTGGCCGCGGATTGCCAGGCCAGTGAAGTGTTCCTCCTGCTGCTGGCCAAGTTCTTTGGTCCCGACGAGCCGGCGTTTGGCGAAGGCCGCTTCAAGGCGATTGGCGACGTGGACCGCTTTCGGCTGCGGCTGCGCTATGCCGACGGGACGGTCGACGAGTGCTTGCCGTGGAATGTCAGCAGCGGCCGCTTCGGCGTGAGCGAAGGCGCCCAGGTGCTGGTCGCGGCCGCCGACGATGCCAAGCGGTTGCAGGCGATCGTCGTCTGTGACGGCACGCGGCAAGGGGCATTTGCGGTGGCCGCGTGTTCGGCGCGAGTTTCGGGCGAACGCGGTTTTCCGGAGGCCTTGGAAGACTCGCCGCCGCTGGCGCACCGGCCGTCGCCACTTCCCGCGTCGCCGATTCGGCAGTGCACGCTGGCCGGCCACGCCTTGACCATCGGCAGCGGCGACCTGGTCGCGGAGATCGTGTGGGCCGGACGACCGGATTGGAAACGCCTCGAGCACCGCCCCAGCGGCTGGCAGCTGCTGTCCGGCCGCAGTCCGCTGGTCGGCTTGATCGTCGACGGGACGGAGATCCAGTCGGCGGGCTTCCAGCTGCGCGGCGTCTCGGCCGCCGCCGACACGTGTACCGCCGAGTATGCCTTTGCGGACGTACCTGGGCTGACGTTGAAGCTGTCGGTCGAATCCGCCGGTTCCGGGAGCCTGGCCGTCCGGGCGTCGCTCGCCAACGAAGGCGAGGTGCCTCGTCGCGTCTCGCTCGTCGCACCGCGGATCGGGCCGTATCGGTTGTCGGCGGGCGAGGATGCCGCGTATTACCTGGTTCCCAAACGCGGGGCGGCGTTCGACCAGCGGGCGTGCAACTACCGCGAGCGGTATTGCGGGCTGTTTCCGTTGCAGTTCCTGGATACGTTCAACCCGGGCGACGGACGCGGGCTTTCGCTGCGGACGGAGGACACCGGTTGCGAGTGGAAGCACTACGTGTTGGACAAGTCCGGCGCCGAGTTCCACCTGGCGGTCGAGTACGCCGAACGGACGCTGGCGCCCGGCACGAACTTTCAGACGCCGCGCGCGGTGCTGCAGCTGACGGACGGATTCTGGCTGCGCGGCTTTTCCGCGTATCGCGACTGGCTGCACTCGGTCTACCAACCGGCTGCGCCGCGGCAGGCCTGGTTTCGCGAGGTATTCAATTTCCGCCAACGGTTCCTGCACTGGCTGGACCCGCTGTACGACGGCCGGCAGATCCACTTGCAGCGAGCGGTCGACGAAGCCGTCTGCGAGTTCGGCGGCGTCGACTACTTGCACCTGTTCGACTGGGGCAACTGCGGACCGCATGGCCGCATCTACGGCCGCACCGGCGACTATTCGCCTTTCGATTTCCTGCAGGGCGGCCAGCCTGCCCTGCGCGCGGCCATTGCGGACGTCCAGCGCCAAGGGATCCCCGTCGGGCTGTACATCGAAGGCTACTTGCTGGACGAACGCGGCAAATTGGGCCAGTCGTTCGGCAGGCAATGGCA
>CAIYOB010001507.1 GCA_903927685.1 uncultured Planctomycetaceae bacterium
CGCCATGGCCATCAGGGGTGGATCCCAGCCCCAGAATCCGGACTTCGTCTTCCAGACGTCGAGGACCTTCCCTGTTGCCGGATTGAGAGTCGCATAGGAGGCCATGAAGTCGGCGGTGGCTTCCACGATCGTCTCCCATTTTCGCAGGGTGGCAGACGTCCGATGCAGGCGGTAATCCAATTCCGCGTAGAAGATCAGGTGGGGCTGCTGCCAGATCAGCAGAGGACCCGTCGGTGAGGGGGACTCAACCGCGTTCGGCCCCACCATCTTGGGCCACCGGGCGCCGGCGTAGCCTTGGCTCTTCGCCGTCGCCCGCGCCTGCGGCAAGATCTTCGTGTACCACCCCAGGCTGCGTTCGAGGAGCGGCCACCGGTTCCACAATGCCCATTGTGCTTGGTGCCACAGCTGCATTTCCACATGGAACTTCCCCGCCCAGCCATTGTTGAACAGGCCACTCTCCTGGGGCGGCGTGTCCCCAGCCGCCTGCACGGCCATTAGATACTGCGACAGGACGATGCGTCTCTCCAGTTCCGGCCACCGCGGATCCGTGCTGAGAGAGAGATCGACCGCCCCGCCCGCCATCCAGAAGTCCTCCCAAGCGCGAGTGCTCGCCGCGGACACGTTGGCGACATCTGGGACTGGGGAGGCATCCGCCGTCTCACTGAAGCGACAGACGAACGCCAGATTGGCGGCACCGACGGCCGGACACAGCACGAAGGCGTGCGGGCCGGTCGAGGTAACCTTGGCGTGACCGGTCCAAGCCCAGGCCACCTGGTATCGCGTGCCGTCCAGCACGCGTTCAAAGTCGGCCCGGTTCTCCCCTTGGGGCACCACGGTGGTCCGATGCGCGTCGGGACGTGTCCAGACGCCGCCCGATCGACTGGAACTGCCATAGGGGAAGGCCAACTCCACGGTGAGCCGCCCATCGCGCAGAAGGTTGGAATCGGCCTTGACCGCGACCGCGTCGGCCCGGGGATCCGCGCTCGTTTCCACTGTCACCTGTTCGCCATCAAAGGTGAAGACGCTCTTCACCAGCCCGCGCCAAAGATCGAGTTCCTGGCGAAGCCCTTGGAGGTCAGTCACAGCCGCCGCCCTGCCCTGTCTATCCGTCAGCCGCATGGCCAGTCGGCCCAGATTGAATCGGTGCGGGTTGTTGCGCAGCCAAGAATACAGTTGTTCCTGGCCGTCCTTCCTTGTCGGATAGCTGACCGTGCGTCCCTGGACGTGGTACTCCTGGAGCGCGAAGTCTGTGAGCTTCGTCCCCGCGGGCAGAGGGTCCGAGTGCCAGCCCCAATCCGACATCGTATTACCGTAGAAGGTCTGCAGGCCGGTCACATCGAAGCCGAAGGCGAAACCGCCATTGCCCACCTGCAGCGCTAACTCGCCCCCACCCCTGTTCGCCGGCTGGTCCATGGGAGAAGCCGCGGTCAACACCACATTGTGTCGCGCAACCAGGGCCTTTCGATTGATCGGAGGGTCCACCTGCGCGTCGGTCGGCGCTGACTTGACGTCACCGGCATCTCGACCGCCGGTCGCTACGGCTCGGCTGTCGGCCGCGCCGGCGACAGCCGTCACCAGCACCGCCGCCATGGCGACGAGGACACGAATGGAAAAACGCGACGGGGTCATGGCGGATCGGCAGACGCAGTGGCGACGGCGTGGCGGCGATAGGAAATTGCGGGGCTGGTTCAACGTTTTCGCTCGCAGGACAGCAACGTGATGGACCGCGGAGGAAACTGGCGGCTGTCGGCCAGGGTCTCGGCGGACAAGCGGCGGGTTTGCACACATTCTCCTTGTACACATAGGCGGGGTGTCGTCATGGTCCGTCCCTCAACACCCGGACTTCGGCAACCAAGCCGCCAACCTGGCCTTTCTGCCGGACGATGCGGACCATAAGACGGTCGGCGTCGGCGACAAGCGATGCGGGGATCGGGAACGTCACGTCGCGGAAGGCGCCATCCGCTCCCGTCGAGCCGATGGCACCGAGCTTGGTCAACGGCGGCAGGGTCTGCGCCTTTGCGCCGGTGTCGAGTTGGTTGCCTTGGGTGGTGGCTTCGGCTTGGGCCTGCGTCTTTCCCGAGTCGCTGGATTGGACGCCGACGGCAAGCACATCGAAACCGGCGTGGGTGGCGCGACGGGCATCGGGGTCGCCCGCGGGTGGCGACCAGAGACGCACGAGTAGTTGCTGCGGCTTGCCGGGCTCGACCGCCAGCGTCCAGCCGAACCGGTCCGGGCCAAGTTCCGCCGTGCGAAACGTCTGCCACAGGCCGGCGATGAGCCGCGACGGTTCGTTGAACTCGTGGTTGTACCCGCTGTGGGCTTCGAGGTTGTGATCCTTCTCGGTGCGGTTCGCGCCGGCAGTGCGCGGCAAGGCGGGATCGCTCGCTAAGCGGCCCGGCATGGTGCTGGCGGCGGATGGAGTGCCGGCGTCGAAAAAGACCATATCCACCGTGCGCGGCGCGAGTTGGGTCCAGCGGTTGGCTTCGGTGTTGTAAGCGGCGCGTTCGGTGGCGAGCTGCGTCTCGTCGCGCAAGTCCCAATATGCGATATAGGCGTCCTGGTGTTCCTGATAGAGCGGAAGGAACGCTACGGGCTTCGATGCGAGGTCGCGCTGGAACACCGCGGAATCGCCGGTGAAGTGCAGCGGTTTGGCGGCGGGCTGGATGGCCGCGAGCGCCTTGTTCGCGGGTTTGCGCGCGACCGAGTAACGCCCGCCGAGGTCGGTCTTGGCGACGAGCAGCACGGGGCCGTAGAGCAGCGCGGCGCGGTCGGGATTGTCGCGGAAGCCTTCCCAACGCAGCGCCATCGGCAGCGCGACGGCCAGTTGGTCGCCGGAGTTCCAAGTACGCGCGAGGTCCACGAACCCTTCGGGGCCGGGCGTGGCCGGCACGGATTCGCCGTTCACCTGCACGGCGAAACCGTCCGTGACCCATGCCGGTTTGCGAATGCTGAGCGTGGCTTGGACGTTCTTCGCCGAGACGATTTCCAGCGTGGTCCCGGCTTCCTCGGGGAACTTCGTGGTCTGCCGGACGACGAGGCCGGCGTCTTTCCAGTCCACTTCGGACGCGATGAAGAGGTTCACGAAGAGCCGCTCGCCGCCGCGCTGGAAGTAGATGCTGTCGGCGTATTTCGCGTGGTTCTCCATGCCCGAGCCGTGGCAGCAGGCGAAGCTCACCCAGCCGGGACTGAAACCCTTGCGGCTGCCGCTCTGCATCCCGTGAAAGTAAGCCACCGTGCCGTATTGCGGATGCTGCGAGGAGAGAATGTGGTTGAGTTGTGCACGCTCGTAGTAATCGGCGACTGTCGCACTGGGTTGCCACGCGAACAAGTGGCGCGTGAGCTTGAGCATGTTGTGGGTATTGCAGGTCTCGGCATTGCCGGCGCTGAGCGACAGCGACAGCTGAGCCTTGGGCGTGAACTTCTCGTGGTTGCTGTTGCCGCCGTTGGCATAGCTGCGTTCCGTGACGACGTAGCGCCAGAAATTGCACGCCGCGTCGCGATACGGCGTTTCGCCGGCGAATTCATAAATGCGCGCGAAGCCGGTGAACTTCGGCACCTGCGTGTTGGCGTGCAACCAGTCGAGCGGGTCCTCGTTGCGGGCCAGCGGGTCCATGACCTGGCGCTGGCAGAAGCGTTTCGCCAGCGCGAGATGCGCAGGGTTCTTGGTGATGGCGTAGAGGTTCGCCAACGCCTCGTTGATACCGCCGTGTTCCTCGTCGAGCATCTTCTGAAATGCCTCGTCGCTAATCGGCGCGGAGTAATTCTCCAGCCACGCGGCGACCTTGAGCATGACGTCCAGCGCCTGCGGATTGCCCGCCAGGGTGTGGGCGTCGAGGAGCCCTTGATAGACTTTGTGCAGCGCATACCACGGCACGGGCAGACGCCCCAAGTCGGCCGGTCGCGGCTCCAGGCCCGCCATGATGCGCACCCACTTCTCCGGGAACGGGGCGATGAAGCCCGAGCCGACCTTCGCCTGCACCTCCGCGATGATGGCCACCGTTTGGTCGAGCCGCTCCCGAAAGCGTCCGTCGCCCGTGTTGCGGTACATCTCTGCGCACGCCGACAGGAAGTGCCCTTCGTAGTGACCCTGGCAGCCGTAGTCCTTCGCCTTCCACTCGGAATAAGGAGTGGCCTTCGACGGCAGGCCGTGGTTGGCCCGCCACCAGTGCATCAGCCGCTCCGGCTCGACGCGGAGGATGTAGCCCTTGTCGCGTTCCTGCGCGTCACGGAACGGCCCTTCGAGCAGCTTCACTTCGCGCAAATCGAACGGTTGCAGACGAATTGGCTCACTGGAAGCCTCGGAAGCGGCGGCTCCCGCGGCGGCCGCAACCGCTCCCCACCAAGCGAGCAGATAAGCGCGTGACCGGATGAGAAATGGGTTCATGATATGGCTGTCTTCCGTGTTTCAGGTTTCTTGTTGTATCCGGCCTGGTTCGATTACGCCGTGGGTGCGTGGATGGGCCGGTCGATCATCGCGTTGGCTTTCTCGTTGTCCAGAAAACGTTCCTGCTCGGGATCCCACCGCAGCTTTCCGCCGACTTGGATGGCGATCTGGCCCAGGTGGCCCAGCGAGGTGACGCGGTGGCCGACTTCCGCCGGTTCGAGCGTCTCGCCGCGCGTCTTCACGCCGTCGATGAAGTCCTGCTTGTCGGTCTTGACGTAGAACCGCGTCTCGTCGGGGCCGATCACGGAAGCGGGCATCAGCGGGGGCTGAGGTTTGACCTTCTTGTCATTGCAGATGAGATAACCTTCCTGACCGCCCAGGTTGACTCTGAGCTGCGAGTACTCGGCGTACACCCAGCCGTCGCTGCCCTCGATCTTGAAGTACGGCTTCTCGGTGCGGTAGGTCCATTGGATGCCGTTGGCGAATCGCATCTTGACGTCGAACTTCAGGAGCACGTTCCAAAAGCTGTCCGCGGGCGGGTATTCGCCGGTGGCCTCGATCTCGACGGGCCCCGTGCGGTCCAGGCCCGTCGCGAACGCCGCGCCGTCGTTCCAGTGCGTCGTCCAGTTGGTGATCATGCCGTCACAGTAGTACAGGTGCCGCATCCAGCCCGGCCGCTCGTAAGCCTGGGGCTTGTGAACGCGGAATTCGGTGTATGGCGCCCGTGGAGCCGGTCCTTGCCAGGCTTCGTAGTCCAGTTCCGGCGGCACCGGCATGTCCGGCTGCAGCGGGCAGCCGACATCGCTGCCCGGCACGCCGACCGTCACGGTGTGGACCTTGCCGATCCGGCCGTTGCGGACCAATTCGGCCGCCTGCACGATGTGCGCATAGGATCGCAATTCGCTGTCGGTGCGGAACACGCGGCCCAGGCGTTGGGCGGCCTCGCACAGCTGGCGGCCTTCGCCGATGCTGCGCGTGATCGGCTTTTCCAGCGACACGTCCTTGCCGGCTTCGAACGCGGCCAGGGCCATCGGCACGTGCCAGTGGTCGGGCGTCGAGATCATCACGGCGTCGATGTCCTGGCGCGCCAGCAGCTCGCGAAAGTCCCGATACGTGGCGCACCCCTGGAACGTGCCTGCCGGCCGGTTCTTGGCGTAGGCCTCCGCGACCTGCTGCCGGGCATTGTCCAGCCGCCACGTATCGACATCGCAGACGGCCACGACCTGGACATCGGACATTTCCAGGAACTGCTTGAGGTTGTAGTACTTGGCCTGACGCCCGACGCCGATCATGCCGACGGTGATGCGCCCGCTGGGAGCCGGTTTGCCTTCCGCTCCCAACGCCGATGCGCGGATCACCAGCGGGGCGGCGCAGGCGGCGGCAGCGGACTTAACAAACTGACGACGAGTGAGGTGCGAAGCGGTCATGGCAGGTCTCCTCAATACGCCTGCATGCAGGCTTGGCGATGGTCCTTATCATGGCGAATCGGAGGCGTGTAGGTAGCATGTATTTTGCGCAAAACAGCAGAGTTCTGCGCCCCCCCATAAAAAACTGCCGGATGGCAGGCGGGGACGCCGCTCCCCGACCTTGGCAGCATGCCCGCCGCATCATAGAGGGTCTTCGGAAGATGGGCCGAAGGCAGGGGGGGCCATCCAGATCTAGCCCACGGCCGCGGCGGGCGGTCACTCGTGTTTCGCAATCTGCCAGTCGGGTATCTCCCGCGAGCCAAGGAGGAGGGGACGTGCCCCCCGGCGCAGCCGCGACGATCAGCCGGTTGATCTCGGCCAGCCACGTCGCGCTTTTCATCGAGACGGATGGTCCCGCCGAGCATGGACATCTTCGCCGCGCTCTGGCCGATGCGACTCAAGCCGTCGCCGGTGAGACTGACGGGCTGGCGACCAGCCGGACGATGCATGTCAACAGCGCCGGAGCCCGATGGGCACGTTGCAGATTGACGCTGGCGCGAAAGGCCGCAGTCAGGGATCGCGTGGAGCGTGTTCGGGACGTGGTTGGCTTGGCGCCGCCACTGGCCACATCAGCAAGCCATCCCGCCCCGCCGGAATGAGCGCCTGGCCGCGGTGCATCTTCACGCGGCCAGGATGGCCGCTGAGATGAAGCTGTGCAATGGGGCGCGGCGCTTTGTCATCGGTCAGGTCAAGCGCCGTTACCTCACCGAGAAACGGATCGGTGATGAATAGCGTTTTCCCATCGGTGCTGGGCTTGCCGGGCAATGCTTGCCCGTTGCCGCGCCGGAGACCGCTGGTTTCCGGTGAACGTTGCGCATCCCGCGCCAGCGGAAAGAAACCGCGGCGCGAGGTCACGAGCCAGCCGTCGTTCCACGGCGTCGCACCGCATTCGGTATCCATCGCGTGCGGGAACGTCCAGCCGGTGCGTTTCACCGTGCCGTTCTCGATGGCGAACTCATGCAGGCCCGTCGTGTGCCATTGCACGAGGATGTGTTTACCGTCGGGCGACAGGGGCGAGAACGGGTCGCGGTAGAAGAGGCCGCTGCTGGGCGTCTCTTCGAGCACGAGTTCAGTCCTGCCAGCGAGGCCGACTTGGATGACGTGCAGCGTGTTGGCGCCGACGGCGAGGAAGGCGATGCGGCCTTCGTCGGCGAGCACGACCTGAGTGATGGATTTACCAGGCACTTCGTAGGCCGAGAGGCGATTCATCCCGCCTGAGGGCTGCTTCTGCCAGATGGAGAGGCCGCCGAGCGATTCGGCGACGAAGACCCTGTCGCCATGAAATGCCACGTCGCGGGCAAAACCCCGCGTGGGATATTCGGCGATGCGCTCAAAGCCGTTGTCGGTCTGCCGCACGATGTGCCATCCGGCCGATCCGGCGGCCACGAGGAGCACGTCATCCTTCCAGGGCAGGACGGAGCGGATAGAGCCGTTCACAACATACGCCGGCAATCCGTGCGCAGGTGCGTCCGCAGGCTTTGCGGGCACCTGGAGGGTCTGTTCCGCCAAAACAGGCTCGGCATCCGTTAGCCCTGTCTCCACGAGATACAGGTCGTCGAAACCGCCCGCGAGAAACACGCGTCCCCGCGTGACCGCGAGGCCCGCGACAGGACTGGGATCGCCCCTCACGACGGGCAGCTGCGCCCAGCCAACGTTGCGCGGTTTCGCGGGATTGCGCACGTCGATCAGGAAGAAGCCGTTGTGCGTGTCATTCACGAAAGCGTGACCGCTGGCAAGCACCACGCCCCACATGTCCATGCCGAGGCGATAGAACGGCGGAAACTTCACGCCGGAGAGGCGTCGCGGCTCGGCGGGATTCGAGATGTCGAAGAACTCGGCGCCGTGTCCGTGCCCGAAGGCTGCATCGCCCGGCTGGGGGCTGCGGGGGCTGCGCGCATGATGGCCGGTGGCCGCCGCGAGCAGGCTCCCGCTGACATCGAGGCCATCGCCACGGCCGTCGAGCGGCACGGTCTTCACCAGCGCGGGCGTCCAAGGATTGCTCACGTCGATCACCGCCACCGCTTTCTCCGACCAGATGCCCGCGTAAAGCCAGGTGCCGTGAAACACGAGCGACTGCACCTCGCCCACGCGGACGGTGGAGAGGTGCCTGGGCTCCGCTGGCGTCGAGACATCGAGCAGCTCGATGCCCGCGAAACGATTCCCGACCGCCGCCACATCGCCCGACACCGCGATGGCCGTCGCCAGCTCCGCCGTGTCGTAGTGATGCACGAGCTGCGGCGCCGCAGGCTCGCTCACATCGGCGATGAACAAGCCATCCTCGCGGGCGGTGATGAAGGCCAGGCCCCGCGCCACCGCAATCTGCCGCGTGTTGCCCAGCCCCCGGAGTTTTCCGACCAGCGCCGGCCTCCCCTCGGAAGAGGTGGTCAGCACTCGAAGCTCGCCCTGGCCGATCGCCAGCACATGCTCACCGGCCACGGCCACATCCATCGTGGTGCCGATCTTCAGCGCCTCTGGTTTCAGCGCCGTGCCGAACTCTGAGCCCGGCTTGAGGACGCGTGTGGAGGCATCGTGCAGGGCCTTGCCTTCATCAGCCTGGAGGCAAGTCAGGGTGACCAGAGCGAACAGAAACTGGGAAGACAGCGGATATGTTGGCATCGGAATTCGCCCCTTCGTGTTGGGTTGGCCAGTCGTTCTCAGGCGTTCGGCACAATCCATTGGCGAAACTGCTGGAGAAAAGCGAGGTGGCGGCGGCGATGTCACTGACCGCCAGGCTGGCCACGTACCCCCGGGAATACGCCGCCGCGGAGGCACGCAGCGCATTGTCCTCCGTCTTCAAGTGCGGAATCCACATCAGCGGAGGCCGTCCGCCGGAGGAATCGCGCACCAGGCTCCACCCCAGCGCCGTCTGGATGTCGAATGCGGAGGGGAGCGAACCCCGCGAGGTTGACGCGTCTGAGCATGGCTCTGCCGCCGCCAAAAGAAAACTGGCACGTGCAGACCTCCGGCATGTGCCAGGAATCGAAGTAATTGCATGGTCTGCTCCACGCGTTGATCGATTCATTGCGTCTTCCGTTTCCTCTTGGCGGGCGGCTCATCGGACCTGGCCTTGCCGCCGCTGGGATGGTATCACTCTGCGTTCTGACCGTCATCTCGCTTGCCCTTCTTTCTATCAGCAACTTGAAGGAGCGTCCACGGGCCTTGACGCAATGCCAGTTCCTTGCACCCCCTTGCTCGACAAGCTGGTTGCGCCCGGCTTTCGCGCCGCGAAGCGCAGGGAGGACATTGAAGCTGTCCGGGCCCGCGGCCTCGGGCAGTTCGCGGCGCGTCAGCGCGGCGAAACTCGCGAGCATATCCCGTCGCACGAGTGGATTGCGTCGCCGCGCACACCGCACTGGCGGGCTCCTTTGAAACGGGCGTTCGGGACTGGGCACGCCCGTGGTGTAGCCCGCTTGTTCGAGCAGCGACGGCACCGTCACGCGACCCGGCTCGATGATGAGACCGGCGTTGCCGGGAAGGACTCCGGTGTCCTGGAAGAACCGGGCAGCAACATACCCACGCGCCCGCTCGCCAGGCCCGGCGGCGCGGACCCCCGTCGTGTTCGCCGGCCACTTCTTTTCAGCGGAGTCTCGGCAGAGGCGGTGCGACAAAACTCACGCCTTTCCCTTCGGCAAGGACCTTCAGGTAGAGGTACGGATCGCTCCAGGATGAGGAGGGCTCGACAATCGTCGTCTCGGGCCATTCGTTGAAGCTGGTGATTAGGATCGCGTCCGCACCGGCGTCGGTGGCCGCCCGCAGATAGCCGCGTAGCGTCGCCCCGTCGTCGCGCGGGATGACGAAGAAGTCGTCGGGGCGGAAACCGCTGTTGTCGTGGCCGGGATGCGCAGGCAGGAAGGCTTTCTTGCCGACCGCATGGGCCTGCTGAACCAGCCGGGCGTAGTCGGGCGCCAGATCTTCGTATTTCCAGACACGCTTGATGCTGAACGTGCCGTAGAAGCCGAACATCGGAATCTCGGGAATCTTCAGCCACTCGTCGGGAAAGTTCAGCCCGCGGTTGCCGACGTTGGTGACCTTGTCCATCATCCAGTACACCGGGCCGATCTCGGCCTCGACGCCGCGGCACAGCTGGCCGAGCGTCTCCGGCGTCAGTTTCGGGGCGAAGGGGACTTGGTACAGATAGACCACGGGCTTGCCGTCCATTCGCAGATACGCCGGGCTGTCCTTTGTCCGCCGCAGCACGTCGCTCGTCTGCCGCGTGAGCACCGTGACATCGTGGTGGAACTGGGCCAGTTCACTGCACAGGGCGACCTTGAATTTCTCTTCCGCGGCCACCGGCAGAATTACCTTTTCGAAGGCTGCGCCGCTGATGTTTGCGCCGCCCCACCAGGAGACGAGGAACGCATCGATGCCCGCGGCCTTGGCCAACTGGATATGCCACCGCACGACCTCGGGATCGTCGCTGTCGTGGTAGCCGATCAGCGGCTGGGCTTTCGAACGCGGCTTGTCGGTCCCGTCGATGGTCCACATGCTCGACGTGCCGCGGGTTTGATACCAGGCGTAGTAGACCGCCCACAACGCTGGCTTGCGCTCGGCGGCCTGGAGCGGGAATCCGAAGACGAGCAGCAGGATGGTGAGCAGGGTCAGGCGTTTCATCGTTTCTTGGCCTCCACGTCATCCAGCACGCAGGAGAATCCACCGCGAACAGGCTGAACGCCGGCGCGCTGCGCGACAGGCCGACGGCGAGATACTGGGATTGAAAGTCTGGTTGGCCGGCCAGCAGACCGGTGGCCGGTAGCAGAGCCAAGAGGGTCAGCACGTGAGTCATGATGGTTGTTCTCCCGCCGCCTCCGCTGGCAGGCCGCCTGCCAGCTTGTACATTTCGCTGGCCGCCAGCAGGAAAGTGCCGGTCACGTATTCGTGCGAATCCTCGCGTTTCAGGACGGCTGGTCGATCACCCACGTTCTGGCCAAATTTGTGCTCGCCGGTGATCTTGGCCAGTTTGGCGAGCACAGGCACGCCGAAGAGCGAATCGGCGTAACGGCGCCCGCCCTCCAGATACCAGACGCGAGTTTCCATCGGCGTGTTGGGCTGCGGTGTGTTCAACTCGCTGACGATCTTCTCGACCAGCGTCTTGTCCCCGGTGGACATGGCCAACTCGCACCAGGTGTCCGCGGGGAAGAGACGGTTGGAGCCGGATTTCTCGTATCCGACCGCAAAC
>CAIYOB010001508.1 GCA_903927685.1 uncultured Planctomycetaceae bacterium
AGACCCGCTGACAACGGTTCCCTTGCACCGGGACTGGGCCGTCGTGCATTCCCCGCAGCCGGGCACGGCGATCGTGGCCACGGCCGGCGAACTGCGTGTCGAGGGCGCGGCCAACGTCGCGGCGTATGTCGAGCGGGCCCTGCCTACCGAGGCGCAGCTGGTCGTCTGCCGCATCGATCAGCGGACGGACGGCGGCGCATCCTGGGGGCCGGGCATGACGCTGGTCTGGCCGTCCGGCCAGGTGCTGCGCGTCAACCTGCGAGCCGAAGGACGCTTCGGCGTGGACGATGGCCGCCGCCAGATCCTGGAGGGCGTGAATCTGCCCGGACTGTGGACCCAGTTGGCGATCCAGTTGGAGGAACGCGAGCTTGTGGTGCAGGCGTCCCAAGCCCAGCAAGCCTGGCAGGAACTGGCCCGCTTCCCGCGCAGCGAGTTCCCGGGCGATCCAGCGGCGGTCCGGCTGGGCAAGCTGAGCCCCGGCTCGAAGAACGAAGACTTCAGCACGCTAGGCCCGCCCGGCGTGTGCGCCCTGCAGGACTTCCGCGTCTACGGCCAGCGCGAATCGCGGTGAGCCCATCGGTGCTCTCTAAGGTCACCTGAAGTGCCATTTGGCATAGACTGACGTTCCATGAACTTGCAGATTATCGACGGGCTCAAGGAACTCGATCAAGTTCGCCGCGAGCACCACCCCGGGGCGGCGACACGGTTCGACGCCAAAGTGTATCGCTACCGTGACTTGGTTTGCGAACGCTGCCATACGATCGTGGATTTGGGAGAGTGCCGATTGGGACGGTTTGTCCCAGCCCAAGGGCAAGCCCAACGGCTGTGAGGTTTCCGATTTCTCCGTTCAGCTGATGGGCATCTGCCCCCAATGTCAAAAGGAGAAGCACTAACCGCCGCGGTCCCCGGCGGCACCGCACAACCCGAGGAGGAGAACAATGAGCGACGCGACGAAACTGACCACCAACGCCGGCTGCCCGGTGCCCGACAGCCAGAACATCCTGACCGCCGGGCCGCGGGGTCCGCAACTGCTGCAGGATGTGTGGTTCCGGGAAGCCACTTGAAGACGCTGCAGGTCATCGGCGACCGCGGCGTCGGACTCGAAGCCAGTCGCCGCACGGGCTGGACAATCCTGGTCGCGCATTGCCTGGAACCTACGGTTCGGGATAGGATATCGCCATAGCAGAACGCACGGAAACGGAGTCGATCGACGACAACCGTGGCTGACGTCCTGCGATCCGATTTCTGTCAACCTGCCCCTGGACCTCCATGACGCTCTCCCTGAACAAACCCAAGCTCGACAATCTGGCCGGCGACATCTGGAAATCCGCGGTACGGCTGCGCGGCAAGTTCAAGTCGTACGAATACCAGAACGTCATCCTGCCCATCATCGTCATTCGCCGCCTGGAATGCGTGCTGATCGATTGGCGGGAAAAGAAAGCCGCCGAGGTGCTGGCCAAGCGGCCGAAGCTGACGGAGAAGGAACTGGCCAAGCTGGTCAAGGACCTGGAACTTAATCCCCGTCAGTGTCCGTTCTCGAACAAAACGGACTGGACGCTGCGCAAGGTCTACGAGGAGGACCACGCGCTGCTGGAGGACAACTTTCGCGCCTACCTCAACGGCTTCTCGAAGAACGTGGATGACATCATCGAGCACTTCAACTATCGGGCCACCATCGGCCAGATGGTGAAAAACAACCGACTGGCCCCGCTCCTGAGCCAATACAAGGAACTGGCGCTCGGCCCGGACCAGCTGTCCGGGCTGGAAATGGGCTACGTCTACGAGGAGTTGCTCCGGCGGTTCTCGGAACAGAACGGGTTGGAGGCCGGGGATCACTTCACGCCGCGCGAAGTCATCCGGCTGATGGTCGAACTGCTGGCGATTCCCATCCCCGATCGTCACTTGTCCATCTACGATCCGGCCAGCGGCACGGGCGGCATGTTGTCCGTGGCCAAAGAACACTTGCTGGAACGAGCCGAGACGCCCGATGAGAGGACGCGGGTCGAGAAGTTCGTCACCGTCCACGGGCAGGAGTTGTCCCCCACGAACTATGCCGTTTGCCAGGCGGATCTGCTGATCAAGAATGACCAGCAAGCGACCGTTTGCCTCGGCAACTCGCTGATCCCGCACGACCCGCACAGCAGGGAACCGGGCGACCAGTGGCCGGAAAGCAAGTGGCAGTTCCACCGGATGTTGAGCAACCCGCCCTTCGGCGTCACCTGGGGCGGCAAGGACGGCTACGAGAAGGAAGCCCGCAAGCTGGAGAAGACGCGTTACCGGGCCGGGATGCCGCGGGTCAACGACGGATCCCTGCTGTTCCTCCAGACCATGCTGGCCAAGATGGCGTCGGCGGAGGACGGTGGCAGCCGCATCGCGGTCATCTTCAACGGCTCGCCGCTGTCCAACGGCGACTGCGGATCGGGCGAGAGCGAAATCCGCCGCTGGATTCTGGAGAATGACTGGCTGGACGCCATTGTCATGCTGCCCGACCAGTTGTTTTACAACACCGGAATCTTCACCTACATCTGGCTGCTGCGGAACGACAAGCCGGCCAGTCATCGGGGCCGCGTGATGCTGGTCGACGCCCGCCAGCAGTTCGAGAAG
>CAIYOB010001509.1 GCA_903927685.1 uncultured Planctomycetaceae bacterium
CAGATCCCAGACGGCGTGCTGGACGCCCAGGTCGCTGGCCCCCAGCGCCCACAGGCCGCCGCTGGCGGAACGCAGCAGATAGTCCTCCCGCCCGCGCGGGCCGCCGGGGAAGTCGGCCGGAAAGGGCAAGCGGGAGAAATCCCCGGGAGTGCCCACGACCACGCCGGCCGCGCCGTCGCCGGGCGTGACGGTGAAAACCGCCCCGCTGATCCGCCCCAGGTAGTCGGCCAGCGTTTGGGCCGCCGCCTTCGTCCGCTCGGACGCCTGTGGGCCGACCACGATCGGCAGACGTGCCTGCTGGCCGGAAGCCAGCGTGACCTCCTCCGCCGCTTGGGCCGGCGAAATCGCGATCAGCATGGACAAGGTGAGCGTGAGGTTGCGGATGGCCTTCATGGTTGCTCCTTGGTTGTCGCGGACCCGGACTCCGGCGTGCCGAGTTCCACGGTAGCCGGCTCCGTGCCTGCCGTCCCCGTCACGCTCCGGTCAATCCGCGTCTGGTGGCCGGGATGATTCACCACGTAGTGACGGATTGCCAATCCGTCCCCCAGCGCAGGACCTCTTGGGCTGAGCATCATGCTGCCGACTCACAAACGACTGCATTCAGGGTTTTCGCCGCGAGCGGGAGGGTGGTAGGGCCCAACGGGCGGGCACTTGCGTCGCGGACGGCCAGCGGCCGTCTCTGAGCCACGGGACGAACCTGGGCCGCGGTCAGGCCCGTGCGGGCCATAGGGTCCGGATCCGGCAGCCGCCCGCCGGGCTGGCCAGGGCCGCGACGCGGCCGCCGTGTTGCGAGACGATCCGGTGCACGAGTGCCAGCCCCAGACCGACGCCGCGTTCCGCCGCCTCCTGCGGCAACCGCACAAACGGCTCGAAGACTCGCTCCCGCTCGGATTCCGGGATGCCGTCTCCGTCGTCATCAACGTTGATTTCGATGATCGCATCGGACGTCGCGGCGGCGCTGATCGTCACCCGGCGCCGGGCGAATCGTCCGGCATTGTTCAACAGGTTTCCCAAGGCCCGCTGCAGGCCGATCCGCTCGGCGAACACAACCAGTTCATCGCCGACCCCGTCGTCCAGCTCAAACACGATGGCCGGATACAGCGCCGCGTGCTGAGCGAGCAGTTCGGCGAGGACCTCGCGCAAGGCGAGCGGTTCCCGCTGAACTTCCGGCTGGGCGGTCTCCATGCGCACGTAGGTCAGCAGTTCACCCACCAACTTGTCCAGGTCCTCGGCTGCGGACTCCAACGCCGCCAGCCGCCGGGCCCGCTCCGCATCGTCGCCGGCCGTAGCGATCAAGTCGATCGCGAAGCGGATCCGCGACAGGGGCGTCCGCAACTCGTGCGACACGGCCTGCAGCAGTTCGCGCTGGGTCCGAACCAGCGTTTCGGTGCGGTCCGCCATCTGGTTGAAGGCTCGGGCCAAGCGTCTGGCGGAGCGGACCCGGCGCTGCTCGACCCGCGCCGACAAATCGCCGCCGGCGATCTTCCGGGCCGCGTGCTCGATGTGGTTCAGTTGCCGGGCAACCGGGCGGAGCAGCAGGGCAATGGCCAGCGCCGCGGGCAGCAAGACCAGGGCGAGCGTCGTGGTGGCGGCTTTCTGCTCGATGCGCTCGAAGCTCGGGAACGGCCCGAACCGCAGTACGTCGCCGCCGTCCGCCAGCGGCGTAGCGGCCAGCCAGCGGTCCTCGGCCGGCGGCCCGTGCGGATAGAAGACGACGCGTTCCCCGGCTGCCAGGCGTCCCAGCGGCCAGGCGGGCAGTTCGTTGCGGTTCACGACCGCCAGAGGGATCTCGAACCGTCGCTGCAGGTCCTGCAACGCGGTCCGCTGCCGCTCCCGGGGGGCCGCTGCCAAGGTGTCCGCAGTGAGCTGCATCCAGCCTCCGATCGCAGCTTCGATCTCGCGCAGATCGTAGTCCGGAAACGGCCCCAGGCGGACGGCATCCGCCCCGCCGGCGAGTGACGCCACGACCGCGTGACCTTCCGGCAACCGCAGACAGGCGACGTCAAAGCCGCGGCGGAGGTCGGCCGCAGCGGGGTCCGGCAGAGCGCTCCCCGCGAGCACTTCCACCGGATAGCCGAAGTGTTGGCGCACACGCTGCAGGGCCGCGTCGCGACCGCTCGGCAGAGCGGCGTCGAGGATCCCCGCCACCAACCGCGCACCGCCGCCGTGCGCCGCCAGAATGACCCGCTGGGTGTCGGCTTCCGCCCGTCCTTTCAGGGCCCGGGCGTAGATATACCACGCCGAGAACAGGACGAGCAGCACGCACAAGTAGAAGCGGACGAAGAGCCAAGTCATGATTCCACCGACAGCAGATAGCCGACGCCTCGTATGGACTTGATGCGTTGCGGCTCGGCGGGATCATCGCCGAGTTTCTTTCGCAGCCGGGAGATGCGGAGGTCGATGGAGCGGTCCAGGGCGTCGTACTTCATCCCGTGGATCTGCTCGTAGATTTCCTGGCGACTGAGCGGGCGGCCGGCGTGCCTGGCCAGCAAGTGCAACAAATCGAATTCCGCGGTCGTCAAGTCGACGACGGCGCCGGCGAGTTCCACGCTCCGGCGGCCAGCGTCGACCACCAGTCTCCCGACCGTCAACGGCGGGCCCAGCCGCTCGACGGGCGACGCACGGCCCAGATGCAAGTGCAGCCGTGCCAAGAGTGCTCGCGGGCGAACCGGCTTGGCCAGGTAGTCGTCAGCGCCGGCTTCCAGCCCCAGCACCTCGTCGATCTCCTCGCCGCGGGCGGTGAGAATGATGATCACGCCGCGATAGTCCGCCCGCACCGCTTGGCAGACCGCCAAGCCGTCCCGACCGGGCAGCGTGAGGTCCAGCAGGACCGCGTCCGGACGCTCGAGGATGATCCGGCCGACGGCCCGGTCGCCACGGGCTTCGAACGCCACGTCAAAACCGTGCGGCGCCAGAAAGTCCGCCACCATCGCGGCCAGGGCGGCGTCATCTTCGACGAGCAGGATTCGCCAGGGCGGCGCGGCTTGGTTCATGGACGGGTTGCCGTTCATTCGTGGCGCAGGGCTTCGATCGGGTCCATGTACGCCGCCTTGCGGGCCGGGTACACGCCGAACAGAATCCCCACCCCGAGCGAGATGATCAGAGACAGCGCAACGGACCAAGGAGCGATCCGCGGCTCCAAGTTGTGCACGACGGGCGGCAGCAGTTCCGAGTTCAGCAGCGTCAAGCTGGAACGAAAGCCGCGGAACAGGGGACCACACAGCAAGCCGAACAGCACGCCCAGCAACCCGCCGCCGGCGGACAACACGACCGTCTCGGTGAGGAACTGCTGCACGATGTGCTGGCGGGTCGCGCCCAAGGCCCGGCGGATCCCGATCTCGCGCGTCCGCTCGGTGACGGTCGCCAGCATGATGTTCATGATCCCGATGCCACCGACCAGCAGCGAAATGCCGGCGATCACGACCAGCAGCACGTTGAACATGGCCCGGGTCCGCTCCGCTTGCCGCAGCAGTTCTTTCGGCACCACGACCGCATAGTCCGGCTGGTCGTGGTATTGCTTCAGCAGGGTTTCGATGGCCGCGGCCGTCTCGTCGACCTCGTCGACG
>CAIYOB010001510.1 GCA_903927685.1 uncultured Planctomycetaceae bacterium
GATCCGCCGTCGCCTGCCGGCTCGGCGTTCAACGAACTGGGCCGAAATGGGGAAGTCATTTCGTGAGCGTTGCTACGAGTCGCCCACCCAGGGCCAAGGCCAAGCCTAGGGGCGACGCCAGACTCGTCCGCAGGAGTTCCCAAGTTCCCATCCGCAGGCCCTTTTCCGTTCGCCGCTTTGGGACTAAAATATGCGAAATTTGGTTCGTGAATTTTATATCGCCAATTGACCGGCTTGGTATCGGCAGAATATGAAAAGAAAGCGGCTCGCTCGCCCGGCGCGGTCCGCGGCTGCGGACGACGCAGCGACTTCCGCCGGCCCGGCTTGGACGTTCCTGACCAACCATGCCCATGTGCTGTTGTGCATCTACCGCGACTCCGGAATCCGGCTGCGGGAGGTGGCCCAGCGCGTCGGCATCACGGAGCGGATGGTGCAGAAAATCGTGGCCGAGTTGGCGGAGGCGGGTTATCTGGCGGTGGAAAAAGAAGGCCGCTGCAATCGCTACGCAGTGCAGTGGGATTTGCGGTTGCGGCACCCCTTGGAGTCGCAGCAGGCGGTCGGACGGCTGCTGGATTTGCTCGGCCGTGACGGATGAGCGCTCGGAGGAAACGCGTCGATCAGGTGGTGAAATATCCAGCGAATTCCCATGGCAATTGAATCCGAAGACCAACTCGACGCGGCCGTTTCGCGTCTGCAAGCAAGGCTCGACCAGACGATCCAACAGATCGCCGGCCCGGAGGGACTGGCCGCAGTCGTGCAGGTCCGCGAGCTGGCTCAGGCGGCGTACGCTGGCCGCCCGGCGGCGCAGCCGGAACTGACGCTCAGGCTGGCCCAATTGACCGAGGTCGAGCGCCGCGTGGTCGCCCGGGCGTTGTCGATTTTCCTGGACCTGATGAACGTGGCCGAGGATCGGCAGCGCGTGCGGATCTTGCGGGAGCGGGAACGCGCGGCGCATCCCGCGCCGCGGGCCGAGTCGATCCGCGCCGCGGTCGCCCAGTTGGCGGCCGAGGGTCTGGCAGCCGGCGAGGTCCAGCGTTTGCTCGACCGCCTGGACATCGAATTGGTGCTGACCGCGCATCCGACCGAAGCCAAACGGCGTGCGATCCGCGGCAAGCTGCGGCGAGTCCGCGAATTGCTGCAGCGGCTCGACGAAGGCGAGCTGTTGCCGCGCGAGGCCGCGGACCTGGACGCGCATCTCCAGGCGGAACTGACCAAGCTTTGGCAGACCGACTTCATCCGCCCCTGGCCGCCCACCGTCATCCAGGAGGTGCAGCGCGGGTTGAGCATCATGCCGGTGCTGTGGGAAGTGGTGCCGGACGTCTTGAAGGATTTGCGGCAAGCCCTGGCTGAGTTCTATCCAAAGCAGCGGTTTCGCGTGCCGCCGTTCCTGCGGTTTGCCTCCTGGATCGGCGGCGATCGCGATGGCCATCCGGGCGTGACGGCCGACGTGACCGAGCAGACGTTGGCTTGGCTGCGCAAAGCGGCCGTGGGCCAGCAGCGTGAGACCGTCTGCAACTTGTTCGGTTCGTTGAGTCTCTCGGCGCGGCAGGCACCGGTCAGCGAGGAGTTGCACCAGGCGATCGCAACCGCCGTGGCCAACTGGCCGGAGTTGGCAGGCCTGCTTGCGGGCATTCCGCCCACCGAAACGTATCGCCGCTGGTTGGTGATCGTGGACTGGCGACTGCACGCCTCCGGCCAACTGCGTCCCAGTGCGCCGCCGCCTGCGGGAGCCTACCGCTCCAGTTCCGAACTGGCGGACGACGTGCGGATCATTCAGCGGAGCCTGTCGGGGGCCCACAACGACGTGCTGGTGCAGGGCGAGATCCAGCGTTGGCTGGATCAGATCGAAGTCTTCGGCCTGCACCTGGCGCGGCTGGATGTTCGGCAGGATGCCCGGCACCACGAGGCGGTGATGACCGAACTGCTGGCGCATGCCGGCGTCGCAGCCAATTTCGCGGCGCTGCCGGAAGCCGATCGCCAGCGGGTTCTTCTGGAGTCTCTGGCCCGCCCCTGGATCCGGGACTTGACCGCCTTGTCCGACGCGGCTCGGGAAACGCTGGCACTGCTGACTCTGCTGCGGCGCACGCTGAGGACCGGTGGACCGGAAACTCTGGGCGGCTACGTGATTAGCATGACGAGGACGGCGAGCGACGTGCTCGCGGTGCTGTGGTTGTGGGAGTGGTCCCGGACGGTCGACGGCGGCGACCCGCGTGACGCCGCCTTGCATCTGCCGATCATTCCCCTGTTTGAAACCATCGACTATTTGCGGGATGCCTCGACGACGATGGCCGCCTTGCTGGACGTGGCCGCCTATCGGTCGTACTTGGAAGCGCAGGGGCAGCGTCAAACGGTCATGATCGGTTACTCGGACAGCACCAAAGACGGCGGCTATCTGGCCGC
This sequence comes from uncultured Planctomycetaceae bacterium, assembly GCA_903927685.1. The sequence goes on from CAIYOB010001510.1 coordinate 2,401, forward strand.
CTGTTGGGCCTTGTATCACGCCCAGACGCAGATTCACGAGGTGGCCCTGCAACACGGGGTGGCGGTGACCTTTTTCCATGGCCGCGGCGGTTCGCTGGGACGCGGCGGCGGTCCGACGGCCCGCGCCATCCTCTCGCTGCCGGGGGCGACCTTCGACGGCACGCTGCGTCTGACCGAGCAAGGCGAAGTCATGGCGGAGCGTTACGACGACCTGCAGGTGGCGCATCGACACCTGGAGCAGGTGACGTGGTCGGTCCTGCTGGCCGGCATGCGGACGACCGCCACGGACACGCGCCGTTGGGAGGAGATCATGCAGTGGTTGGCGGACCGCTCGTTCCAGGCATACCGTCGACTCACCCAACAGCCGGGCTTCGTGGACTTCTTTCGCCACGCGACACCCATCGGCGAGATCGAACAACTGCCGATCGGTTCGCGTCCGGCTCGGCGCAAGGCCGGGGGCTCGCTGAGCGACCTGCGCGCGATTCCCTGGGTCTTCTCCTGGACGCAGATCCGCTGCCTCGTGCCGGCTTGGTACGGCTTCGGCAGTGCCGTGGCGGAACTCCGCGCCGAGTCGCCCCAGCGCTGCCGTGAATTGACGGACATGTATCGCCGTTGGCCGTTCTTTCGCGCCTCGGTGGATAACGCCGTGCTGGCGCTGGCCAAGACGAACCTCGCCATCGCCGGGGGCTACTTCCGGCTCGCCGCCCAGGCGACGGACGGGCCGCAGTTCGCCGCGCTGATCGTCAGCGAGTACCAGCGCTGCTCCGCGGCGGTGCTGGAGGCGACCGGCCAGCCGCGATTGTTGGACGACGTGCCTTGGCTGCGGGAATCCATCGCCCGGCGCAGCCCGTTTGTGGACGCACTGAATCTGTTGCAGATCGATTTGTTAAGCCGACTGCGGGCGGTGGCGGGGGAAGCCACGCCGGACGCCGAGGAGTGGGCGCACCTGATTCGCCTGACCATCCAGGGTGTTGCCGCCGGCATGCGAACCACCGGGTGATACACCAGGAGAGTTCCTCCCGTTGCGAGGCTCCGTTGGCGGTTCAACGGCCCCGGCTCGATCCCCACGTCCGCCTGAACAAGCTGGATGTTGGTTGGCCGACGATTCGCAACACCGCGAATCCGCTGCGATTGATGGTGGATAGCCTGGAATTGACGCTCTTGAAGTCAGCCCACTCTTCAGCGAGCCAAGCCGCGCATCGGCACTGCCGCCGGTGCCGGAATCCAGCTCGTTCGGATAGTCGCTCGAACCATCCTTGGCTGCCGGACAGTCCTTGGCAGTTCCTGCTCGAAGTGCGAGAATGCTTGTCGGAGCCGGTGAGATCCGCAGGAGTGGTTCCCCCGATACAGTGCAGCGAGCCGCTGGTGGATGCGGTGTTGATGAAGCGAGGATCTGCCATGAAGACGACTTTGCAGCGATGGTTGGCCGGGATCGGGATGGTATTGGTGTCGCTCGCCGTCTGTCGCGCCGAAGATTGGCCACAGTGGCTGGGGCCGAATCGCGATAGCGTTTGGCGGGAAACCGGGATTATCGAGCGGTTTCCCGACGGCGGGCTGCCTGTTCTGTGGCGGGCGCCGGTCGCCGGTGGCTACGCGGGCCCAGCCGTCGCGGACGGACGCGTGTATGTCACCGACTATCTGGCCGAAGGCGATCGGACGCCGGATCCGAACAGCCGCAGCAGACTGCAGGGCCGGGAACGGGTCTGGTGCTTGGCCGCGACGGACGGCGCGGTGCTGTGGAAGCATGAATACGATTGCGCCTACGACATTTCGTTCGCTGCCGGACCGCGGGCCACGCCGACGGTCGATGGCGAGCGAGTCTACACGCTGGGGGCCCAAGGCGACTTGCGCTGCCTGAACACGGCGGACGGCTCCCTCGTCTGGTCGCACAACTTCCAGCACGATTATCAAGCGGCGACGCCGCTCTGGGGTTATTGCGGGCATCCGCTGGTCGACGGCGACAAGCTGTTTTGCGTGGTCGGGGGTGAGGGCAGCATCGCGGTGGCGTTTGACAAGCGGACCGGCAAGGAACTGTGGCGGGCCCTGACGGCCAAGGAGCAGGCGTATTGCCCGCCCACCATGATCACCGCGGGGGGCAAGCGGCAACTGGTCATCTGGCATGCCGAAGCGATCAACGGCTTGGATCCTCAGACGGGCCAGGTCTATTGGTCGGTCCCGTTGGATGCGAACTATGCGATGGGGATCGCGACGCCGCGGCAACTGGGCCCATACCTGTTCGCCGGCGGGATTGTGAACAAGTCCGTACTGCTGCGACTGGGCAACGAACCGCCCACGGCCGAGGTCGTTTGGCGCGGGGCCAGGGGCAAGGGCCTCGGCCCGGTCATGGTCACGCCGTTTCTGGAAGGCGAGTACCTGTACGGTGTCGACGGCAAGGGTGAACTGCGCTGCGTCGCGCTGGCCAGCGGCGAGCAACTGTGGACCACCTACGCGGCGACGACCACGAGCGGACGGCCCGAGCATTCGGCTTGCGCCTTTCTGGTCAAGCACGGCGAGCGGTTCTTCCTGGCCAGCGAAACGGGCGAACTGATCATCGCCCGGTTGACGCCGGACAAGTACAGTGAAATCAGCCGCACCAAAATCATGGAACCGACCGGACTCGCGTTTGGCCGCAGCGTCTGGTGGAGCCATCCCGCCTTTGCCAACCGCTGCGTGTACGCCCGCAACGATCGGGAACTGATCTGCGTGTCGCTGGCCGCCGAGACGGTGAAAGTCCTCGGCAGTGATTGAATCGTAGCTCCTCACCGAATTGGCTCTTGGGAGACGGAAAGTGGATGCCTTGTGGTTTTTCGGGTTTGTGGCAGTGTTCCTGGTCTTGGGCGTCATCGCGACGGTAATCTCCAGCCGCAACGAGCAGAAACGCAGCGAAGCTTGGAAAGCCGTCGCGACGCGGCCCGGGATGCAGTTTCTGGGCGAAGGCAACTCGGTGCTGTCCCGGTTTGGCCAGTTGAAGATGTTCCAGACCGGACGGAAGCAACGCGTTTGGAACGTGATCGCCGTCGAGTCCGGAGAAATCCGGATCGCGGTCGGGGATTTTCGTTTTATCACGGGCAGCGGCAAGAATTCGCATACCCACAATCAGACGATTTGTGCGCTGGAAAGCGACCGGTTCAGTGTACCTCACTGCCGCCTGCGTCCGGAAGCGAAGTGGTTGGATGCCCTCGGCTCTCTATTCGGCGGACAGGACATTGATTTCTCCGAGGACCCGCAATTCTCCGCCGCGTTTGTGTTGCAGGGTGAGGATGAACCGGCGATCCGGCGGATTTTCAACGCCGAAGTTCGAGCGTGGTTTGCCGAACGGGCGGGCCGGGGATTCGTTTTCGAGGCCCGCGGCCACAAGCTCGTCTTTCATCGGGGCAAGCGGATCCCACCCGACGAGGCTCCCGCGTTGATGGACCAGGCACTGCAGATCATGAAGCTGCTGGCCGGCCAGCCGTAGCGATCGGTCACGCAATCGCTTCCTCGTTTAACCGCGACCCAACGGGGAGCGCGGGGCACGGGATCCGGCGTGGTTGCGAGCCAAATCGCCCCCGTTGGGTCGCCGTCAGACGATAGCGATCCCGTTGGGTCGCCGTCAGACGATAGCCTTCCTTCGGCGACCGCCCCGGGGAACTTAGGGCTCAAGCCGCCGTCTATACCCGAATGATCGACGGCGGGTGCCGCCGTGCACAAGCGGAAGACTGTTCTGTTCTCTGGCTGGAAGATGATGGGGAGTCCATGAGTTTTCGATTGCGAATCCGTCGGCGAAAGTCCGTATCAGAAAAGCGTAAGTTGCGACAGCGAAATGCCTTGCGGGAACGGCGGACCGAACAGCTCGAGAGCCGGTGCCTGATGACCGGAGCTGCCGAACTGGTGCCGGAAATTGCGTTCCTGTCCGCCGCCGCGGATTTCGAACCGGCTGGCAACATGGAGGTCGAAGTCGGCTGGGCGGGCCTCGCGGCCATGACGGGCGGAACGGACGAACTCGTGCCAGCCGAAGACTGGAGCCGGCTGGCTGAGGCAATGCGAACGACTCTGCCGACGCCATCGCCCTGGCAGAATCAGAACAACCCGCTCGACGTGGACGCCGATGGCAGGGCAACACCCCGAGACGCGCTGTTGGTGATCAACCAGCTGAATGCCGGCACCCAGGTTCTATCGCCCGAGTCCGGCTCTCGCTTGGCGTTTGTCGACGTCAATGGAGATCTCATTGTCACGCCGAGGGATGCCCTGGAACTGGTCAATGCCCTCAACATCCCGCCCGCCGCTGGCGAGGCGACTGTCGAGGGCGGACTCACGACCGCTTTGCCCGGCGGCGAAAACTCGCTGTCGGAAGACGCGGGCCGCCAGACGTCTCTGCCGTCCACCGAGAGTCCGCTGCCCAGCAACTTGCTGGCTGCAGCCGTTCCGTCGGCCCTCGTGCCAGCGGATCCGCCGGACGGCAAGACGAGCATCAGCTACTTGGACGAGCCCTTCGCCAACTACTCCGCTGGGTTCAACGGCGTGCGGTACGTCAAATGCCACATCCTGACATCGGACCCGGCTACGGTCTATTTCCAGGACTCGGTCAAGTACCTGTACCACTACGATTTTGCGACGGCTCGCCTGGAGCCGTTCTTGAACATGACTCGCGAGCAGTTCGATGCGGTCTCCCTGCATCTGGCCGGCCAGCAGGTGGTCATGGCCACGGTGTTGATGTCCCCGGACGGGAAAGAACTCGCCGTCCAACTGGTTGGACACGACGCCTACCCCCGCGAGGATGTTGCGGCCTGGATTCAGACCATCGTCGCCGCGGTGCAGAGCGATACCCCCTTGACCGTGCTGTACATGCCCGCTTACGAACAGGCGGCCGCCGCCGAGGCGGATCGCAGCTGGTTCGCTTCCCAGGGCATCACCGTCGCTGATTCCGCCCGTTGGGCGCGGGGAAACGTCACCTATGCCGAAGGCTGGGCCACGGGCCGCCTGGTGCAGATCCCCGCCGCGGACATCAAGGCCGCGTATGGCGACGGTCGTCTCCGGCCCACCGACATCCTGTTGCTGACCGACGGAGTCCCGGCGGAGGTGCCGTACGTCCGGGGCATCATTACGCTGACTCCCGCGACGCCGAACTCGCACGTCGCAATTCTGGCTCGCAACCAGCAACTGCCGTTTGCCTGGGTGCAGGACGCCGCGGAACAACAGCGGATCCTGCAACTCGCCGGCCAGTCGGTGCTGCTGCGGGCGAGCCTCGGGCGGGTAGCCGTGTCGCGGCTGGATGCCCCACTCACGCCGTCCTCGGTGGCCGACCAACTTGCGGCGCTGCAGACGCCCGCTCGGGCGAACGTCATTCCCACCGCGGAATACGGCAAGTGGCTCGAGGACGCGACCGGCCTGACGCCAGACCAGATCGAGTACTTTGGCGGCAAAGCCGCGAACTACGGCCTGCTGCGGCGGACGATCCCCGACAACTCCCAGCGGGCGATGGCGTTCTCGTTTGACCTGTGGAACGCGTTCATGTCCAATCTGCATCCGACGACCGGCCGGACACTGCGGGAGGAAATCGACGCTCGGCTGGGCAGTTTCTCTTACCCGCCCGACATGACGCTGGCCCGTCAGAAGCTGGCCGAGGTCAATACGCTGATCCGCAAGACGGTCAAGTGGACGGAGGCGCAGAAGACGCGGATCCTCGACGAATTGATCGCCGCGTTTCCGGACGTGCCGCACGACCAGTTCTTGCGGTTTCGCAGTTCCAGCAATGCGGAGGATTCCCAGGAGTTGACCGGCGCCGGCCTGTACGACAGCTTTAGCGGTTGCATCGCCGACGATACCGACGCCGACACCAAGGGGCCATCCCACGCCGACCCGAACGAACCTGACGAAAAGGGGGTGCTGCGGGCGATCGAAAAAGTCTTCGCCAGCTTCTACAACGAGAACGCGTGGCTGGAACGGCTGCGGCATGGCGTCCGCGAACAGGACACCGGCATGGCGATCCTGGTGCATCACAATTTCCCGGACGAGTTGGAGATGGCCAACGGAGTCGTCACCTTCAAGTTCACCCGGTCGCAGTGGGGCGATTACCAGGAGGTCAGCTATGCGGCCAGCATCGTGACCCAGTTGGGCGCCCTCAGCGTCACCAATCCGGAAGGCGGCGCCATCGCCGAGGAAGTCAATGCCTTCTTCGGTCCGGGACAGGTCCCGTACCTGTACGTGCGCACCCCCTCGACCTTGGTCCCGATCGGCGGCACCGTGATGACGTGGGAAAGCGATTACACCGAACTGATGCAGCTGATCGCCCGCGTCGCGGAAGGCTACGCCGAACAGTATCCGGACAAATCCGAGTTCACGCTCGACCTCGAGTTCAAGCGGATGACCCCGGGCGAGTTGATCGTCAAGCAAGTCCGCGAGATTCCCACGGCCCAGTCGCAGCTGACCAAGCCC
>CAIYOB010001511.1 GCA_903927685.1 uncultured Planctomycetaceae bacterium
AAGGCGGTGGGCAATTTGGTGTTCCCGCCGGGGATCTTCCGCCCATTCTCCACGGTGTCTCGGGCGACGTGGGTGGTGTGGTCGACCTCGTGAAACACCAGCTTGTCGTGCAGGTCCAGCGAGTCCACGGTGAGCAGGTAGCCGCTGGCACCCTCGAAACTGCGCGGTGTCCCGTATTTCGCAGGCGCGTAGATCATGTCGATGTCCGGACAGCTCCAGACGCGCTCGTAGCCCAGGTGCCCCTCCTGCAGCAGTCGCTCGCTGTTGAGCTGCGTCAGATAACCGTAGAACAGCCCGAGCAGTTTCCGATGCTGCAACACCTCCTGGGCCTTGCGGCAGAAGTAGACGATCGCATCGCCGATGATCTCGTGGTGGAACCGCCAGTAGCGCAAGGCTGCCGCATCCGCAACCGGATCGCGGAAGACGCCGTGCGAAGTGTGCTGCAGAACTTCGAGCGGCGGCATCGTCGCCGTGGGGTCACCGGTGAAGTTGCGGAAACTCGCCGTCTTGATCGGGTGCTCGCGAATCTCTGCCTCCGGCCGTCCGCGGCCCTGCGAGTTGGTGTACCACTCGGTGGACGAGCCGCAGAGCAGGCTATAGGCGAACACGCGGTCGCCGTAGCGTGCTTCGATCTGCCGCAGGAAGGCTTGCAGCGAGGCGGCCGTGTCCGCCCGCCAAGGTTCATGGCCCGCGGTCTCGACCAGGTTCCAGTAGCTGTTGGAGCACTCCGGATGCGCGGCCAGGTACCAATCGCGGGTGTCGAGCTGCAGCGCGAGGTTGTAGTACGCGCCCGGAGCGTTGGCCTCGAACATTTCCATTTGCGCGTCGAATGCCTTCCAGTCGAACTGCTCCGGACCGGTCCAGACTTCGCCGAACAAGGAATAGGGCACATCCAGCGTACACAACATGCCGGTGTGGGTCACGTTGGCAAGCTGCAGGCCGGTGCCGGCGAAGCCGCGGATCAGCTCGGGCGTGGGTCGGTACGAGCGGTAGGCCAACGGATCGAAGACCGTGCCATCGATCTCGATCTTCAAGACCCCGCCGTGGCGTACCAGACGCGCCGCCAGCGGGGCTTTGGGCGACCGCGGCGACTGTGGGTGTTGGAGCGCGGCATCGGCGGGGACGGGATCGGCCGCCTGTACTCGCGCACCGAGGGCGGCTCCGGCAACGGCCCACGCGGCCGACTGGAGAAAATCACGGCGTGTGGATGGCGTTGTGTTCATGCTCAGTGCTCTCGTGGTTGAGTGGTGGACACCAGGCCGCCAGAAGTCGAGGCGATTCGTCGGGCGTGGCGACTGTCAACAGGCAAATAGCGAAGCGGTTCTCCGGTTGCTTCAGGGGCGACTGCGGATCTCGTACAGCTTATCGCCCACCTCGCGGATGGCTCCGTCGAACAAAACGATCTCACCGCCTTGGGCCGTTCCGGTCGCCAGTAGCAGCAGGATCCACGGTTCCGCCCAGTTCATTCTTCGTCTCATCGGCTCTTTCTGTTTTCTCCGTCAGTGGTTGGCGGGCACCACATTAAGCACACTCTTGTCGGTGATGAACGCCGGCGCGTCGTAGACGGGGATGTCTTGGAAGATCATTTTTTCGCCTTCCACGATCATCCGTTCCTGCGGAATCTCAAAGATGCCGCCGGTAATCGTGTCCACCCAGACCGGGTCGGTGATGTCGCCCTTGACGCACGTAATCGTCGCACTCACCGTGTCGTTGCCGTTCGACGGCACGGCCGACTTGTCCCAGAACACCAGCAGTCGCCGGCCGCTCGGCTTGTGTTTGTAGAGGTAGCATGCCGTTTCCTTCGCGCACTTGACTTCGCACGGTGGATCCGGCACCCGCTCGAGCGTGTCATCGAACACCGCGACCACATTCTGCACCGCGTAGTAGGCTATCTTCACCTTGAGCAGTCGGTACTGCTTGTCGGTCTTGACCAGCCCGTAACGATCCATGTCGCCCAGTTGGTACCCGTCCCAGCGGTTGTAATCCAGGTCCGCGATGGAGAAGACCAGCGACTCGACATCGTGGCTCAAATCGCCCAGCATGCGGCGCGTGTCCCACTTCGCTTGCGTCAGTTCGGTCCACGGGTACTTACTCAACGCGCCGCCGAGGCAGAACTCCGACTGCGTGCCGGCCTCACCCTGCCACAGCTTGATCGCCGGGGCATACTGCTGGAACAAGGCTTTGAGCTTCTCGACGTTCTCGTAATGCCCCTCGTCGGGATTGCGGGTGTAGCCGTGGTAGATGAACCAGGTAAACAGCGTCTGCTTCTGTAACGATGTCACGCGTTTCAGCCAGCCTTCCGCGAAATCCGGCTTCGGCCCGCACAACACGCCGCCCGCGATCCGTGCGTCGGGGATGACGCGCCGGATGATCTCCGCCGTGCGGATGTTCATGTCGGCGACCATATCGGGCGTGTGATTCTTGTTCCCGTCCGGCTCGTTCCACATTTCCCAGTCGCGCACTTTGTCGTTGTAGCGCGTGGCCATGGCCTCGACCCAGCGGTCCCAGGCGGCCCAGGCCTCATCGGACGTGGGGAACCCGCCGGACAGATGTCGGCTGCCGCCGCCGGGATAGATCGGGTTGCCGTAATTCGTCTGGAGGATGATTTCCAGCCCGCGGCCGAGCGCGTCGTCAATCACGCGGTCCAGCCAGCGCCAGTCGTACTTGCCTTGATCGCGTTCGGTCTTGGCCCAGCCGCCTTGCAGGCGGATCCGCTTGATGCCCAGCGGCACGAGGTAGTCCTTGTAGGAGTCCCAACTCGTGAAGTCGCGGTCGAGCGTTTCGCAGCCCAGCCACCAGTTCTGCCCAGTGATCTCGGTGACGCTCCGCGGTTTGATGGTCCCGATCCGTTGGAGACCGGGATCAAGCGTGGTTTGGACCCGCGTCTCCGAGGTGTCAATCACCTGCGCCGAGCCCACCGAGGTAAGCCCGAGCATTGCCGCCATCATCCAGATTGTGTGAGTTCTCATCATCATGCACCTTGGGTTTTCGTACTCAGGTAGTTCGTCGCATCCGCGGGCCGGATGTCCGTGAGCTGGCCGGTATAATGCCGCAGGTCGCGGGGCTGGTAGGGATGCGCGGCGATGGCTTCTTCGTGGAGGTCGATGCCGAGGCCGGGGGCGTCGGGAATGCGCATGCGTCCTTGGGTGAAGGTGACCTGTTCGCTGCAGATCTCGGCACGCCACGGCACGTCCACGGCCATGGTTTCGTGGAGGAAGAAATTGGGCGTGCAAGCGGCGAGTTGAAGCGTGGCGGCGTTGGCTACCGGGCCGCTGGGATTGTGCGGGCACACGGCGATGTGGCGAGCCTCGGCCATGGCGGCGATCTTCTTGAGTTCGCCGATGCCGCCGCAGTGGCTCACGTCGGGCTGGATGAAATCGGCGCAACTCAGCTCCAGAAAACGACTCGCCTCCCAGCGGCTGTAGAGACGCTCGCCGGCCGCGATGGGCACGCGGCTGCGCTGCTTGACTTCGAGAAGGGCCTCGAGGTTGTCGGGCGGCACGGGCTCTTCAAACCAGAGGATGTCGAACCGTTCCAACTCGCGAGCGATGCGCACGGCGGTGGCCACATTGAAGCGGCCGTGGCCTTCGATCAGCAGGTCCACCTGATCACCGACCGCCCCTTTGACGGCCTCGATGTTGTCCAAGGCCACCCGCAGGTCGGCCTTGGCGATGTCCAGGTACGCGGAGCCGAACGGGTCCCACTTGAGGCCGGCGAAACCCGCGGCGACGGCGGCCTGGGCCTTCTCGGCAAACTCGGCGGGCGTCTTGGCCGGTGCGAACCAGGCGTTGGCGTAGCACGGGACCGAGTCGCGGACCTTACCGCCAAGGAGCTGATAGACGGGCACGCCTAGAGCCTTGCCCTTGATGTCCCAGAGGGCCATCTCGACGGCAGAAAGGGCGCTCTGAAAGACGGGGCCACCGCGGAAATAGGTGCTGCGGTAGGCCTCGTGCCAGAGGGCCTCGATCTGGTGCGGGTCGCGGCCGACGAAGGTCCGCTCCAGTTCGCGGATGGCCTCGGCCACCGTGAGTTCGCGGTATTCGAGGGTGGCCTCGCCCACGCCGTACAGCCCCTCGTCGGTTAGGACTTTGACGAATACCCAGTTGGTCCGATAGGCGTGGCACAAGAGCGGGCGAAGCGCGGTGATCTTCATGTCGAAGGTGACTCCTCGCAGTAGTCCCGGAAGAACGTGGTTTTGACGGCCGCCAAGACCGCCAGCCCGCCGATAAGGTAGGCGATCGACAGGGCCGCAAAACCGTAGGATAACCCGCGCCCGGTCGGAAATATCTCGCGGCACTGGCCCAACGCCCACGGAGAAACGGACCCGGCCAGGAACGCGAGCATCACCAACATGCCGACGGCCGAGGCGCGATACCGCGGCGGGATGACGTCGAACAGCGAGGCGTGCGTATTCGACTCATACAACCCGCGGAAGAAGCCTAGCGTCGCCATCGCGATCCAGGTCGCCGTCAGGCTTGTGGCGAGTCCCATCCCGACAATCGCCGGGACGCCCAAGAGCATCGCGGTGCTCTGCAATTCCAAGCGAAACTGGCGCCGCCGACCGACGAACGCATCCGCCACTCGGCCGCCGATCAACACGCCGACCAAGGCTGCCAAGTGATGATACAACATCGCGTCGCGGCCGGCGATTTTGGCCGGCAGGTCGAACTTCTCCTCGACGAAGGCCGGCGCCCAGAACACGTAGGCGTTGTTCACCAACACGATTGCAGCAAAGCCGACCGTCAACAGGAGTGCGGTCGGCGTCCGAAACATGATCCCCAAGGCTTCCACGGGCCCGATCCGGGCATCTGTCGTGGGACCGGAGGCCGCGGCGTGCGGAGCGTCTTTGAGCCGGAAGACCAGGAGGAATCCCAGGACGATGCCCGCTCCGCCGAAAACGAAAAAGGCCGACCGCCAGCCCCAGCGATCGGCGATCTCGCCGCCCAAGAACCCGCTCGTCATCAAGCCCAGATAGAGAGCGGCTTGATGCACTGACATGGCCAAGGCGCGCGTCTGCTGATGGTAGGCGGCCAACAACGGGTAGGCGGCGGGAGCGTAGAACGACTCGCCGCCCGCCGTAGCGACGCTGCGGAAGGCGATCAGCCACAACACGCCCTGGGCCATCCCCGTCACGCCTGTGGCCGCGCTCCAGAAGATCAGGCTGCAGACGACAATCCACTTGCGGCTCCACAGATCGCCCACGTAGCCCGCCACCGGCATCATGCACGCCAGCGTCACAAACAAGGCGGTTCCAATCATGCCCAGCTGGGCGTCGGTGAGCCCCAGGTCACTCTGGATCGAGGACAGCAGCACGCCGAAGATGGCCCGATCGCCCTGGTGCAAGAAGAACGCCCCGCACAGCAGCACCAGCAGTTCCCAGCGATAGAACCGGTGCGGCGGGCGTGGCAATGCAACTGGGTGGGGCGCGGTGTGCATCGGGCTGCCTCAGAGATCGCAATCAACCGGCATGTGCTGGGCGGAACAGCCGCCGTCCACGACGAGCCGAGCGCCGTGGATTCCGGCGGCCTCGTCCGAAGCGAGGAACAGGACGGCCGCGGCGACTTCATCCGCCGACGCCTCTTTGCCCAACGGGATATTGGCCCGCCGCCGGAGCGTGTCTTGCTGCGAGAGCACTTCCCAACGCTCGGTGTGGATGTAGCCAGGGGCCACGGTGTTGACGCGAATTCCGCGCGGCCCGAGATCCACGGCCATGGCCAGCGTGAGCCCGTCCACGCCGCCCTTGCTGGCGACATAGGCGCTGCGGTTGCGGATGGCGCGGGTGGACACGTTGGAGCCGATATTCACAATCGCCCCACCGCCCTGAGCGATCATCATCTTCGCCGCTTCGCGCGACACGTGGAACAGGCCGACCAGATTGACGCGCAGAACCTGCTCAAACAGTTCCAGCGACGTGTCCTCAAAGGCATGGCCGATGCCCTGCAAGACGGCGTTGTTGACCAGCACGTCCAGACGCCCTGTTCGCTGGCGGATCAGCGCGAACAGGGCGTCGACGGCCGCCGGGTCGCCCAGATCGGCCGGCGCCGCGATCAGCCGTTCGCCGCCGCGCGAAGGCAACTTGCTGACCGCCCGTGCGACGCCGTCGGCCGTGGTGCCGTTGACAAACACCGTGGCGCCTTCCGCGGCAAACCTCGCCGCAATCCCCCAGCCGGTATTGCGGCTGGCGCCCGTCACCAAGACGACCTTGTCGGAAAAACGCATGCGTGGTTCCCTGTTCCTGAGTGCGTTGGCTGCCACCCGCCTGCCCCGCGCGCGGCGCGGATCTCTCTGTTCGCCGCCAATGTAGCCGGTTGAGGTTTCCCAGGCGATGACTTATATTGCCAAATACATATCATTTTTGGACAGCGCAGGAGGATCGATCGTGGCACGCAATGCTGATCGGGCTGGCTGGAGCGTCGCCGTGTGCGTCGACACCCGGGATGGAGCCGGGCGGAAACGCCTGTACGGCGTGTCACAATACGCACGTAGTCGCGGCTGGCGAATGCTGCTGGTTCGTGAAGGGGGCTCGCGCGGTGCTCAGGAAGTCCAGCGGCTGCGGCCGGACGGCGCGATCGCCTACATCGCCGACCAGCGGTTGGTGGACACCACGCAACGTCTGGCCATCCCGCTGGTGGACACGGCGCTGGGCGAGTTGGACATTCCCCTGGTCGTCTGCCTGGACAACGAGGCCGTAGGCCGGCTGGCGGCCGAGCACTTGGTGAGCTTGGGGCTGGCGAACTTCGGCTACTGCGGCGTCCGTGGTCCGCTGGCCTCCGAAGAACGGCGGGCGGGACTCGCCACGCACTTGGGCCAGCGCGGTCGCAGTCTGCAGGCCTTTTCACAGCGGCTGCGCGAAGGCGAATCACACCTGGAGCCGTTGATTCGCTGGCTGCAAGGGCTGCCGAAACCGGTCGGCGTGTTGACCTTCGACGACAAGCTCGGCGAGCGGGTCCTGAGCGCCTGCCGCTGGTGCAATCTGTCGGTTCCGCACGAGGTGGCCGTCCTGGGGATCGGGAACGACGAATTGATGTGCGAGGTCAGTTGGCCTGCCTTGTCCAGCATCAGTTTTCCCACGCAGCGCCTGGGCTTCGAGGCCGCGGAGATGCTTGATCTGGCGATGCGCGGGCGGACGATCCGCGAGGGATTGCGGCGAATCCAGCCGAGCGGCGTCGCCGTGCGCGCCTCAACCGACATGCTCGCGGTGGAAGACACCTTGGTCCGCTCCGCCGTCGAGTTCATCCGGAAGCATGCCGGGGAGGCGATCGGCGTCAAACACGTGGCGGCGGCTGTGGATGTTTCGCGCCGGACGCTCGATCGCCGATTCGCGGACACCCTGGGCCGGACGGTCCATGACGAACTGACCGCGGCGCGCATGCAACTGGCCCGCAACCTGCTCACGGACGGAGCCCAGACAGTGGCCGAAATCGCCGCTGCCTGCGGCTACGAGTCGGCGCCCTCGTTCAGCCGGGCCTTTCGCAGCCAGGCGGGCTGTTGGCCCACCGAGTACCGCAATCGCGTCCGCCTCGTGTGAGAAGCGTCTCACGACATGCGCCCCAGCGGTGCATGCCGCGGCCCCCGGATGCGTTGCCCGACCGCACCACGATCCGTTTGGTGAAAGCGATGGTTTGGATCCGGGCCATCTTCCGCGGGCTGCCCGCCTCGTGGCAGTTTTCGAAGATCACGTCTTCCACCAACTGCTTGGCGTGCTCTGTGTCCCCTGAGGAGGCTACGGAAGCGTTGTGACTTCCTTCGCCAGCAACTCCTGCGCATGTCGGTAGCGTTCCGACAAATCGGTTGCGGGCTGAGCTGCCAACGGAATGACGTAGGCCGTCTGGCCGTCAAGCGTGACGCGTTCGATTTTGGTGAGCGGCTGGCCGTTGAGGAGAACGCCCGGCGCGCTCGGCAAACCGAAGACGAATAACGCCGTGGCCAAGTCGGCGGAGTCCTCGCCCGACTGGACCGCGTGGTCCACGGTCAAGCGGTTCTGTTGCGGCTGCACGATGATGCGGACGAGGCCCAGTCGGCCGTCGGTCTTTACGGAGACACTGCCGGCTTGCCCGGCACCTGCTGGACGGGGCAGTGTCAGCGCGAATCCCGCCGGCTCGGGGAACGGATTCATAGCGATGTAGCTGCCGGTTACCGGTTCGGTCAGCAGGTAGGCCATCGTGCCGCGCTGGGTGACGAGCGTCGCTCCGTTCTTTTCCAGACGGCCGGTGCGGCTGATCTGCGACAGCGTCGTGTCCCGTTCCACGCCGTCGGCCAGGTAGGGCCACACGCCGTTGACGCGCCGATAGGGGAAGCACTGGTCTGTCGGGACGCGGCGGTCCCAGTCGCCACCATAGCCAGGCTGGTAGCCGCACTCGAGGGTGTCCGAGCCGCTCTTGTACACCACCGCGAGCATCTGCGCCTGGTCGTCCCATTGAAGATCGAGGTCTGCGTCGCGGAGATGTTCCTGGAACGCGACAAAACTCGGGTACTCGGTGGCGTCGGCCACTTCGATGACGTAGCCGGCATAGGCGAGATCCAAGCGGTCGATCGTCCCGGTATCCAGGAGTGTGTCGGACTTGACCAGATAGGCGTTGATGCGCAGCGCCTCGCGGACTTTCCCGCCGCCTTGCATTTCGGTCATCTCGCCGTCATCCGCCAGCACGACCTCATCGGTGCGCGGGAATTTGCTCGGCGGAATGGGGATCAGGCCGATGTAGCTGAGGCCGTCCTTGATCGTGATCCGCTGCCCGAATTTCGCCTTGCACGGCAATCGCGTCACGCGCTGGCCGTCCACGTACAGCTCCCAGTCGGGCTTGTCCGCGAAGTTGAACAGGCCGACGGTCGTCTGCACGCTGGTGATCTTGTCCGGCACAGGCCGGCCGCCGGAGTACTGCAGTTTCGGGAAAGGACTGGTGAGCACCACGGCCTTGTTCTTGTGTTGCAGCGTGACGAGATGGCTGCCCTGCGTGCCGACGGAACCGTTCGGGTTGCGCTGTTGCGTATCGTGATAGATACTATCGAGCAATTCGGTGCGGTTCAGGCCAGGGCGGATCAGCAGCGTGCCCAGGTCGGTCAGCGAGGCAGCTTTCTTGTCGGTACGCCGCCACTGAGCCATGACCGGGACGGTCTCGTTGTCGACGGACACGTCCAGGCTGGCCAAGCCGTAATGCCGGCCGAGATAGCTGCGTTTCAGGAGCGGTGTCTGGCTATAGCCGCCCCACATTTTGTAGGTGACCGTGGACTCGAACGGCAACGGTTTGGCATCGACCATCTGGGCCATCCACTCCGGCGCCCACGGGCCGTTCAGCGATTGCTCGGCCGCCTGGCCGGGGCGGTAGTCGTGACCGATCGCCGACAGCTTCTCGACATTCGGAGCAGTGACCGATTCCTGGCCGAAGTCCGTGTAAGCCCCCTCGCGCGACAGCGTGTGCAGGATGTGCTGCAAACCGTCCTGGATGCCGAGCACATATCCGATGCCCGTGCGGCCCGAGGAACTGATGAACCGGCGCAGGCCCGGATGATAGCTGGAGGTCAACTCCTCGAGCGACTTGGCCATGATGCTCTGGCCCATCATGCGGTCGAGCGGTGCCGGGCCGAAGTCGGCGAACACCTTTTGGGCCGTCAGCGAGTGCGCGAAGTAGTAGTGGTCGATGCTCTCCTGCGTGGAACCGTCGAACCAGCACCAGGTGCGCAGCGGCCACTGCTCCAGCCCCTGCCGGCCGTCGGCCAAGCACTGTTCCGAGTCCATGATCTGCCCGCCCAGCAGCGTGCCGGCCACGGCCCAGTGATTGAAGTTCATCGTGCCCATCGTCCAGCAGTACGTCCGATAGACGCTGAAGTTGCCCCGCCAGTCGCCGGTCTGCGCGTAGTACGCTTGTGCCTCCTTGCCGCCAATATAGCCCTGGGCGAATTGGTACTTCTTCCCATCGCGTTCGAACTCGGGAAAGCTGCGGTCCGGCATCAGCCACGCCCACCAGTACAGCTTCCAGTGATCACGCACCGGCTCCGGCAGCGCGTCGTAGTACTTGAAGTAGTCCTGCGCCCGCTCGGTCGCATCGAACCCACTCCAGCGCCGCGGCGCGTAGCCGAGTTGCTCGTCGAGCCACTGGTGGTACGCCTCCAGCGTCGCCGGGAACTGGGCCGCACCGCCGAGCTGGTGAACTTCCTGCACGCGCTGCCATTGCCAGTCGGGCATCCCCTGAGGGCGTTGGAATTTCAGCCGGGCTGCCAACTTGCCGATCTGCTCGGCCGAGGGCAGCACGGCGGTGGGCGTACCGCCGCTCAGCTTGCTTAGCTCGGGCGCGGTGGGCAGTCGGCAGGCACTTTTTTCGCGAGTCGCGATCGGCGTCATCGTGACCTCCAGTTTCGGCGAGCCGATCAGAATCCCGCGTGGCCCTGTGGCGGTGGCCCATTCATAACCGCCCTGCCACAGCCGCGCGTCGTACACCTCCCACTTGCGCACCACGAACCCGCAATCCTCGAACTGCCGCAGCCGCTCGGCCGCCGTCGCACCAAACGCCGGGTCGTTCAGCGCGGCCGTCACATCCAGCCGGCCGACCGCGTTCGCGGCCGACACTTCGGCCGGTCCGAACTGCCTTTCGTAGCGGTCCTGCCGCAGGTCTTGCGCGCCATACTTGGCCCAAAACAACTGGCCGTTGACGGCAGCGTTGAAAGTCGGACCGCGCTGCGCATCGGCGAACCAAGGTTTTCGGAGGGCGTAGGCTACGGCGTGCCAGCGAGGCGAGTCCTTGGCCCACGCGTCGCCGAGGAACGACATGCCGGCGGGCTCCAAGTATCCTTCCGGCCACAACTCGGCGGCGCGGAACGGCAGGATCAACTCGGCCTTCTGCACCGCGAGTCCCGCGCCCAATTTCGCTGCGATTTTCTCCGCCGCGCCGGGAAACCGCACCAGCAGCGACCGGTGCACGGCGTCAAACGCGATGGCTCCCGGCTTCGCACCGCCATCGCGTTTGGCGGGTGACCAGACCGCCGTTGGCCCGGTACCGCCGGGCGTATGCACCGTCTCGACAACCAGCCCGCCGTCGGCGAGCACCACGGGTGTATCCCAGAATTCGCGGAATCCGGAGATGCCTGCGAGTTGCGGTTGTTCAAGCAGCACGGTCTCCGCAGCAGGTGACGCCGACGGGATGACCGCTAACGCAGCCAGCCAGAAGGGAAATTGACAGGCCCGATTCAGTGCGCGTTTCATTCGCTTCTCCAGACAGAATTGGGTACATCTTAACGTCGCTCAAGCTGATCAAACAACAGAGAACGATGGTCTGGCTGCTGTCCGGGGTCCGTTCCGCCCTGTGCGTCCTGGCCTTCTCCGCCATCGCCGCCGTTTCCGCCGAGATTTCCGCCGCGATTTCCGCCGCCGACACGCCGCCCACCTGGGCCGAGGAATTCAACACCGACGGGGCGCCGGAGGCGGCGAGTGTGGGACTAACAAGGATCGCCTGGAGTTCTTCCTCGACGGCCAGCAGGTCTTCACCTTCGCCGACGACGGCGACGGTCCCGAAGCCTGGCCCTACGACAAGCCCCACCACCTCATCCTCAACGTCGCCATCGGCGGCGCCTGGGGCGGGATGAAGGGCGTCGATGATGCGATCTTCCCGCAAAAGATGCTGGTGGACTACGTCCGCTACTGGAAACGTGACGGCTGATTCAGCCGGGAAGGCCGATCCCGAACTCGGCCTGCTGCGTCCACGTTCGTCGGCCTGCCGGTGCTCCGGACCTGGTCACAGCGCAGGATTGAACGGTGGGCAGCCAGGACAGGAATGATACGCCGCCAACTCTACAAGGAATGCCACAGACGCGCTGGCGCCCGCGGCTTGCCGTGGTGTTCCGGCCGTGTCGCGGCCGCGCGTTAGAGCTTGGTTTCGAAGCCCTGGCGGCTCTCGCGGGCGAGGAAGGTGTTGGCTTCGGCGTCGCCGACGATTTCCCGCTTGACGGGGTCCCAGCTCATCGCCCGCCCCAACCGCATCGCGATATTCGACAGGTGGCAGATCTCCAGCATCCGGTTGTGCGACCAGACGTCGGAGATCGGCTGCTTGCGCGACTTCATCGACTCGATGAAATTGACGCTGTGGTTGGCGGGAACCGGACCGCCGTAGACCTTCTCGATCGCTCCTTCCGGCAGCGGGTTCTCCTTGAGTTCGTCAACCGGCGCGCCGGTGATCTTGCCGCGGTTGACGAAAAACCGGCCTTGGGTCCCTTCGAAGAGAATGCCGTTGTCGCCCTGGCTGGTGATAATCAGCTCGACGCCGCCCGGCATGTCGGCGCGCAACGTGAATTCGGTGGCCACGTTGAAACGATCGTTCTCGACCGGGTGGCCATTCTTGTACTCGCAGCCCAGGACGAACTCCAGCGGCGTCACCTTGCTCGGGCCGGTCGCGGTGACGCCCAACGCCCAGCAGGCGATATCGACATGATGGGCGCCCCAGTCGGTGAGCTTGCCGCCGGAGTACTCGTGCCAGTCGCGGAAGGCGTAGTGGCAGTTGCTGTACAGCGGCACGCCGCCGCCGTAGCCTTGCCGCATTTCGGGCAGCGCCCGGTAGTCGACCTTCGGCGCCGGGCCGAGCCAGAAGTCCCAGTCCAATCCCTCGGGAACCGGAGCCACGGGGATCTTGGGCGATGGCGTCATGCCGTTGATGCCACACGTGACCTTCGTGACCTTGCCGATCCGTCCTTCCCGAATCAGCGCGATCGCCTGCAGGAAACGCTGATCGATTTCCGTCCGCTGCATCGTGCCGACCTGGAACACCCGGCCGGTGCTCGTGACGGCCTGCTCGATGAGCTTCCCTTCGGCAATCGTCAGCGTGAGCGGTTTTTCGCAGTACACGTCCTTGCCGGCCTGCATGGCTTCGACGGCGATCTTCGTGTGCCAGTGGTCGGGCGTGGCGATCATCACTGCGTCGATATCCTTGCGGTCGAGAATCTGGCGATAATCTTTGTAGGCGTCAGGCTTCTTCTCCTGCATCTTCTGAGTCTTCTCGACAAATTCGGCCAGGATCTTTTCATCCACGTCGGCCAAGGCCGCAAAAGGGGCGAACGGGATGGTCTTCGACGTGATGGCCCAGCCTTGATTCCGCATGCCGATGCAGGCAAACACCGGCCGCGAGTTGGCGGACTGAGCGCCCAGGGCCCGCCGGGTGGCCGGAATCATGACGCTGGCCGCGCCGACGGCGGCAATACCTTGCAGGAACCGGCGACGCGTGGTGAGGCAGTTTTGGGACATGGTGGGATGATCCTTGTGGACAAGTGCGAGCGCGGTGCTCGTGAACGAAGTGGGATGCGGGACGCTCCGCAGAACATCGTCCATGCTCGACCGTTCGGCACGGATCGGCAGAGTCTCGTCTTGGGCGAGGCCAGCGCGGTAAGAACCTCTTTGATATCCCGGCATTTCCCCTATGCGCTGAGCCTGAAACCACTCCAGGCTCTTTCGGCCATCCATCTTACCATTGCGCCCCCCCGCGTCTAGCGCCCACGCAGATTCTCTGGGCGTCGCGGCCATTCTCCATCGCCGGAAAGCCGTATGCCACACCTTTGCCAGGGGGACGCATGCGGCTTTTGGCGAGTGATGTTCGATCACCGGCAGCAACACCCGCCGCCAGAACCTGGCGCTGGGCATCCGCGCAGGAATAAGTTGGACAACTAACCGTAGGACGGATTGGTAATCCGTCCGGAAAAACAGGGACGGATTGCCAATCCGTCCTACACAAAATTGCGCAAGTTATTTCTGCGCGGACGCTGGGGTGATGGCCGCGGCGGGGCAGTTCCCACTCCAGGTCGCCGTCCGCCCTGCGAGGCAGCGCTGCGTCATCCAGCGTCACCGTCGTCGGCGGGAAGATGAGCCGCAGGTACTCCGCATCTTTGGCCTGGGTGGCCGTGTACGGCAATTCCCCGTGTGCGGACTGGACACTGGTCAGGACGCCGTAGCTGTACAGAATATGGTCTTCCCGCAGCGGCGCCCATTCCGGCAGCGCGGCAAATACGTGGTAGAACATCCGCCGGCAACCCATATTATGCGTGCGGCGATGGGCATGTTGCACCTCCGCAGCCCCGATTCGGCTCCCCGCCAGCAGAAACGGCCGCGAGGTGCTTATGTCCCAAGTCGCGCCCGCCCTGGAACTTAAGAACCCTGGAAGCACCTCTGGAGTCCCTTGATTTAGCCAGTCTCCACGGTAGACTCAGGACAAATCAAATTTCCCAGCAGCCGATCCAGCCCTGCTTGTCACGCCGCCCACGGGCCTCGAGGTGGGCCATGTTCCCGTCGTCACGCGCCAA
>CAIYOB010001512.1 GCA_903927685.1 uncultured Planctomycetaceae bacterium
GTGTCCGCGAGACGAGCGGGCGTGGGGCGAGTTTGCCCGGCGCTACGGAGCGGCGATTCACCGCTGGTGCCGGCGCTGGCATTTGCAGGATGCCGATGCAGCAGACGTGACGCAGGAAGTGCTGCTGAAGCTCTCGCGCGTCATGTCCGATTTCGAGTACGATCCGACGCTTCGTTTTCGCAGCTGGCTGAAGACGGCGGCCCACAACGCCTGGCAGGACATGGTCAAGGGGCGGCGCGAGTTCTGTATGGGCGACTCCGGCCACTCGGCGGCGATTTTCCATTCGCTCGAGGCCCGCGAGGACTTGTCAACGCACCTCGAAGCCGAGTGGGACCTGGAACTGTTGCAGCACGCCTGCAAGCGCGTCCGCCTGCGGGTCCACCCGAGGACCTGGGATGCATTTCGATTGACCACCTTGGGCGACTTGACCGGCCAGCAGGCCGCCGAACGGCTTGGCATGCCGCTGGCCAGCGTCTACAAGGCTAAGAGCAACGTGCAGAAACTGGTCCGCGAGGAGATTGCGGCGATCGAGGCGGCTGAAGACGCATGAACGACTGCCCCACCGTCGACGATTTCCGGCAGTTGCTGGCCGACGCGCTGGATGCGGCCGGCGAGCGGCGGTTGGACCGGCATGTGTCCGGGTGCCAAGGCTGCCAGCGGACGCTCGATCAGCTGACCGCGGTCCCTGCGGACTGCGTTCCTGCGCTGGTCAAATTGACCGGCGGCTGGCAGTTGGAGGGTCAGCCGGAGGGCACACCCTACGGAGCCTTCGAGGATCCCCGAGTTCGGACCCGGGGGTCTGAAACGGAGGGAGCGCCAAACGAGCGTCCGTCGATTCCGGGGTTCACGATCCTCGACGAACTAGGCCGGGGCGGCTCCAGCGTGGTCTACCGGGCGCGTCAGCTTTCTCTCGGCCGTCAGATTGCCCTCAAGGTGATCGAGAGCGACGGTCGGCTTGGTGGCGACCGCCTGGTTCGTTTTCGCCGGGAGGCGGAGATCATCAGCGAATTGCGGCATCCCAACGTGGTGCAGATCCACGAGATCGGCGAGCACGCAGGACGGCCGTACATGTGCATGGAGTTGGTTGACGGAGGGCCGTTGTCGCAATCCCTGCAGGGGCGGCCCCAGCAACCTCACACGGCAGCGACGCTGATCGAGCGACTCGCCCACGCGCTGCAAGTCGTCCATGCGTTGGCGGTGGTTCATCGCGACTTGAAGCCGGCCAATATCTTACTGGCGGCGAGCAACGCCACAGACGCCGTCCGGCTGGTGGCGGCAGGCCCCCGGGACCATCCGGCAGCCGACCGCGTTCCGGCCGGGTGCGAGCCCAAGATCGCGGATTTTGGCTTGGCCAAGTTCTTGGACCAGGATTCGCACGTCACGCGGACCCGGGATGTCCTCGGAACTCCCTGCTACATGGCGCCGGAACAGGCACGCGGAGACGCTGACCAGATCGGCCCCGCGACCGACGTCTACAGCTTGGGCGTCATTCTGTACGAGTTGCTGACCGGTCGCCCGCCGTTCCGAGCCGCCACGGCGATGGACACGATGGTTCAAGTGGTGTTCCAGGAACCTGTGCCGCCGTGCCAGCTGCAGCCGGGAGTGCCCCGCGACCTGGAGACCATCTGCTTGAAGTGCCTTGCCAAGGCGCCCACCGGCCGTTACGCGAGCGCCGCTGCGCTGGCGGAAGATCTCCGCCGCTTTCTCGAGGGCCGACCCATTCTCGCCAGGCCGGTCGGCTGGCTGGGACGCAGTTGGCGGTGGGCCCGGCGGAACCCGCTGGCGGCGGGGTTGGCCGCCGCACTGGGCACCGCCCTGCTCTTGGGATTGACCATCTCCTGGGGGCTGGCGGCCACGTCGTTGCGCGAAGCCCGCGAGCTGGTCGTGCTGAAGGAACTCGCCAACCGGCGGGCCGATGAGGCCGAGGCGAATGCGCGGCGAACCCATGATCAGGCTTATCTGGCGGACCTCCGGCTCACGGAAATCGCGTGGCAGGAGAATAACCTCCGTCTGGTTCATGCGACCCTCGACCGGCAGCGCCCCCAAGCCA
>CAIYOB010001513.1 GCA_903927685.1 uncultured Planctomycetaceae bacterium
CTGTTCAGCTGTGGCGAATGCGGGGCCATCTTCCGTCGGCTGGCGGCGAGCGGGCGGCCTAAGGTACTGGTGGTCGGCGTCGAGACGCACGTTTGCGTTCAACAAACAGTGCTGGACCTGCTGGGAGACGGTTTTCGAGTCTACGTGGCGGTTGACGCGGTCGGCTCGCGGTTCGAGATCGATTACCAGACGGCGCTGCGCCGCATGGAGTCCGCCGGAGCGACGCTCACGACCACCGAAGCCGCGCTGTTCGAATGGTGTGAAGTCGCCGGGACGCCGGAGTTCAAACAGGTCAGCCAGCTGGTGCGCGAAGCGATGCCCGAATAGCCTACGATCCACAGGGGCCGACAGCCCCCTTTCCGTGATTGCCTGCCTTGCAGCCCTCATTCCCCTTGCACGAAAGGAACACGCCATGACCTGCCGAACGAATCGACGCCGCTTTCTGCAGACAACTGCCGCGCTGGGCGCGGGATACTGGGTCGCCGGACTGAGCCGGGCCGCCGAGAGCAACTCGCCGAACGAGAAACTGAACATTGGCATCATCGGCTGCGCCGGCCGCGGCGGGGCCAACCTGGGCGGTGTGGCCGGCGAGAACATCGCGGCGCTGTGCGACGTCCAGGCGAAGAATCTCGGGAGCGTTGCCGAGCGGTATCCGCAAGCCAAGACCTACGACGACTGGCGCAAACTGGTCGAGCAGAAAGACCTGGACGCGGTGGTGATCAGCACGACCGACCACACGCACGCCCCGGCCTGCGTGTGGGCCATGAATCGCGGCTTGAGTGTCTACTGCGAAAAGCCGCTGGCCCATTCGGTGTACGAGGCCCGCGTCGTGCAGGAGAAGTACAACGCCAACAAGGGCAAGCTGGCCACGCAGATGGGCACTCAGATCCACGCCACGGACAACTATCGCCGCGTGGTCGAACTGGTCCAGGGCGGAGCGATTGGGACGGTTCGCGAAGCGCACGTCTGGTGCAACCGCGTCGGACCGACTCCGGCCCGACCGACGGACGAACAGGCCTGCCCGCCGGAACTGAATTGGGATTTGTGGCTGGGCCCGGCTCCGCAGCGGCCGTACCATTCCAGCTACCTGCCCGGTTGCATGACCTGGGAGCAACACTGGGATTGGGGCAACGGCTGCATCGGCGACATGGGCAGCCACCTGATCGACTTGCCGTTCTGGGCTCTGGGGCTGCGGGATCCGCTCCGCGTCGAAGCGGAGGGCGATCCGCGCAGCGACGAGAGCTACCCGCATTGGCTGGTCGCCCGCTGGGAGCATCCGGCAATCGGCGACCGCGGGCCGGTGACCCTCAAGTGGTACGACGGCGTCAAGCGGCCGCCGTCGCCCCCGGGCCAGGATTTGGAAAAGTGGGGAATCGGGGTCCTGTTCGTCGGCGACAAGGGCCAACTGGTGGCCGACTATAACCGATGGGTCCTGCTGCCCGAGGACCAGTACAAGGGCTTCAAAGCGCCGGAGCCCACGATCGCTCCGTCGGCGGGCCACTATCAGGAATGGCTCAACGGGGCCAAGACGGGCTCGCCGACGCTGTGCAACTTCGACTACTCCGGCAAATTGGTCGAGAACAATCTGCTGGGCAGCGTGGCGTTCCGCGTCAATCAACCGCTCGAGTGGGACGCCAAGAATCTGAAGGCGACGAACTGTGCCGCCGCCGAGGCGCTCATCCGCCGCGAGTACCGCCAAGGCTGGGTGCTGGACGGGTGATTCGCGGGCTGATTGCAGGAGCCGCCGCTGTTGTGCCACTCGAGCCCCGTGATCCAGGAACTTGACCCGCCGCCGGACGCGGAAGCCGCGTTCCTGGCGCTCAGCCAGCGGCCGCATTGCCTGTTCTTGGACAGCGCCATGCGGCACGGCCGGCTGGGGCGGTTCTCGTTCCTGGCGGCCGACCCGTTCGAGTTTGTCGAAGTGCCGGCCGCTGGCGGCGACGGCTTGGCGGACCTCCGGCAGCGGATGGTGCAGTACACCGCGCTGTCGTCGCCCGAGCTGCCGCCGTTCCAGGGCGGAGCCGCCGGCTTGTTCAGCTACGACCTGAACCGCAGTCTCGAACGGCTGCCCGCGCCCCGGTTCGACGAATTCGGCGTTCCGGCCCTGGCCGTCGGGTTGTACGACGTGGTGCTCGCCTTCGATCACCACGCCGGACGGGCGTGGCTGGTTTCTCAAGGGCTGCCCGAGTTGGAACCGTCCGCGCGGCGGCAGCGGGCCCAGCAGCGACTGAGGCAATTTCAAAGCTGGCTGCGTTCGGGACGCGAGCCGGGCAAGACGGCCTGCCAGGCCGCGGCACGCAGCGAAGACTCGCCACTCGGGAACGTGCGGGCCGACGATCTCGCGCCGCAGCATCCCGTCTCGACCGTCGCCGGCCTGACCAGCAACTTCACGGCCGCCGGCTACCGGCAAGCCGTGCAGCAGGTGGTGGACTATATCTATGCCGGCGACGCCTTTCAGGTGAACCTTGCCCAGCGGCTGCTGTTTCCCGCCGCGACCGACTCCGTCTCGCTGTACCAGCGGCTGCGGCAGCGGAATCCGGCGACGTTCGCCGCCTACTTTGATTTGGGGACCTTTCAAATCGTCAGCGCGTCGCCCGAACGGTTCCTGCAAATCCGCGGCCGGGACGTGGAAACCCGGCCGATCAAGGGCACGCGGCGACGGACGTTCTCGCCGGAATCGGACTTGTTCGCCGGCGACGATTTGTTGAGCAGCGAGAAGGACCGGGCCGAAAACGTGATGATCGTCGACTTGCTCCGCAACGATTTGTCCCGGGTCTGCGAACCGGCCAGCGTGCGGGTTACGCAACTGTGCCGGCTGGAGGTTTACCAATACGTCCAGCACCTGGTCTCGGCCGTGTGCGGACGGCTGGCCGAGGGGCAGACGGCCTTGGACCTGTTGCGGGCCGCGTTTCCGGGCGGCTCGATTACGGGAGCCCCCAAAGTCCGGGCGATGGAGATCATCACCGAGCTGGAGACGGTCGCCCGCGGGCCGTACTGCGGTTGCCTGGGCTACCTGGGCTTTGACGGTGCGCTGGACCTGAGTATCCTGATCAGGACCATTACGGCGGGCCGCGGCTGGTGGCAGTTGCCCGTAGGTGGCGGAGTGGTCGCCCAATCCAAGCCGCAAGCGGAATACGAAGAAACCTGGCACAAGGCGACGGGCCTGATCAAGGCACTGCGGTGATCCTGCTGATCGACAACTACGACAGTTTTGTGCACAACCTGGCCCGCTATTTCCAGCGGTTGGGCCATCCGACCCGCGTGGTCCGCAACGACGCGCTTGTCCCAGACGATGTTTCGCGTTGGCAGCCCCGGGCGATCGTCCTGTCGCCCGGCCCGTGCACGCCGCGCGAAGCGGGCTGCTCGCTGGAGCTGGTCCGGCGTTTTCAGGCGACGATTCCCCTGCTCGGGGTCTGCCTGGGCCATCAAGCGATTGGCGCGGCGTTCGGCGCCCGGATCGTGCGTGCCCCCGAGCCGATGCACGGCCGAGTCAGTCCGGTGTTCCACGACGGACAGGGCGTGTTCGCCGGCCTGCCCAATCCGCTGTCCGCCTGCCGGTATCATTCGTTGGTGGTCGACGAGGCGACGCTGCCCGCGTGCCTGGCCGTGTCGGCCCGCACGGCCGATCACGTGGTGATGGCGATCAGGCATCGAGAGCGGCCCGTGATCGGGCTGCAGTTCCATCCCGAGGCGATCCTCACGTCGCACGGGTATCCGCTGTTGGCCGCGTTCTTGCGACTGAGCGGGCTAAGTGTTCCCGACATCCTGCCGGGCATGGACGAGGCTGGTCAAGACTTCAAGCGAGGCTGGTCCGATGATTCTCGAAGGCCTGGTGACCACGATCCACGCTGACGGCACGCCGAACATCGCGCCGATGGGCCCGCTGGTCGATGAGCACATGCGCCAGTTCGTGCTTCGCCCGTACCAGACGTCCAGCACCTATGCCAACCTCAAACGGACGCGGCAGGGTGTCTTGCATGTGACGGACGACGTGGACATGCTGGCCCGGGCCGCCGTCGATCAATTGCAGCCGTTGCCGCGTCTGATGAAAGCCAAGCAGGTCGACGGTGTGGTGCTGGCCGAGGCCTGCCGTTGGTATGAGTTCCGCGTCGCGTCGCTGGAGGATCGCGCCCCGCGGACGACGA
>CAIYOB010001514.1 GCA_903927685.1 uncultured Planctomycetaceae bacterium
GATCGGGGTCTGGGGCAGCTCGGCGGGCGGCCACCTGGTCAACCTGCTGGGCACCAGCGGAGACGTCAAGGAACTGGAGGGCGAATGCGGTTCGCCGGATGTTTCCAGCCGCGTGCAGTGCGTGGTCCCGTTCTGCGGCCCAGCCAACTTCCTGGCCCCCAAGCGGTTCGAGGGCGGCCGCTCGCCGTCGGCCGTCGATCTGCTGCTGGGCGGAACGATTGAAGACAAACAGGACTTGGCCAAACAGGCCTCGCCGCTCACGTATGTGTCCCGGGACGATCCGCCCTTTCTGGTCGTGCACGGCACGGCCGACAACACGGTGCCCTTTGAGCAGGCTGAGACGTTCTCTGCAGCCTTGCGCCAAGCGGGCGTCGACGTGACGCTGGTTAAGATCATCGGCGGGGGCCACGCGATCGGCGGCGACGAAGTCATGCAGCGCGTCAAGGCGTTCTTCGAGAAGCACCTCCGGGGCCAGGAGGTGGAAGTCTCGGACCAGCCGATCGAGTCCGGCGACAGCCGCGGCTAACGACCCGATTCATGCACGAGGGCGACGACACCCCGCCAGTGCATCGCCGAGTCCAGGATTGGGATGCCACGATTGGGATGCCTGTTGTTGGTAGGCAAGTCGCGCGATAGACTGAAGTGTAAGTGCGTGGATCCGATCTCGACTGCCAGGAGTGGATTGTGACTGCGACCGAAACGTTGCCAGCGCCGGAGTTGTGCTTGGCCGCCCCCGACGACGACAAGTGGGAGCGGGAACGCCGAGCGTTTCTCGGCTTGCTGCCCGCCCTGCTGCCTGGCCAATGTGGCCAATTTGTCGCAGTTCACGAGGGGCAGGTCGTCGCCACTGGCCCTGACAAGATCGCCGTGGCCCTGGAGGCCTATCGCGAATACGGCCCCGTCCCGATCTATGTGGGACTCGTATCCGACCAGCCGCCAGTGCCGGCGCGAATTCCCTCGCCGCGGACTTTCCGGCGCTGACGGGCTCTCCTACTGCCAGACTTGCATGCGTTACCAATACAATCGACAGATGATGCCGCCGGCGCCGTTTGTGCACGTTCGCGTCGCCGCACCGACGTCTCAGAACGCGGTCGAACAGCTGGCAGCTCAATTGGACAGCGCCGCCGATCGCTCGGTTATTCCCTGGGTCGTTGTCGAGACACTTCGCCTACCTCAGTTGGATGAACTGCCAGCGTTGGGATTCGGTGGGCACGTCGTTTCGGTTCCGACGTTTCTGGTCGAACTCACGGTCCGGAGTTGTGCGCCGATTGCCATCGAAGCTTTCGCCAGCCGCGACGAACCCTACGTGCTCCTGGGACGCGACATCCTGAATCACTTCCGCATTCTCCTCGATGGCCCCAACCTCGTCCTGGAAATGGAGCAAGAATGAGCTATCTGCGTCTTCATCGCGGTCTGGCGTTGGTTGTGTCGCTGGTCGCCGGGGAACTGGCGGGCGCGGTCTCGCTGGGCGTCTGCGCCGAGACCCGAGACAATCCCACACCGCTGGTCCAGCCCTGGCGCCAGTTCGCCCTCGACCCGGATTACTCCGGCGCGTGGGTTGTGGCGGGGGACCTGGACGGCGACGGGACGGTGGAAGTGGTCAGCGCGCGGAACGTGGACCGCAACGACGTGCACTATACCAGTGCGGCGGTGGCCCAGCGACTGGACGGCAGCGTGCTGTGGCGCTGGGGCGATCCCACCGTGGGCCGCAAGAAATTGCACCACGACGTCGCCTGCCAGATCTACGACTGGGACGGCGACGGGCGGCCCGAGGTGGTGCTGGCCGCGGAAGACGCCCTTGTGGAACTGGATGGCCGGACCGGCCAGGAGCGGCGGCGGTTCCCGCTGCCCAAGGACGCCACGGATTGCCTGGTCTTTGCCAACCTGTCCGGCGGTCCGCGGGCGACCGACGTGCTGGTCAAGACCCGCTATACGCAGATTTGGGCTTTCGACCGCGCTGGCCGCCAGCTGTGGACGGTCCAGAATCCCGGCGGCTATCGGACCTCGCACCAGCCGGTGCCGATCGACCTGGACGGCGACGGCCGGCACGAAATTGCGGCCGGCTACGCGATGCTAAACGCCGACGGCTCGACGCGGTGGGTATTCCAGTCGCAGCGGGTGGACCAGAGCCGCGGGCACTGCGATTGCTTCCGCCTGGTCCGCCACGGCCAGACGCCGGCCGAGTTCCGCTTCGCCATGACCCTGTGCGGAGCTAACGCGATCGCCCTGCTGGATGGCAACGGCCAGGTGCTGTGGGAGTTGGCCGGCGAACACTTCGAGTCGATCGACGTGGGCCGCATCTGCGCCGGCTTGCCCGGTCTCCAGTTGGCCGTCGATATCGACCACCGCTCGTGGGGCGACGGACCTGTCTGGGTGATCGATGAACAGGGCACGGTGCAGACCAAGATCATGACCGACTATGCCCGCCATCACGCGCTGTTGGACTGGACCGGCGACGGCGTGGCCGAGGTGATCGTCGCCCAGCCGCGCACCCTGTACGACGGCCAGGGTCACCCCGTGGCCGTGTTGGCCATGGACGAGAGCGACGACCGCGTGGGCGAAGAACGCCTGGTCTTGACCGGCGACTTCAGCGGCGACGGCGTCCCCGACGTCCTGCTGACCAATCGCGCCCTGACGCAGGTGTACGTGTATCGCAACGAGGCCGGCCGCAAACCCGATCCGCCCGCGGCCTTGGGCACGGAAGTCAACGCGACCCTGTATTGAACGCCGGCTGCGGCGCTACAGCAACTCGTCCAGCTCGGCGACCAATTGCTCGAAGTGGGCCAAGGCCGTTTCGACGGGCGCGGGCGTGGCCATGTCGACGCCGGCATCCCGGAGCAAGTCCAGGGGGTCCTGCGAGCAGCCGGCTCGCAGGAAGTTCAGGTAGGCCTCCAACTCCGCGGCTCCCCCGGCCAGCACGCGGCGGCTGAGCGC
>CAIYOB010001515.1 GCA_903927685.1 uncultured Planctomycetaceae bacterium
ACACAGTTGCACAACTCGACGACCAGCGTGGTCCGGAACGGCGAGGCCCGCTTGATCGCCAGCCCCAAGTCGACGAATACCTCGCCCGACAAACAGACGATCGCGACGTCCGACCCGAGGGCGATGACCTGGACGTCAACCGGCAACTGGTCGCCGACGCCGGCCAGGGTGTGGGACAAGCCCCACGAGAGCGAGTCGGTCGCCGGGGCCAGGGGCGGGCGGTTCCGCAACTGGTCCAGGATCAGCGACTTGTAGGCCGTGACCAAGGCAAAGAACTCGCCCGGCTTTCCCGCTTTGGCTGCGGCGACCAGCGGCAGCGCACGGGCCACGTCGTCGGCCGTAACCTCTTGCAGAGGCAGCGCGACCTGCGCCCGCCGGACGCGCAGCACGGGCTGGTCGACGCGGCTCAACTGCGTCAGCCCCTGCTGAACGGTCGCGGCCAGCGACTGGCCGATCAGGTCGGTCTTGTTGACCGCCGCCGCCGTGGGATCGGCGTGGTTGATATCGCCGCAGCAGCCGTTCCCGAACAACGAGATCACGTTCGGCCCCAGCGTCTGCCGCAGCGACTGCTCGACGTAGAACGGATAGTCGCCGCTCCACAGCGTGCCGCCGACGGTATCCAGATGCAACGCGAAATTGGTGAACACGCCCAGGGGCTGGTCGCCTTCGACGGCCCGGACCAGCAGCAGGCTGACCTCGGGATCGATGGGGCCGGCCGCGCGCACGACCTGGGGGTTGTCCAGCCGCATCCAGGTCCGCACGCTGCCGTCTTTCATCACGAACCGGCGATTGAACGAAATCGGCTGCTCCTGCCGTGCGGATCCTGCGAGCACCGTGACCGGCTGGGCCCCCTGGTCGGCGCGGACGATGGCATCCACGATGCGGGCGATCAGCCGGGCGGCATAGCGGTCCTGGCCGGCCTCCGGCGTCCCGCCGAGGTACTCGTACAAGTCGCGGGTATAGTCCGGCGCGGTG
The DNA here is from genome assembly GCA_903927685.1 of uncultured Planctomycetaceae bacterium. The sequence goes on from CAIYOB010001515.1 coordinate 976, forward strand.
TGTGAATGGGTCGCTGCCAGCACGATGTACTCGGCGGGGATGCCGGTCTGGGCGGCGGCTCGCCGCCGGACTTCCGCGGACAAGTCGGCCGCGATGCCCGTCAAGTCACAGGCGACCAAGGCGGCTCGCGCCCCGTCGCCGACGAACACCATCGCCTTGGCCTTCAGGGGATCGCGCGTCCCCGTGGCCAGCCGTTCGTGATAGTAACCGGCCATCGGGAAGCCTTCGGGCGGCGTGATCTCCGCCTCCGCCATTCCGATCCGCAACGGCTCTGCACCCGCGGCCAACGATGCATTTGCCAGCCAGCCCAGCAGTAATCCGACACCCAGGATTCGCAGACCTGCCATGAACGCCACCTCCCGAAGATTGAGCCCGGTTTACTTGTCGCGCCACGTCGGTTTTCGCCGCCGGGCCTTGGGATGCCGAGCGGCCAGCGGCTCGCCTTCGCTCGTTCGGCCCAGCAACTTCGGGTCGCACGGCTCGACCTTCTCGGCGCGGCGGCGATTGCGCGTGCCGGCCACCCGGTCGATGTCAAACGAGACCGCTTGCCCCTCCGTCAATTGTTCGAACGGGATGCCGACCAGCGCGCTGTAGTGAAAAAACACATCTCCGCCTTCGTCGCAAGGCTTGATGAATCCGACGCCTTTTTCCGAAATCAATTTGGCGATGACCCCTAGTCCCACGTTGCCTGCCTCGTTCGAGCTGGTTGGTTGTCCGTTGACCGACTACCAGTGTAAGCCTGTTTGCCGGGAATGGGAACGTGCCGGGCGCGAAATCCTGGCGGCCGCGAAATCCTGTCGGCCGCGAAATCCGGCCCGGGAAGTCCCTGCGAGCGAAACCTGGATCCACGAGTTCGACCGCCCCGGTAGTTCGCCCGCCCCGACCGCTTGCCCGCGAACCACGGTTTCCGGTACAAAGGCGGGAAAGCCGGGCAGCATTCTCGTTCCATCCAGGAGATTCGCAGATGCGCAAGTTGGTTCCGCTTCGTCTAGGAATGGTCATCGCGCTGATTGTCACCTGCACCAGTGTGTGGGCGGCGGGAGTCGGCGAGAGCAAGAGCTATCGCGGCCCGACCGGACTGCAGTTGTACAGCCTCCGCGACCAGTTCAAGGAGCAAGGGGTCAGCCCGGTGCTCGACCAAGTCCGTGACTGGGGCTTCAAGTACGTCGAGGTCGCCGGCACCTACGGCCTGTCCACGGCCGACTTCAAGGC
>CAIYOB010001516.1 GCA_903927685.1 uncultured Planctomycetaceae bacterium
CCAAGATCGCGGCGAGTCCACCAGACGCTTCGGGTTGCGATTGAACGCATGGTCGCGAAATCCCCGGTTCCTGAAGAGACCGAACTACCCCACGTAGGAAACGCCCTCCACAATCAAGCCCAACGTGAACGAGAGAATGGACCAGCCATGCAAGCCATTCGGGCTGCGCCGTATTGTAGTTGATTCTCGACAGCCGTAGACTCGATAGCGGCAGCGGACGACGGGTGTCAAGCAAGTGGCGACTGGTCAGAAGGAGTTTCCCAATGCCCGATCCGTTCAAGTGCCCCCAGTGTGGCACCCAGCTCAACGAGGCCGACGAGCAGGCGGGGCGGACCGTCACGTGTCCGAACTGCAGACAGACGGTGACCTGGCCGGCGTTCAGTCCCGCTCCGGTCGAAGGCCCCGCGGAGCCGGCGGCCGGCAAGGGGTGCGGTTGCGGATCCGTCGCGGTTGCGCTGCTGCTGGTTGGGGTTCTAATCGCCCTGCTCCTGCCGGCGGTGCCAGCCTCGCGGGAAGCCTCGCGGCGCGTGCAGTGCAACAACAACCTGAAGAACATCGCGCTGGGCCTGCAAGAGTACCACGATACCTTCAAGACCTTTCCGGCGGGCGCGATGCACGCCGGGCCGGCAGGCGAGTCCGCGCGGATCGGACCGTCTTGGTGGTTTGGCATTCTCACCTGGACCGAGAACCGGAATATCTACGACAAGCTGGTCACATTGCAGCAGCCGGGCGCGCCGGGGAACGCCGCATTCAACGCCCAGAACGCCAACGCCCACATCCCCGGTGCGCCGCTCGAACGCATGATCCCCGCTGTGATGCGCTGCCCGTCCAGCCCGCTGCCGCTGATGGAAGGTCCCCTGGGGCCGATCGTCCTGTCGTCGTACGTCGGGATCGCCGGCGGGTGCGATATTGCGGCCGATTCGCCGGACTACCGAACGGTCGGCGGTGATCCGAAGCTGGAGCCGAGTTCCACGCGGAGCTACTACAACGGTCAGAAAGGCGTCGGCCACGTGACCGGTGGACTCATCACCGCCAGCGGGATGTTGCCGGCGTGCGAACATCTCGGCATGAGCCGCTGCACGGACGGCACGTCGAATACGATGATCGTGGGCGAGCAGTCCGACTGGCTGCGGGATGTCGATCCGGGCGTGCGGACGGAATACCACGGGGACGCCGGCTGGGACACGGAGGGCACCGGACCTCGATCCGCCAGCACGACCAGCGGCGGCGGGTTCCTGTCCGGCACGGCCGTCTCTGAGCCGGTGCCGCCAGCCAACTCCCGCAACCCAGCCGGTCCGCCTCCGCTGTACGACTGTTACAACGTCACGACGGTCAGGTATCCGCCGCATTCTAAGCGCGTGCTCGGAGCGTCGGCACTTCCCGGGTGCAGCGAGGATCACGGCATCAACAACCCGCTGCAGTCGGCTCATCCTGGCGGGGTGCTGGTGGCGTTTGTCGATGGCTCGTGTCAGTTTGTTTCCAACACCACGGATCTCGCCGTATTGCTGCGGATCGCCATTCGGGATGACGGACAAACCGTAAAAATGGACGGACCGGAGTCCGCGGGCGCAGCATCGTATTCCGGCCTGTCGGTGGCACGTCCCGCGGGCATCCGGCCCGACCAGGGCCTCGGCCCCGGCTTGGGCGGCGACAAGTATGCGTTGATCGAAGAGAACCCATTCCAGGACGCGCGTCAGGAGCCCTTGTCGACGTTTTCCATCGACGTGGACACCGCGTCTTACTCCAAGGTCCGGATGTACCTGCTCGACGGGGCCATGTTGCCGCGGCCGGACGCGGTGCGGTTGGAAGAGTTGATCAACTACTTCCCGTACGATTACGCGTCTCCGCAGGACGGGCAGCCGTTTGCGGCGCATCTGGAAGCGGCCGAATGTCCATGGACGCCGAAGCATCGACTGGTCCGCATCGGGATCAAAGGCCGCGAGATCCGACTGGACAAGCGTCCGCCCTGCAACCTTGTCTTCC
>CAIYOB010001517.1 GCA_903927685.1 uncultured Planctomycetaceae bacterium
AGTTGCCGACGAAACTCGTCCAACTTGCGGTTGTTCTCTTCAAAGACCTGGGCTTGTGTCCGTCGCAAGTCGTCGCGTTGCTGCTCGGTCAGGCCGAGTTTCTCGCCGACGTCCTTGTCCAGCAGGACTCCGATGATCCCCAGACTGCCCCAGTCCATCTGCGTCTGCCGGATGATCTGCTGGAGGCGTTGGGTTTGTTCGCGGTTCAGGATGGCGCGGGCCTTGTTTTCGGCTTCGTCGCTCAAAGCCTGAATCCGTTCGCGATACAGCTGCCCGCGTTTCCGGGGGTCTTTTTCGTTGAGTTCCTGGGAGCGGTACAGCGCGCCCACTTTGCTTCGCATCTCGTCCTGCGCCTGCTTGATCTTGTCCCATTGGTCATTCGTCAGTTGCAGTTCTTCTTGAACCTGCGGGTTGGCCAACCATTCCAACGAGCGGCCGTAGGGATTGCTGAACGGCCGGGAAAACGGGGTCGGCGGGCTTGGCAGTCCGGGGGGCTGGCCGAAAGCGAGCGCATTGAGCCAGAACGCGCAGGCGGCGACGGCGAGCGGGCGGCACACACGGTACATCGCTGATTCTCCGGGACGAGAGACGGGAGCCAAGAATCCGAGATGCGACGCCGGGTTGGGCGTCTGTTGTGTGGCGATTATACCCGCTGGCGGGGGAAATTGCACGCTGGGCAAGAAAAAAAGAACCGCCGGGCAGCCAGCGGCGGCCCGGCGGACAAAGTCTGCCCCCCGTCGGATTCACGTCCCGCTCACCACATGTACTCGGCCCCGATGGTGAAGCCGTCGTAGAACAGCGAGCCGTCGTCCACAACCAGCGGAATCCGCTCGTTCACCGCGAGCGTGGGGTTGAAGTTCTCCATCGCGATGGCCACGCCCTCGACGAACATCATCTGGTAGCCGCCGCGGACGGTAAAGTTGTGGCTGACTTGATAGGTCATCAGGAACTGCAGTTCGCCGATGAAGGACACCACGTCGTTGCCCAACGCTTCCGGCGTGATAAAGGCAATGTAGTTGTCATACGGATCGTGCCCGTCCATCGTCGTGTTGATCTTGACGTTGTTGCCATAGATGCCCGCCTTGCCGTCCAGACCCAGCCGCAAGCCCGGCAACAGGCACAGCCACGCGTCGCCACCCACCTGGGCCCCCGTCATGTAGTTGCGGGTCTTCAGGTCGTACAAGGCGTCGCCGCCACTTTCCTCGCCCGGAGGCAACTCCTGGTCGCGATCCGCGTACGAGTAGAACTGCAGCCGGTCTTCCAGTTGGAAATGTCGCACGCCGACCAGCCACGAGCCTTGCGTCAGGCAGGTCGGGCCCATCCAGCGGCGGCGATAGTTCAGTTCCAGGCTGTTGAACTTGCTGTCCAGGCTGACCCGCTGGTACTCGGCCTGATGGAGTTGTTCGATCTCGCCGTCCAGGCCAAAGTTCTCGAAGGCCGCGTACAATTGGTCGGTCGGAGATGTGACTTCTGCCTGCTCCGACGAATCATTCAGGCCAAAGTAGGTGAACTCCAAGTTGCTGCCGGGGCCGGTCTGCCAGACCCCTGTGATCCGCAGGCTGGGATCCAGCGAATCGAGCGCCAAGTCGTTCGAGGTGATCACGGCGGGGCCGACCGGGCCCAACCGGGAGAATTCCTGGAATGCGGCATCGTCGTCGCGTCGCAGGAAGACGGCTTCGGCATGCACGTCAAACCAGTGCGGGGCACAACAAGTCGTCTCGCTGTACGGGGCCAGCATCGCCAGCAGCCCGGCCAGATGCCTGCCCAGCGGCGTGGTCCGGTGGCCGTCGCTCAGCAGGTATTCGCCCGAGCCGTCGCCACAGTCCCCCGACGCGCAATCGCCCTCGGCAGCGGCGGTTTCCTCGCTGACCGGCACCATCGCCTGCGGATCGCCATAGTACGTCATGGGAACGGCATAAGGGCCAGCCGGCCCCGCCGGGCCCGGTCCGTACACAACCCCGGGGCCCGCAGGTCCGTAAACCATCTGCGGCGGCGCCGCCGCATACGGTTGTCCATAAGGCATCTGCCCATACGATTCGGTCCGACAGGCAACCAATGCCATGACCGCAAGCATGCCGATCCGCCAAGGCCACTGAATCTTCATCGATGTGTCTCCGCGGCACAGAAGGATAGGAGAGCCGCTGCGCGACATAACCCAAGTTATCTAAACGGCTTAAACTGGCGCGAATCTGGGCCAGCAGCGCTAGTCCCAGCCGCTACGTTCCGAAGAACCATGTGTTCTCGACACACACTATCGGTTCCGAACAACAGCTAGAATCAACACTTCCGGCACGGACGGCAGAATCACCTCAGTTTGCCTGCTTTAACATCGCTGCGCCCCCCTTTCCCGCCGCTGGGCGATGCGAAACAATCTTGGCAACCATCTTGGCTTGGAAGGGAGAATCGGGTTATGGAATACCTCGTGGCTTTCGCCGCCTTGTCGGCGATGGAGATCGTGCTGGGCATCGACAACATCGTGTTCATCGCTGTGCTGGTCGGGCGGTTGCCCGAGGCCGAGCGGGGCAAGGCGCGGCAGTTGGGCCTGCTGTTGGCCTTGGTGACGCGGATCCTGCTGTTGTTGACCATCTCGTGGATTGTCCGCTTGGTCGATCCCATCTTTCACTTGTCGTCGCTGGGACTGTCCGGCGCCTGGCTGGGCGAAGAGGTCGACGCCGTGTCCTGGAAGGACCTCATCCTGGCGGGCGGCGGACTGTTCTTGATTTGGAAGAGCGTCCACGAAATCCACAAGAAAGTGGAGGGCACGGACGAGGAGCGGGCGGTGGCGGTGCATGCCGGCTTTGGCACGGTGCTGGTCGAAATCGCCCTGTTCGACATCCTGTTTTCGCTGGATTCCGTGATCACCGCCGTCGGGATGGTCAAGCCCACGACGACGGGACTGATGGTCATGATCGGAGCCGTGGTCGTGGCCATGCTGGTGATGCTGGTGTTTGCGGGCAAGGTCAGCGACTTTATCGAACGCCATCCGACGCTGAAGATGCTGGCCCTGAGCTTCCTGATCCTGATCGGCGTGATGCTGGTCGCCGAGGGGGTGGGGACCCACTTTGACCGCAAGTACATCTACTTTGCGATGGCGTTTTCGCTGCTGGTCGAGCTGTTGAACTTGCGGATGCGGACCAAGGCGGGGCGGAAGAAAACGGCCGCCGCCTGACGCCGCTGGTTGACAGAGGCCGCCCGGCCCGCACAATACGCCTTGTCCGACGTGGGGCGAGATTCGGCAGCAGTACCTCCGGAAGAAGGAATTCCCATGCAACCTGTGGTCAGCGAGAACGGCGGGGCGGGCGCGCTGGAGCGCGTCACTTTTTACCATTGGGCGGTGGTGCTCATCGCTTCGTGCGGCTGGCTGTTCGACTGTATGGACCAGCGGATCTTCGCCTTGTCACGCGAGCCGGCGCTCAAGGAAGTGATGTCCGCCGAAGTCGTGCCGGCCAGCGAGACCCCGGCCGAGCAGAAGAAGCGGGAGCAAGTCCGTGCGGCGCTGATCAAGTCGTGGGGCGGCTGGGCCACGGGCATCATGATGATCGGCTGGGCGACCGGCGGGATCATCTTCGGGATGATGAGCGACCGCTGGGGACGGGTCAAGACGATGGTCGTGACCTTGCTGGTCTACTCCGGGTTTACGGGCCTGTCGGGCATCGCGCACACGCCGTGGGAATTCCTGGGCTATCGCTTCCTGGTCGGGCTGGGCGTCGGCGGCATGTTCGGGGCCGCCACAACCCTGGTCGCCGAAAGCGTGCCGGCGCACGTTCGGGCCGTCGCCTTGGGCTCCCTGCAGGCGCTCTCGGCGGGCGGCAATATCATCGGTTCGCTGTTGAGCACCGTGATCCGGCCGGGAGAAGCGGATTTCCTGTTTGGTCAGTCGGGCTGGCGGGTCCTGTTTTTCGTGGGCATCCTGCCGGCGATCCTGGTGGTGCCGATCATCTTCGTGCTCCGCGAGCCCGAGCGGTGGAAGGAAGCCAAACGCAAGGCCCGGGAAGCGAGCGGCGGTTCGCAGCATTTGGGCTCGGTGTCCGACTTGTTCCGTCATCCCCGCTGGCGGCGGAACACGCTGGTCGGCGTGTGCTTGGGGCTGGCCGGCATGGCGGGCCTGTGGGGCATCGGCTTCTTCTCGCCGGAACTGATCACGGGCGCGCTGCAAGCCCAGGGTGAGCCGCAGAGCGTGATCGACGTGGTCCGCGGCCGGGCCACGGCGTTGCAGGATGTGGGCGCGTTCTTGGGCATGGTGGTCTTCACGATCGTGGCGACCAGTGTCGGACGCCGGCCGGCGTTTTTCGGGGCCTTCATCCTTTGCCTGGTGACGACGATCTTTGTCTTCAACCGACTGCACACCAGCACGGACGCCTATTGGATGTTGCCCTTGATGGGCTTCGCCCAGTTGTCCGTATTCGGCGGCTACTCGATCTACTTCCCGGAGATCTTCCCGACAAGGTTGCGGGGCACCGGGGTGGGCTTCTGTTACAACACGGTCCGCTACCTGGCCGCCGGATTTCCTCCGATGCTGATGTACCTGAACGCGATGCTGGTCGAGCAGGGCGTCGAGGAGCCGTTCCGCAAGGCGGCTACGTACCTGTCGTTCGTGTTCGCCCTGGGCTTGGTCGCGCTGATCTGGGCGCCCGAAACCAAAGGCCAGCCGCTGCCCGAAGACTGAGGCTGACGATCCTTAACTTCTTGCACAAGGAACTACACCATGAAGCGACGAGAATTCCTGGTGATCGGCGGAGCGGCGGGGTTGCTGCCGATGACCCGGGCGATGGCGGCCGACGGCCCGGCGGCGGGCGGCGAGCGTGACTATTATCAGCTGCAGGTGTACCACCTGGACAGCGCCGAACAGCGGGAGGGCTTTGATGCCTTTGCCCGGCAAGCGGCGATTCCGGCCTTGAATCGGATCGGCGTCTCGCCCGTGGGCGTGTTCTATCCGCAGACCGACTTGAGCCCGGTCTACGTGCTGCTGCGGCATCCGTCCCTGGAGTCGGTGGTGACCCTGGTCCAACAACTGGGCAACGACCAGGAGTTCCTGGAACGGGGAGCCGCGTTCCTGGACGCCCCGGCGGACAAGCCGGCCTATCGCCGCATGGAGAGTTCCCTGTTGGTCGCCTTTCGCGGGATGCCCAAGCTGGAGACGCCGGTCAAATCGGCCGGGCGGATCTGCCAACTGCGGATTTACGAGAGCCCGAGCGTCAAGACGGGCCAGAAGAAGATCGAGATGTTCAACGACGCCGGCGAGATCGAGATCTTTCGCCGCGTGGGCCTGAATCCGGTGTTCTTCGGCGAAGCCCTGGTCGGCAGCAAGCTGCCCAACCTGACCTACATGCTGATGTTCGACAGCGAGGACGCCATGAAGGCCGGCTGGAAGAAGTTCGGCGGCGACCCCGACTGGCAGCGACTCCGCGGCCTGGACGAATACGCCGACCGCAATATCCTGTCGGGCATCACCAACCTGGTGCTCAAGCCGGCGGAGTATTCGCAGATCTAACGTCGGCCCTGTAACTGCCCGGACGGAATGGACAGCTGCAGTGCCCGCGCCGGTCCATTCCGTTCCGACCGGGTTCAACCGCACTATCCGCCTGTGGGGCCCCCATGACAACCACTCCGAATGCGTCGCGCGGCCTGTTTCTCCAACGGTTCGCAAACGCTGCCGGCGGGGCCGCACTGTGGCTGGCCATCGCGTTGGTTTTCCCACGAGCGACTACGGCCTCGCCGCCCGGCCTGCTGGGCCACTGGCAGTGCGAACAAGGCCAAGGTGACGAGCTGGAGGACAGCTCCGGCAAGGGAAACACGGGAGAGTTGCTGGGCGTGGACTGGGCGTTGGGCGAGTTCGGGACCGCGCTGCATCTGACCGGGGCGGACTCCTGCGCCCGCGTGCCACAACTGACTGGGCTCGACGGCTCGAACGAACTAACGCTCGAGGCGTGGGTGCTGTGGGAGGCGGGCGGACGCTACCCGAACATCCTGACCGGCGGGCAGTGGTGTCCCGGCGGGTTCATGATCTTCGTGTCGGATCGGAACTGCTCGTTCCGGATGGGCCGGCCCGGACCGGACGCAGGGGAGCCTGCGCCGGCCTGGCAGGAAACCTCGGCGCCACTCGTCAGCCAGTTCGAGTTCGGAAGATGGTACCACTTGGCGGCCACCTTCCAGCGGCCCGCAATCACGACCTACGTGAACGGGCAGCAGGTGGGTTCCGCGACGTGGGACTATCCCGTCGGGTACCAGGGCGACTTGCAGATCGGCCAGTGGGGCGGCGGCCCGTCGTGCCACCAGGGATTGATCGACGAACTCAAGGTTTTCAAGCGGGCGCTGTCCGCGGCCGAAGTTCAAGCCAGCTACGCGGCCGAGGCGCCGCGTCGCACGGAAGCAAAACACGCGGCCTACAGGATCGTCCGCGCCGTTCCTCCGACCGCGGCGACCATCGAAAACCCACTGGCCAAGCTGGAGATCGACGCCCGGGGACGCGGGGTCGCGTTGCTCGAGAAACGCTCGGGCCGGAACCTGCTCGCGAGGACCTCGCCCCTGGCGACGGTCCAAGCCCACGGGCGGACGCTTCGCCCCACGGCGTGCTCGTATGCCGACGGCCAGTTCCGCCTGCAATTCGGCAGCGAAGCCCGGGCGGTGATCGGAGTCGCCAGCCGAGACCAATACTTGACGTTCACCGTGCTTGCCGTCGAAGGCGAGGGCGTCGAGTCGCTTACCTTTCTCGCGCTGACGGCCCAGCCGGGGAAGCACGCCAGCGACACCTCGGGCGCCGTGACCGCTGACGACTGGGGCCTCTGCCTCCGCGAGCTGAACCTGCAAACCCAGGTGAACGTGGGCGGCGGACCGCCAACGCTCCGGGCCAGTTGCACGGCCGAGTACGGACTGGTCGGCGGCAAGGCTGGGCTGGTGGTCGCGCCCGCGGCTCAGCTGCGCCCGGCCCTGCAGCAGCTGCTCCAGGCGGAGGGCTTGCCTCGCTCGTCGCTGGGCGGCCCGTGGGCCTTGGACGCGGAGGGCATTCGCGGTTCCTACCTGTTCGCTCATCCCTCCGAGCGGGAGGCCGAACGCTGGATCGACCTCGCCCAGCGAGGCGGCTTCACGCACCTGCATTACGACGGCTGGTACAAGTCGCTGGGGCACTACGAGCCGAATCCAAGCCTGTTCCCCAACGGCCTGGAGGGAATGAAAACGATGGTCCGCAAGGTCCACGAGGCCGGCTTGAAGGCCGGCCTGCACACGCTGACCGGCTGTATTCAGCCCACGGACTCGTGGGTCACGCCGGTGCCCGACAAACGGCTGGCCGCGGACGCTTCGTACACCCTGGCCGCCGACATGGACGCGGTGTCGGACACGATCCTGACCGTCGAGAAGCCGCAGTCGCACGATGTGATCTGGAGCTATTCCGGCCGCGGCAACGCGATCCGGATCGGCGACGAGATCATCCAGTACGGAGCGATTTCGTTCTCGCCGCCGTACGGGTTCCTGAAGTGCACGCGTGGGGCCTTTCAGACCAAGCCGGCCGCCCATCGGAAAGCCGACCCGGTCGATCACCTCCGCCAGATCTACCTTGCCTTTTACCCCGACGAGCGTTCGACGCTGGTCGACGAAGTCGCCGACGCGATCGCCCGCGTCTACAACGAGTGCGAGTTCGACCAGATCTACATGGACGGCTCCGAAGGCATGGGCCACTGGCACGCGATCCAGACGATGCGGAATGCGATCTACCAGCGACTCCAGCGGCCCGCAGTCGTCGAGGCCAGTTGCTGGGACCATTGGAGCTGGAACTACCATTCGCGGATCGGCGCCTGGGACCATCCCAAGTGGGGCCTGAAACCGTTCACGGATCTGCACTGTGCGGGCATCGCGAACTACCGCCAAGGGGCGCTGCTGCAGGCGCAGCTGGGCTGGTGGGTGGTGCTCGGCCCCAGCAGCTTCAGCCGCGCCGAGACGCCCGACGAAATGGAGTATTTCTGCTGCAAGACGCTGGCCTTTGACGCGCCGTCTTCGACCCAGGGCATCGGCTCGCTGACGGCTCCTGCCAACGCCCGGATGCAAGAGTACCTGACGCTGGCCGGCTGGTACGAGCGGCTGCGGCTGGCGAATTACTTCCCCGATTCCGTCCGCGAACAACTTCGCCAGCCGGGCCGGGATTTCCACCTGGTTCAGGCCGACGACGGCCAGTGGCAGTTGC
>CAIYOB010001518.1 GCA_903927685.1 uncultured Planctomycetaceae bacterium
CGGAACTCGTATTGGTAACCGTGAAGGTCCTGGACACCGCCGCGCCGGTCACCACCGAGCCGAAATTCACCGTGCTGCTCCCACTGGTCAGCCCGCTGCCGCCGACGCTCAAGCCGATCGCCGGGGGCGTCGCGACCAGTGGAGCCGGGGCCGGAGCCGCCGGCGCCGAAGGTTGCGGAATCGGCGGTGCCCCGACCTCGCCTTGCATCGTGAAGTCGAAGGGCGCTTCGCTGCTGTCATTATTTCCCAGGGTCACGGGGCCGCTGCGGAAGCCGGACACCGCGGGATCCAGGCTGATGGTAAAGGTCGTGGACTGGCCGGACGCCAGCGACGTCAGCAGTGGCCCGCTGCCCAGGAATCCCGCCGGGACGGTCAGTGTCCCCAGTTGCAGCGTATCCCCGCCATCGTTCCGCACAGTGAACGCGTACGTCGGCGTCCCGCCCATGTTCACCGTACTGGTTCCATCGTCCAGCGACACGCTGCCGTTCAGCACCGTGATCTCGGGTGTGGTCAGCTGCTGGATCCGCACTGCATCCGCCGCCACGCACTGGCCCGCGACGGCCCCCAGACGCACGGTCAGCGTCGTGCCGGTGAGCGTGTACGCGGACGCCAGATTCGCCCACCAAACACCGCTCGCCGTGAACGAGCCGGGGTAGCTGCTGGGGTAGGCTTGCTGGTTGATCAGCGTCGTTACGTCGGCGGCGCCGCCGGACACCGTATAGGGCGCCGCTGCCGAGAGAGCCGACGTCGCCTCCCAGGTGGTCGAGACTCGGTACGTCCCGCCCGCGCTCAGGCCGGTGAACGCCCATTGGGCAGATTCCGTCGCCCCGCCCCCGCTGGGAGAACAGAAATAGCGGACGTCGGCCTGGAACCAGCCGGGGCAGTACGCCGTGCCCCAGTCGCCGTCGAAAGAGAACCCCGGATCGCCATCGTCGATCAATTGGGGTGAGATCAAGCGGTTGCCGAAATCACGCCCCGTCATGTTCGAGCCCGGCACCACAATCACCACCGTGTACGCACCGCTTCCGCCCGGCTGCGTCTGGACCGTATCGTCCGGCCGCAGTTCCCGGACGACGTACGTGCCGGGCAGCAGACTGCCAAAGCTGTAGCTGCCGTCGGCCGCGGTGACCGTGGTCCGCTCGCCGGCGTCCAACGCCTGGTTGTAAGGCGCGGCGTCGATGTAGACCCGCACGCCCGCGACCGCCGCTTCGCCCGGATCGCGGGTCCCGAAGTTGCTCGTATCCCGATACTTGACGCCCGAGATCGTGCTGGGATCCGTGTAGCCGAAATCGACGTCCGTGCGATTCTGGCCGACACCCAGGATCACCTGCGTCGTGGAATCCAGGCCGCCGTCCAGGTCGTAGGTCGGGATTCGCGGCAGGGTATCGCTGGTATCCACGGTGACGCGGTACAAACCCGGCGGCAACGCATTGAAGAAATACAGCCCGTCGGCGCCGGTCGTGGTCGTCAGCGTCACATCGTCCGCCGTGCCGAACGCCCCGTCCGCTCCGGCCCAAACTGCGGTGACATCGACACCCACCAGACCCAGCTCGCCCCCGTCCTGCACGCCATCGGCATCCTGGTCGAACCAGACGCGATCCCCCAGCGATCCCAGCGTCTCGTCGTCGTCGTCCACCAGATCGTTCACCAAGTCTCCTGAACCGGTCCGCTCGCCGTCGGGATCCCCCGCCGCGCCTGGCGTCACACCGCCGGTCGGATTCACCAGTGTGCCGTTGGGACCGGGCAGACTGGTCGTGGTCACGCCGACGCTGTTCAGCAAGCCGGTCTGGCTGGCGCCGGTCAGTGTTACCGAATACCGAATCACGGCCGACGAGCCCACGGGCATCTGGCCAATGCTCACCGCCAACTCGGTCGCCGAGGAACCGGCCGTGTCGGGCACGGCAGCGCCGCCAGCCAGCGTCACCACGATCGAGCCGACGTTCAGAGCCGCTCCGGCCGGGATCACGTCGGTGACCAGCGTATCAAAGGCCGTGGCGGTCCCGGTGTTGGAAAAGGAAATCTGAAACGTCCGCTGATTGCCGGACATCGATACAAACTGCTTAGCCACGTTCGCAATCAACGGTTCGACAACCGTGACACTGACCGACTGAGTCGCTCCGTACTGGGTGCCGTCGACAAACGCCTGGAACGCGTTGCTTTTCACCTGGCCGGCGTTGCTGTCCGCGGTGTTGTCCACCAGCACGTTGAATTCCAGCGTAACCAGCTCGACGTTCAGATCGTTGTCGTTGTTGGTGATCGTGCCCAGGTCAAAGGTGACTCGCTGCTCGCCGGTCGGGAGGATCGTCGTCGAGATGAACCCGTCCGGCAGAACAAACGTGGGCGGGACGGCGCCACCGTTGGCGCTCTCCAATTCCGGCGGGACGGCGTTCATCGGCACATCCGAGGTGAACGACAGCCTGACCGGGCCTGCCGCCAGCAGACTCAGTCCCAGCGGCAGCGTGTCCACGAAGGTCAAATTCGGGAACGTGCCTTCGGTCAGTTCGGCCTGCAGGCGGTAGCGGACGATCTCGCCGATCGCCACCTGCGTGACCGGCGGCGCATTCGGCGTCGACGACTCGGAAGTCACGATCATGTTCTTCGCGGGATCGCGCAGCGTCGTGCTGGCGGAAATCACGTCCGCCGGATCGCTGTCCGTGTAGGTCCGCTCGCCGGAATCCGAGCCGGGCAGAGTCGACCACTCCAGATCGGCCACGTTCAGGAACGTCTGCCCCGGAATCACGGTCGCGTCCACGGTGGCCGCGAACGTGAATGTGTACGGGCCGGCGCCCAGCGGAACGCCGCTCCAGGAAAACGTCAGCGTCGATCCGGCGACGGTTACCGCAGGTCCCGGTCCGCTGATCGCGATCACGTTGCCCGCGTAGGTCAGACCCGCAGGCAAAACGTCGGTGACGGCAACGTCAAAGGCGTCCGCCTGGGAAAGTCCGGTGTGGGCGACGGTCATCGTGAACGTGACTGTGTCGCCGCCGTCGACCAGCGTGGGGGCGACATCTTTGCTGATCGTCAGATCCGGCTCGACCACTTCCACCTGCGCCGTGTCCGACAGCGGGTCGGCGCCGTCCACGGCCAACGTCGCGGTATTGGTCAACAACATCCCGCTTTGGTTCGCCTCCGTCTCCGGCGCCGCGGGCGGCTCTGGCAACCAGTTCAGCACGCGAGCTGTAACCGCCACCACCAGGGTGTCAGCGGGAGACGGATCCAAGCCCGCATGAGTATTGACAATGGTGCCGAAGTTCCAGGTGATCAAATCATCGACGTCGTCCCCGTTGGTGTCTGCCAGCCCCGGGACCGGCAGCGTCACCGGCCCGCCGCCGAAGGCTGTCAGTTCGGCCCCTACGAACGTCAGGCTGGCCCCCACGTATTCCAGCACTCCCGGCGCCACCGGCAGCTGATCGGTGAGCACGACATTGTTATTCGTGCCGTCGATCATCCGGACCGTGATCCCAAAGGTGACGGTCTCGCCGATCGTCAGGTCCGTGAGCAACGGATCGTACCTTCCCAAACCCGTCGCGGGCTCCGACGTTCCAATCACCTCCTTGCTCATGTCGGGCGCCGGCGCGAGCACGACGCCGGAATCGCTGGCAAAATACGTGTTGGCTCCGGGCTCGCCCGCTCCCGCCGGATCCCCCGTCCGTTCGACGGAATAGGGATTGGATGACTGCGGCGCGGTGACGTTTCCCGGCAGACTGGTCCACGCCAGATCGGCCGTGTTCGTCAGGATGTTACCAGGCGTCACCGTGGCGTCCAAGGTCACGGCAAACGTGATCGTGCTGGTGGCGCCCAGCGGAAACAGATTCCACTCGACGGCCAAATCCCCGCCCGTCTCGTCGGGAAAGCCGGGATGCAACGCGGCCCCCCCGGCGTTGACGACCGCGACCGAACCCGGGACGTAGGTCATCTTGTTCGCGGGCGCAAGCGAGTTAATCAGGTCGACCAGGCGGACGTCAAAGGCGTCGGCATTGCTTTCCGCGCGGTGCGCGATCTGGATCTCGAAGGTGATCACATCCCCCGCGTCGCCGATAATCGGCTCCCCGTTCAGCTTGCTGATCGACAGGGCCGGCTCGACGATCGTCACCGGCTCGGCGGCGTCCATCAGCGTCCCCTGGCTCCACGTCCACGCGGCGCGATTGTCCAAGGGC
>CAIYOB010001519.1 GCA_903927685.1 uncultured Planctomycetaceae bacterium
TCCTGAGTTTGAGTCAGCGGATCTTGGAGCGGCTGGGCTATCGGGTCCTGGTCGCCCGCACGCCCGGCGAGGCGCTGCGCCTGGCACGCGAGCACGAAGGGGAGATCCACCTGCTGTTAACCGACGTCGTGATGCCCGAAATGAACGGCCGGGATCTGGCGAGAAATCTCCTGCGCCAATTCCCGAACCTCAAGCGGCTGTTCATGTCAGGCTACACCGCCAACGTGATCGCGCACCACGGCGTACTGGACCCCGGCGTGGATTTCATCCAGAAGCCCTTTTCGGTCCAGGCCCTGGCCGACAAGGTGCGGGAGACGCTGAGTCGGGATTGACGCACTCCCATTACTCCCCCGAGACTTGCTGACACCGCGCGTGCGCCTGAACCAGGGCCCGCCGCGTCGATTCCTCCGGGTAGCCCTCGGCCAACGCGCCCAACGCGTCGGCGGCGGTGGCGTCGGCCAACCGCCCCAAGGCTGCGGCAGCCGTGTGCCGGGTGTCCGGCGCGTTGCTCAAGTCCCCGACGATGGCCAGCAGCACGGGCACTGCACGGCGGTCGCCGATGCGGCCCAGCGCCCAGGCGACTCCGGCTCGCCAGCAGGGTGTCAAATCGTTGTGCAGGAACAGTACGCCCGGCCCCACCGGATCGGGATGCCCGCTCGCCGCTTCCGGCGGCGAATGCTGCAACAGCGAACTCAAACCCGGGGCCGTCTGCGGATCGGCCAGATTGCCCAACGCTCGCGCCAGGTAGAAGCAGACCCAATGCTTGACCGGTAGCTCCAGGACCACGGGAATCCCCTTGTCGAACACTCGGGGGATGCTCACCGGCTGGGCCTGGTACCGCTCCAGCGCCGCCAGAATCGCCGGGGCGTACTGCCGATCGCGGCAGACCAGCGACAGAACTTGGGCCGCCCGGATCTCCGGGCCGGGATGCCCGCCCCAGCAGCGATGCGTCGTCGAGACAGCCTGCTCGATCTCCGCATCCCGTACGGCTCGGCCATCGCCCAGCATCGCCAGGCACGTCTGGGCCACTGCCGCCTCGGCTCCTTGTCGGCGCAGCACGCGGCCGGTCACGGTCTCGCAGTCGTCGTTCTCCAGCAATAGCGCTCGATCCTGGTCGACGGGTAGCGCGCGGATCAGCTGCGGCAGGATCGCGCGGGCGTTGGTCGAGCCGCGGGCGTCCAGCGCTGCGGCAATCAGGTAATGCACGGGAGAAGCATGGCAGGCCATCAGGGCCGGATGATCGCCGTACCACAGCGTGTACTTGGGATACTCGTCCAGCGCCGCGAACGTCGCGACCAAAGCCGACTCCGCCTCCGGCGTGCCGATCCGCCCCAGGGCCTCGACCGCCGCCTCGGCCAGGAACAGGTTCCCGGTGTCCGGATGATCGTGTTGAGCCAGCGTCTCGGCCAGCAGCGGAACCGCCTCGGTGTCGTGCAGGTAACCGAGCGCGCGCGTTACCGCCTGGATCGTCCGCGGATTTGCCTCCGACAGCGAGTTGAACTGCGTGCCGTCCACTTGGTGCGTCTTCTTCCACGCCGGATACGGATTGATGTCCCGGTGCTCGATCAGGTAGCGGCGTAACGGGACAAGAGCGGCGGAACTGCCCGTATGCCCCAAGGCCACCGCCGCCCGCCGCACCACGTCCCGGTCGGGACTGGCCAGCCGAGCGACCAACTCGCCCTCAATGGCGTCCCAGGGATGCTCGGCGAGCCACCGCCGCCACGCCTGGACTTGACGCTCGCGGTCCTCGTCCGGCGCGAACGCGTTGAACTCTTCGGCATGGCCGGTCAGATTCTCCAAGGCCACCGCCGCGGCCTGGGCCACGAGGGGCTCGCGGTCGGCCAGTGTTTCCAGCAGGGGAGGCACGGATTCGCGCGTGCCGCAGGCTGCCAGCGCCAGGGCCGCCGCGACACGCCGCTCCTTGGCCCCGCCCTGCAGATTCTCGGCCAACGCCGCGGCCGCGGTCGGATCGCGGAAGACGGCCAAGCGCCCCGCCGCCGAAATCCGCAGCGCGTCGTCCTCGCCGCGCAGCTGGGCCACCAGTTCCGCCACGTCGCCGCCCGCCGACGGATCGGCCGTCCGGGCATGGCGATCGATCCCGGCCACTTCGCGGTAGCGGTCCAACTGTAACTCCATCAGGCCCGTCACCGCCGCGTTGTTGCCCCGAAACCGCAACGGCTGGCCCGCGCCGGTCAACCGCAACGGCCGGCTCTGCATCGCCTGGGGCAGCGCGGCCACGCGCAGCGGAGCAACTTGCCGGTCGTGATGACAGCCGATGCAGCCCCGCCGTTCCCCGGGACGCACGTAGATCCAGGACATCTCGTTCAATTCGGATCGCCCCTCGGCGTCGACCGCCTGGAACGCGATGGGCGTATCCGCCGGCACCTCGACGGCAAACGAACCGTCCGGCGCCAGCGGCACCGTGCCCAGCTCCCGAACCTGGCTGCCCGCATGGACGATGTACGAATGCGACGAACGGACGGTCAGCCCTTCGCCGGCCAGCACGCGCATCGCCCGCACGTGCTGCCAGCCGGCCGTGGTCTTCTGCGTGTACCGCGCGTTCTGGCAGAACAGGACACCCGTGGCCTGCGGATCCCGTTCCCGATCCCCATCGATTTTCGCCGCCATCTGCAGCGGCCGTGGCCGCGGCCCCAGGTAGATCGGCGAGTGCAGCGGGCTGCCCGGCGAAGTGTGGATCACGGTCAGCCGCGGCGGACGGCTGGCGGGTTCCAGCACGGCGATCTTCTCGTAGCTCGGCTCCTGAAGGATCTTCTTCTGCTTGCCCTGGACGGTCTCGCGCGGCACGTTTACCGCCGTGGTGCACAACAGCCGGCCGTCGGGCAACGCTGCCAAATCGCCGGCCGCAACGGACAAATGCTGGAGCTGGTCGGGAGGGTAGCCCAACTTGCCGATCGTGATTCCCGGCCCGGACAAGAACGCCAACCGGCCGTCGGGTAGCGGGGCGGGGCTGCCGCACAGATAAGCTCGCAACCGGCGCCCGTATTCGGGCCGGTTGTTCAAGCCGAACTCCGTATAGCCGCCCGCGCCATCCGGATGCACCGCGTGCAGCAGCGTCTCAACCTTGCCGCGGTCGAAGAAATTGTCGGAGCGAATGAACACGATCCGCCCGTCGGCCAGGACTTCCGGCTCGTTGTCAAAGATGATGGTATGAGTCAGAGGCCGTGGCTCGCTGCCGTCCGAGTTCATCACGAACAGCGACCGCGACGGCGGATTGTGGTACTCCTCGAACCGGCCGATCCGCGTCGATGTGAACGCAATCCGCCCGTCGGGCAACTCGACCGGGTCGATGTCGTGAAACGGCCCGTTGGTCAGCCGCTGCGGCGCCCCGCCGCCGGCGGGCACCCGGTAGATGTGGTAGAAGGGCTCGTCCTGGTAGGCCATCGAAATCAGGATCGACTGGCCGTCGAAGCTGCCGCTGGGCGAGCCCAATGCGCCGCGGCCGGCGTCGACCAGCAGCCGCGGCGTGGCGCCCGCGGGGCCCGGCGATAGGGCGAACAGCTTCCGTCCGACTTTCATCGGGGCGGGCAAGTCGTGTTCGGGAAACACGCGGGCTTTGCGCGGATTGAAGATGGTTACGTTCAGGCTCTGATACGCTGTGCCCTCGCGGCCCGGTTCGCGGTACAGGCTGCAATCGTCGCCGACGAACACGATCGATTCCGGCCACGCGAATTCCGCGTCAGGCTCCGTCTCCACGACCGGACCAACGTGGCCTTGGCGCCCCGCTTCCTGCCGGACCCCCTGAGCCGCCTTGGCCACCTCGCCCACCGGCTCGCCGCCCGGCGCGGCGGCCGACGGGATCACGATTCGGCCCCAAGGCCGGACCCCGTACTCGCCCACCACCCCGGCCGCACTCCATTTCTGATCGTCAAACTCCGGCTGCTGCCAATTCGCCGCGGCGACGGTGTGGCACTTCCAGTCCGCGCTGCTCGCCAAGACGACCTTCTGGCCGTCGGCCAGTTCCGCGACGAACTTGACGATCAACCCCGCCGCACCCGGCAGCGTGTTGATCGCCTCGACCGCCAAGCCGATCCGCCCCGGCACGATCATGCCGGTCACATCCCACCGCTTGGCGTTCTTCCACGCGCTGTTGCCGGTCTGGCTTTCGCC
Source organism: uncultured Planctomycetaceae bacterium (assembly GCA_903927685.1). Next base: position 4,129 of record CAIYOB010001519.1, read on the forward strand.
GACCGGACGGCCATTGATGTACAGTACGAACAGATTGTCACAGGTCGCGATCACTTCGGCCGACTTGAGCGCCGGATTCTCCGGCACGTCCACCTCCGCCCGAAAGTAACTCGACCCCGCCGCGGGCGCAGCCCCGTCCCCGCTGGCCGGCCAAATCCACTGGGCCCCGTCCAATCCGTTCGGCTCCCCCTGCGCCGCCGCGACCGCACTGAATGCCAGCCAACCCGCCATCACCAAGAACCGCGCACAACTCTTCATCGATCGCCTCCGCATGCCGTCAGACCTCAAGGGGATTCGACCCTTCGTGCCCCAGAGTCTAGGTGCGGTCAAGGCGGAGGTCAACCTGCAGCGACTCCCAGAACTCATCCGCCAGCCGATCGAGTTCACCGCTGCCCGCGGAAACCCGCCGCGGCGGAACACGCGAGGACGGCGACGCCGCGGCCTGAGATGCCGTCCAGCGGGCCAGGCTGGCGTCCCCGCGAGCACGCTCGCCCGGCTTGGCGTCCGCCGCGGGACGCGGTGCATGCCCAGGAGGCGTAAGGCGGGACGCGGCGCCGGCCGTCGGCAGCAGCGCGGGGGCGAATTCGCCTTCGCCCGCGGCGCTCAGATGCGAGTTGATGTAGTTGATCGCCAGCAAGACGTCCTGGGGTGTGACATCTCCGCTGTCGTCGACGTCGTAGTACGGCGGCCCGGAGGCGGGCGGCGCGGGCAGGGACGGATCGCCCGGATGGCTGTTGATATAGTTGATCACGGTCAGCACGTCCGCCGCATCGACCCGTTGACTGCCGTCCACGTCCCACGGAAGCAAGGCGTTATGCCAGATCGGAACGACCACGCTGGTCAACGTATCTGCGTTCGCCGGCGCCGCCTCGCGGTGCCCCACCCCGTCGATTGCCACGCTGTAGAATGCATAGCTATGTCCGGATTGGCCGGTGTACGCGGCCGTCGTCAGCGGCGTGGCGGCCAGCCAGGGCTGGAACGTGCCGCCGTTGTCGGAGACGTACACGTCATACGCGTCAATCCCGGCCCCGCTGTCGCTGCCGCTCCAGGCGACCGGGAACGTGAGCCACGGCGTGGTCGGATCCAGCGGCGATACGGCGCTGCTCGGCCGTTGGACGTCGATTGCATACACGACCTCGTTGGTAATGATCGGGTCGTTGAAATCGAACACGATGCTCGCCTGGTTGCGGATCTGGACGCCTTCGACCAGGCCCGGCTTGAGCCGCACCGAATAGCTGACGTAGCCTTCGCCCCGCCCCGAGTCGTCGTTCGGCGGCAGGAAGCCGGCCAGCAGATCCCGCGGCAGGCCGCCGGACTGTGGATCGACCGAGCGCAGTTCCCACGTCAACACGCCCGTCTCGGGATTCAGGTCGGCGGTCACGTGCACGGGATACGCGTCATACGCGACCGTGGTGTCCGTCTCGAAGTGCAGGCGGCCGGCCGGATCGGGAATCTGGATGACCGTGTCGCCGAACTGAATCGGACCGAACTGGAAGCTGCTCCAGTCCAAATCCGAGTCCAGCTGGTCCGTAATTACGACCCGCTGGGCCGGCACGGTCGCCAGTTCGGGATCGTTCTCGAAGTACACGGTGTAGGGCAGGGCCGTTGATTCGTGGACGTACCGGCCCGCGCCCGCTGCCGCCGGGCCGACCTTTTCGTTGGGGTCCCAGGACTGAAAGGCGACGGTGGATGCGGTCTGCTGCGGCCGGTAGGGCAGGATGTGGCCCGGGTAGCTGAACTGCAGCATGTAGTAGGGACTGTAGTCGCCGCCCCACGGGCTGGGATCGCCGGACGGCAGCAGTGCCCCGTGGCCGAAGACACCGATCAGGAAGTCGTACGTCTTCGCTGCGTCCAGGCCGGTCAAGTGGATCAGCGCGCTGTCGCCGCCGCGACTGGTGTTCGCCGCGACCAGTTGGCCGTCCCCGGTGCGGACGACCAGGTCCAAGTCACCCTGCCGGCCGGTAAAGCGGACGCGGGCGGTCAACGCGTACGTCTTCGAGACCCCGGCCGCCGGGATCCGCAACCGGAACCAGTCGCCTTGGCCGGCGTCGGTTTCGGCCAGGATCAGGTTGTCCACCAGCGTCGTGCCGATCGGCAAGGTCTTGGCCGCCGAGACGACGTCGTTGGGCTCGAAGCGATCGTCGGCCACGGCCAGGCCCTGATCGAGGAACGCGGAGACGGCGGAGGAATCCTCGGCGACCGCGGCGTAGAACTCGGCGGCCGTCTGAGCAGCCAGCGCGGGGGCGATGAACTCCGGCCCCAGCTGCCACAGCAGCGAGGCGATCCCCCCCGCCACGTTATCGCCCGTGTTGGCGTTGTTGTTGACGCCGTCGGCGCGGAGCCGGCCCGGCGAAATCGCGGTGTCCGCGGCGTCGGCGTTCTGGGCCAATCCGTAGCCGTCGAAGCCCATCCAGAAATCGTTCTGCGCGAGGTACTTGCCGGTACGATACCAGCTGCGCGGCGTGACAACGCTGTCGGCGCCCGGCTCGCCGCGTCCCGGCTCCAGCAACCAGCCGGCCAGGGCGGACGCAACGCCTTCCAGCCAGGCCGTTGAGTCCGTGCCGCTTTCCCAGATCGCTCCGGCGTCCCGCGGGTCATAGGGCAGCGGTTGGCGGCCCTGTGCGGCGAACTGAGCAGCGTGAGCGTACGCCTGCCAGAACGAGGCGGCATCCCGCACGCCGGGGCCGGTGATGACCTCGACCACGTCGTGTTCCGCGTCGTGGCGGTACTCATCCGTAAAGCTGACGAAGGGCCGGATGCAGGTCCAGCCGCGGTTGGCGCCGGACGGCTGCAACAGGACTTCGGCCTGCTGCAGCCAGTCCAAGTACTGGGCATAGACGGCCTGTCCGGTCGCGTTGAAGTCGAGCGGCTCGAGCCGGACGAGCCCGCCGCTGTCACCCTCCGGCAACTGAAACACCTCGGATCGTGCCGCCACTTCGGCCCGCGCCCACTCCTGCTGGACGCCGTCGGGCAGCGGTTCGGGGCGGACGGTCACCCAGGTGGGATCGTCGGCGTGGGACACCGTCGTCAGCGAGTCGGGGGCGACGAACGCTCCCCACGGCGTCGCGGCGGTCAGCACGACGTACAACTGCCGGGGTTCGTCGTTTTCCCGCGGGTCCTGGTTGCGGATCAACTCACCGTCCAGGTCCCGGCGGAAGGCAAACGCGACGACACTCCGAGACAAGCCGTGCGTCGCATACCCGGTCCCCGTCCATTCGTTGCGGCGGCTGACGGGATAGTCGGCTGCGTCCCCCGCTTCCGGCACGCCGGGGATCGGATCCGGATCGCCGACCTGCTCCCACAAGCTGACGGCATAGGACAACTCCCAGCCTTCCAGCGCCGGAATGGCCCGGGCGTAGTTGACGCTGCCTTCCACGACGACCGCCTCGGGGACGATGCGGAACTTGACCCGCGGCAAGTCCTCCGGCAGATGCTCGATCCCGTCGCGGTCCTGGTCAAGGAAATTCCCCTTGGCATCCCGGATGCTGGGATTGAACTCCAGCACATAGTCGCCTTCGTCGGTCTGCTTGGGAAACGACAGCCGGTACTGGTACGAGCCGCCCACTTGGCCGGGGAAAGTGACTTGGCCGATGGGGATGGGACCATTGGGCCCGCTCAAGCGGAACTGACCCGGACCGTAGCTTCCGTCCGCCAGGGACTCGCTGAAGAACAACGAAAGTTCGTCCACGGCGTAGGGGACCCAACTGACCACGGCCGCCGCCGGGCCGAGGCTGGAGTCCGCCCAAATATTGCTCGCGTGCTCCGTGCCGCTCTCGGCGACGCCGGCGGCTTGGAGAAAAGGCCCTACGTCGTCTTGGACCGCGATCCTGTCGGCATAGGCCCCCGCCATCGGCCACCACGTTGTCTCCTCGTCGGCCTCAATTCCCGGCCCGACCGTGAACTTCAGATCGTAGCTCTGGTGTTCCAGTCCCAGACTGTCCTTGGACACCGGCGGATCCAGCAGCACGGCAAATCGGGTGCTGGAGATCGGCCGCACGCCCACGACCGTGAAGGCGACATCCGACGGGCCGAGGCTGACATCCGCCGCCGTGAACGTCGCCGCTTCGACGGGGTGATTGAATTGGACTTCAAACGCCTGCAAATTGGCCTTGGAGTAGGCGACCGTGTCAGGTGAGATCGACACGACCTGGAGCACCGCGGGGTCGACATCCGTCACCCGCAGCCAGGCATTGAAAGGCTTTCCCGGCTTTCCCCCGAGGTCGAAACAAATCGGGACATCCAGCTTGTAGTACCCGACCTTGGACTGCGGCGGGAACGTGACGACGTACCTCCGCGAGCCGATCGAACTGACACTCGTCGGGGCCAGATAGCTCCCGTTGGGAAGCTGCAGATACGGCGCCAGGGTGTCGATCTTGATGGACTTGTTGAAATCCAGCTGGACGCTGTGCAGCGAGCCGTCCACGGCGTATCCGGGCGTCGCGGAGACAACCTCGGCCAGCGTCGGGTCCGCCGGATCGTTCCAGCCCGCGGCGCGGGCCAGCGTGTCGTGCATCAACTCGCCCACCAGCGGCAGGCCGGCGGCAGGGACGCCGGTCCGCGTGACCTCGCCCGCCAGCCGCCGGACGACGTCGGTCCAGGTGCTCCCCAGGTCCCCGGTGAACGCCTCCCAAGTCGCGGACCAGCCGGCCTCGTCCGTGACGACCGGCGGCCGGTATAGCGGTTCGAGCGCCGCCCACGGGATGGCGTCCGTCGCTGGACTCCCCGTCGCCTCGGTCACCGCGCCGAGCGTGAAGTCATACCGGCTGACCCAGGCGCTGGCCAGCGCCCACAGCGTCACGCTCTCGCGGTCGCCCGGTTGCAGCACGCCGGCGGGTCCCGTTATGCTGTAGCCGACGAATTCGATCTCACTGCCCAGCGTCGTTTCGAGGAACGGATCGGGGCTGAACGGCAGCTCCGCGGGGTTGGACAGCTTCAACAGGGGAGACGCCATGTCGACATCTCCGGTGTTGGCCCATTCCATGGTGACTGGGAAGATCCAGCCGCGCCGGACCTCTTCGGGCGCGGTCACGGTCGTCTCCAGCCGCGGCCCCGTGCCGGATTGCACGGCGAAGCCCTGCGTCAGCACGGCATCGTCCGCGCCGGGATAGTGCAGCACCACGTCGTACAGTCCCGGGGCTTGGCCCGTCAAGTCAAACGTGGCGTAGACCTCGGCAGGATCCGGGACCTGCACCGGCCAGGCAAAGACCCGCTGCCCGTCGGCGCCTTCAAGATAAGCGATCACGTTTGCCGGGATCGCGGCCCCACGAATTGCCACCGTCACCTGGCCGACGTTGCCACCTTCGGCCGGGACGACGCCGTCGACGCCGAACTGCGGCAGCGCGGCGGTGATTTGGAAGGCCGCCGAGGCGGCCGGTACCTGGCGGCCGTAGACCAGCAGATACGCGTAGCCCGACTGCAGCGGCGTGAATTGCAGTCGCCGATCGGCCGTCGCGCCCAGCACGCTGTGCCGGTCGTAATTGCTCCGCGTGGGCAATTCGCCAAACCGGACGTACAGTTCGTTGGCGCCCTGGTTGTCGGCATCGTCCAGCGTCGCAACCACCGGCTGGCCGGCCGTCACGCGGACCGCATAGTAGCGAGCATCGCCGTCGCCAGCCAGCGTCCCGCCGGCCGGCACCCCCAGCTGCAGTTCGGGCACGGCCACTTGCACGGGGGCGGTCCCGTGCGCCGCGTTGTTCAGCCGGTTGGTGCCTTCGCGGACTTCCAATCGCGAGTTGGTTTGCACTTGCCAGTAGTACTCGCCGATCGCCGCCGGCGGGACCGTCACCTGGGCCGACACCGCCAGCGTCTCGCCCGGCAACAGCGTCACGCCGTCGCCGGTGAGGAACTCGTTTAACCGCGACCCAGCGGGGATCGCGTCGCCGGACAAACCTCCCGTCACACTCACCACCGACACGACGTCATGCCACGGCCCGAGCGCCGGTTCGGTGCCAACATTCTGAATCGTCCACTCGACCGTCACCGTCTGGCCCACGGTCACCGACGGCGGCCCCGTGATCGAGTCGGCGACCACAACCAGATCGATGGGCGACGTCGAATCCGCGACCCGTTCGTGGCAGCCCATGTCCGCGTAACCCGGCGTGCCCCGCCCGGTATCGGGCACGCCCCAATCGTCGAAGCGAGGCAAGCCTGCGCGATCCCGCAGGGGGGCCGCGTCCCCGTCGGCCGCGTCGACCGCGGCCGAGCCGTCGCCCAGCCGGAAGTCGCCGCCGAACGCGTCGGCAAACCACGGCTCCGCCGAGACGTTGCCCTGCAGGCCCGTGTAGTCCTGCATGTTCATGTAATTGCCCACGGTCGCCCCGGGGTTGTAGACGTCGTTATGGCGAACGTCGGTGGACGCCGAGCCGCCGTGCGTTAGGGCCACGCCCGCCGCCCAGTGGAATGCAACGATGTTATTCACCAACCGCTCGAGCCGGGCGTTCTGATCCAGCAGCACGCCGTAGCTGCCGCCGACGATCGTACTGTTGACCAGCGTCAGCCGGACTGCGGGGCCGAATCCCGCCACGACTTCCCAATCCGGCCCGTCTCGCACCAGCAAGCTGTTCGCCACGCTCACGTTGGCGGTCGTGCCCGCCCCGCCGCCGATCCGCACCAGTTGCTGCGGAGCGTGCACCAGGCGACTGGACGTGACGACCGCCGTGGCCGAGGTCACATCCAGGCCGCGGTAACGCAACTCGACGGACTCGAGCGTCGCCGAGCCGCCCGCGAGGACGGCCAGCCACGGCGAACTGCTGGCGCCCGGCGCCGTCGCACCGCCATCCACGTCGGTATCGCCGCCCACCGAGTCGTCGGTCGGCACGGTGATGACCACCGGCAGCGTGGGAGTGCCCGCGGCGTTCAGGATTCCCGCTACGCTCAGACTGCTCGTCGTCTTGAGGATCGTGCCCGGATCCAGGGTCAGCGTCCGTCCGGCGGGGACGGTCAGGCTGCCGAGCTGCCAGGCCACGCCGGCCGCCGGCCGCACGTCGCTGGCCAACGTCCCGCCGGCCACATAAGCCGACACGCCGCGGGCGCACGTCGCCGCGTCGATGTGCACGTCCGCAACGCGGCCCCACTGCGAGATGTGATCCAGGTACAGCGGCCAGTTCGTCACGCGGCGGAACGAGACGTCGGCCAAGGTGAACGGCCCGGCGTCGCTCTGGGCGAACACCCCGTAACCGTCCGAGCTGCTGGCCCCGAGGCCGTTTTCGACCGTCAGATGCTCGATGACCGGCCCGGCGTCCTGTTTCAGCAGCAACGCCCAATTGTCCGTGTCGCGGATTGTCAAGTTCGTCAGCCGCGGCGACGCCTTTTCGATCTCTACGGCCGCGTAACGAGTGCCCGACCAGTTGCTGCCGCCGCCGTAGCGGACTTCGACATATTCGAGCACGCTGCCATCGGCTCCCGTGTCGAAAAACCGCAGCCGCGGACCGCTCAGGCTCTCCCGCGGATGCGAGGCGTTGCCGTCGCCGTTCGTGTCGCCGCCGACGGAATCGTCGCCCGTCCCGCTCACGATGATCGGCAGGTCGGCTGTGCCGCGAGCGTCCAGCGTGCCCAGCACCGTCAGGCTGCCCTTCAAGACCGTACCCGGCGCCAGCGTGAGCGTCACTCCTGCGCTGACCGTGCCGTCGATGCTCCAGGTCACATCCGCCGCCGGTGCGCAATCGGCGGTCAGCGTGCCCGTGACGTTGACCGCGCCGGCATGGCCCGTGGTTTCTGGGTCGATGACCAGCCCCGACAGTCTGGGCCACGTCGCCATCGAGATATCCAGTGCCCAGCCGGGGACATGGCGGACGTGCACGTTGTGAACCGTGGCCGCCGCGCCGGTCACGCTGAGCCCGCTATCGCCTAAGCCGCCGATCCCCAACGCCAGGCCCGTGCCGTCGATCACCACGTCGGTCAGCGTGGTCGGCAGCGAGCCGGTTACTTCGATGCCCGTCCCCCCGGTCCGCTGGACGGTCAGGCCGGAGAACGTCCCGCCCGCCGTCCCGCTGACCGTCAGTCCCCGCGCCAACGCGTCGCGAATCGTAACGTGATTCAAGCTCGGCGTACCGCCATCGACTTGCACGGCCGGACCGCTGGACCAGTCGCCGGCCCAGCGGAATTCGGCGTAGCTCAACGAACTCGCCGTCGCTCCAGCGTGGAAGCGGACTCCCGCCCACTCGCCCGCATTAGCCCCGCTGGCCGCGCCATCGCCGTTGGTGTCGCCGCCCGCAGAGTCATCGGCCAACGCGGTGAACACCACGGGCCGCAGTTCCGTGCCCACGACGCGCAGTGTCCCGTTCAAGTCCAGCCGTCCCGGTTCCGGAGCGTAGAGCCCCGCGCCGTCCATGAACTTGACCGTCGTCCCCGACTGGACGGTCAGCGTGACGCCGGTGGCCACGGTGACCGGCCCGCGAACCACCACCACGCCGGACCAAGTCGTGTCGACGCTGATCGTGCCGGAGACGGTGGGGCCGGTGTAGCTGTCGGCAGCCGCATGGGGACTGATGATCCCGAGCGCATCCTCCGCAGGCAACGGCTCCGCGGGCTGGCCGCCCGAGCCCGGCCAAGGGCCGAGCCCCGCCTGCAGCGCCACCAGTACGCCCGTCCGATCGGCGTTCGCCACGGCCAAGTCGGACTTGCCATCGCCGTCAAAGTCGCCGATGCCGAACGACCGCAGATTGGCATTGTCTCCCAACGCAAACGACGCGACATCGCCCGCCGCGAAGGTCCCATCCCCACGCCCCAGCCCGATGGAAAAGGTCCCGCCGGTGCCGTGGGTGGCTACCACGTCCAGCTTGTCATCGCCGTTCATGTCGGCCAGGCGGAGTTGCTGCGGCGTGCCGTCCACGGCGTAATCGACGCGGGCCTCGAACGTCCCATCGCCGCGGCCCAGCAGCACCGAAACGCTCGAACCGGGGTCCAGGTAGCTGGGCGAGTTGCCAGTCACCAGGTCCAGGTAGCCGTCTCCGTTCAAGTCACCCAAGGCCACCGCCAATGCGCCGCGGGCAACCGCCAGTTGTTCCGGCGCCGGGAACGAACCGTCGCCGCCTCCCCAGAGAATCGTCGCCGTTCCGGACGAGTCGGTGCCGGTCACCGTAACCACGTCCGCCCAGCCGTCGCCATTCAGATCGCCCGCCGCCAGGTCCTTGGGGTCGGCCGCTCCGGCCCGAAAACTGCGTTCGTCCCGAAATGTCCGGTCGCCGTTGCTGAGCAGCACGGAGACCGGATCGTAGAACGAGGCCCGCGCATTGGCGGTGACGATGTCGTCCGCTCCGTCGCCGTTGACATCGACGGCGCGAACCACGACGGGCACGCCTTGAACGTACATCTCCGTCGGCGGACCAAACGTCCCGTCGCCGACGCCGAAGGCTACGGACACGGAATCGAACTGCGCCGGACGCTCATAGGCCGGATCGCGATGGGCGACCACCACGTCCAGGACGCCGTCGCGGTTGAAGTCGCCCAACCCGACATCGCCGGGATGCGGCCCGACGTGAAACTCGTGTTCCGCCGAGAAACGGCCGTCCCCCAAACCCAGACGCACGGACACGGTGTGCCCGTTTCCGTTGGCGCTGACATAGTCGGCGTTCCCGTCCCCGTTCAAGTCGCCGACCGCCACACCGCTGGGCGAGCCGCTCTGGCTGTACTCGAAATCGCCGCCGAACGTCCCGTCGCCGTGACCGGCCAGCACCGTCACGCCCGCCCGCTGGGGACTGGGCAACGCCAAATCGGCGGCACCGTCGCCGTCGAAGTCGCCGACGGAGACGTCCGACAAGCTATCGCTGAGGTCGTATTCGGCGTGCATCCGGAACCGGCCACCCGCGTCCGCGACCAGCACGGCCACTCGCGTTCCCCCGCGATCGCTGATCAGCTCGTCCCGCCCGTCCCCGTTCACATCCGCCAGTTTCAGGAACACGGGCCGGACGTCAATCGGCAAGGTCGTCATCGTCGCCGCGGCGAACGTGCCGTCCCCGCGTCCCAGCATGACCCACAGATCGCGATCCGAACCGTTGTACAGCCCACCGCTGACCACCAGATCCGGATTGTCGTCGCCGTTCACGTCGCCTGTGGCGACCAGTTGCGTCGGATGGTCGGCGCTGCCCAGCGTGTACCGAGTCGGCTGGCCGAACGTCCCGTCGCCGCGGTTCAAGTACACCGTCTGCGCCGGGAACTGGCTGGTTACCAAATCCACTGCGCCGTCGCCATTGAAATCGGCCAGGGCCACCAGCGGATCGACTTGGTTCACCAGCGTCGTCGCCGCCGCAAAGGTGCCGTCCCCGGCCCCGTACAGCGCCAGGATCTGCGCGACGCTCGTATCCGCCACCAGGATGTCCAGCCGTCCGTCGTGGTTGACGTCGGCCACCTGGGCAGCCATCAGCGACGAACTGCCGCCGGAATTGACCGTGTAATCGACGCTGGGGGAAAACGTCCCGTCGCCCAGGTTCAGCCGGACGCTGACGGTCTGGTAGTTGTTCGTGACCAGCAGGTCCGGCCGGCCGTCGGCGTTGAAGTCGGCCAGACGCATGGCGAGCGCGCTGAAGCCGATCGGGTACGCA
>CAIYOB010001520.1 GCA_903927685.1 uncultured Planctomycetaceae bacterium
GACTGGGAAACGGAACTGGCCGCCCGCGGTTTGCAGACCCGCCTGGGCGACGCCGTTCGTTATCTGGCGAACAAGGAACGCGGCGGACCGATTGCCGGGTTGGTCGTCTTCACCGACGGGCGGCGTAACGAGGGAATCGAGCACACCGCGGCCGCCGCGCTGGCCCGCCTGGCGGAAATCGCCATCTACCCCGTGGGCCTGGGCAGCCAGAGGCGGCCGACGAACGTCCGTGTCGTCGATCTGGAAGCGCCCGAGCGAGTCTATCCCGGCGATCGCTTCAGCTTGACCGGCTATCTCCAGGCCAGCGGCCTGCCCGGCCGTTCGGTCGACGTCCGCCTGACATCCGCGCCGACAGGCGTCCCCGACCGCGACCGGCGGGAGACGGTCGAGCAGGAAGATCGCGTCGAACTGGGCGGCGAAGGCGACATCGTGACCGTCAAGTTTGAACTCACGCCGCAGGATGCCGGCCGACGGACCTATCAGTTGGCAGTCAAGGCTCCGGCGGAGGACAGTAACCCGCAGGACAACGCAAAGACGGCCAATGTCGAAATCGTCGAACGCAAGGCCCGCGTGCTGCTGATTGCCGGCGGACCGGCCCGCGAATACCAGTTCCTGCGGAACATGCTGTACCGCGACAAGGACACGGCGTCCGACGTCTGGTTGCAGACAGGCGTTCCGGGGATCTCGCAGGAGTCGAACGAGCTGCTGTTCAGTTTTCCCGAGACGGCCGAACAGCTGTTCGAATACGACTGCATCGTGGCTTTCGATCCGGATTGGTCCCGCTTGGATCTGGTCCAGATCAAGAACTTGGAACAGTGGGTGGCCGACAAAGCCGGGGGCCTGGTCGTGGTCGCCGGCCCGGTCCACACGCCGCAGTGGGCCAACGTGCGGCAGGGCGATTCCCGGCTGGACACGATCCGCGCGCTGTATCCGGTCGTGTTCTACAGCAGTGGCCTGGCGACGCTGGGCGCCGGCCGGTTTGGCGGCGAGCAGCCCTGGCCGCTGCAGTTCACACGGGAAGGGTTGGAGGCCGAGTTCCTCTGGCTCGAAGATTCCGCCGTCGCCAGCGAATCCGCGTGGGCGACCTTCGCGGGCGTGTATGGCTACTATGCGGTCAAAGACCCCAAGCCGGCCGCTCGCGTCTATGCGAACTTCTCGGATCCCACCACGGCGATCGACAAGCAATTGCCGATCTACATGGCCTCGCAGTTCTACGGAGCCGGCCGCGTGTTCTTTCAGGCCAGCGGCGAAATGTGGCGGCTGCGCACGGTGGACGAAGCGTATTTCGAGCGCTATTACACCAAGCTGATCCGCTGGGTCTCGCAGGGCCGCCTGCTTCAGGATTCGAAACACGGCGTGCTGCTGGTCGACAAGGACCGTTGCCTGCTGGGCGAGACCGTCGCCGTCCAGGCCAAGCTGACCGACTCGCAAGGCCAGCCCCAGAAGACCGACGAAGTTCAAGCCGCGCTGATCCAGCCGGACGGGAGCCGCGTCAAACTGAATCTGAAGTCCGTCGCAGGCGGGGCGCGCGAAGGGATGTTCGCCGGCCAGTTCACCGCCGTCCAGGAAGGCGACTATCGGCTTGAATTGCGTCCGCCCAGCGGGGAACTGGACGAATTGCTCGTCCGCGAAGTCCGCGTACTGGCCGAAGAGTTGGAGACCAGGCAAGCGGAACGCAACGATCCCTTGCTGCTGGACATGGCCCGAACCACCGGCGGTGCGTATTATGTCGGTATCGACGCGGCGCTCGGGCGCGCCGGCCAACCGCCGCTGGTCAACGAGTTGCGGCCGCAAGACCAGCTCACGTATCTGCCCGGACTGCCGGATCCGGATTTCGAGCGCCGGCTGATGGCCTGGCTGATGGCCCTGATCTGCGGAGCCCTGAGTCTGGAATGGCTGCTGCGGCGACTGAGCCGACTGGCGTGAGAGGAAGGGTGAAGAGGGAAGGAAGGCGAGGGAGAATAGGTGAGAGATTAGGTGAAAGATTAGGTGTCCGGCGAGCCAATGACCAATGACAACTGACCGATGACCACTTCCCGCCAACAACTTGATCCTCGCTTGCGTGGCCTGCTGTCGGGCTTGCGGTGGCGAATCCGCGCCTATGTTTGGCTGGAGGGGCTGGCGCTGGGGTTGATCTGGCTGGGGCTGACATTCTGGGCTGGGCTGGCGCTGGATTATCTGCCGATGTGGGCCGGGGCCAGCGAGATGCCGCTGGCGGCTCGAGCCGTCGTGCTGGCGATTGTCTGCGGGGGCCTGTTGCTGGTCCTGTATCGCTGGGTCTTCCGCCGGGCCTTTGTGCCGCTGGCCGACCGCAGCATGGCGGTGCTGCTGGAGCGGCAGTTTGGCGTGTTTCGTGACAGCCTGGTGACGTCCGTCGAGTTGACGGAGCGGCCGGATCATGCCGGGGCATTTGATCCCTTGATGCTGGGGCAGACGAACCAGGAAGCGATCGACGAGATCCATCGCGTGCGGCTGGGCGCCGTGTTCAACTATCGGCCGCTGTTCGGCAGCCTGCTGGGCGCCGGCATTCTGCTGGGCACGCTGATTCTGTTCTACGCATTGAACCAGCAGGCGCTGGCCGTCTGGGTTCATCGCCTCTATTTGTTGCGTGACGAGCCTTGGCCGCGGAGCGCCTTGATCGAAGTCGTGGGCGTCGAGTTGCTGGGGCCGGACGACGCCCCACAGGCCGCAGGTGAGGTGCCGTTGATTCCTTTTCGCGAGGGACGGCTCAGGGCCGCCAAGGGCTCGAACCTGCGTCTCAAGGTGCGTGCGGCCCGCAAGGCGAAAGTGATTCCCGAGACGTGCACCATTCACTATCGCACCGACGACGGCGAGCGGGGGCGGGTCACGATGAGCCCCCTGAAACGGAGCCAGGACGAGTACCAGCTGTACGCTTTTTCCGGCAAGCCCCTGCAAGGCATCCTGACGACGGTGCGACTGGATGTCGTGGGCCACGACTACCGCGTCCGTGATTACGTGATCGAGGCCGTGGACAGTCCGACGATCGTCGGCGTCGAACTCGACTGTACGTTCCCCGCGTACATGGTGGATGAACAGCTCGGCGCTTGGACGGCTCGGACCATTCCCTGGACGAATGCGACGCAACTGCCACGCGGGACGCAGGTCACGATCCGAGCCCGTACGAACAAGCCCTTGAAACGAGTGGATCTGGTTCATCCGGACACGACGCAGACCGACCGGATCGACTGCACGGCGGCCCGGGATCGGCAGGAATTTGCATTTCCCGCGGGCCGCCTGGATGCCGATCTCGCCTGGGATGTCACGCTGTTCGACGTGGATGACGTGGTGACCGAACGACCGTATCGGATCGTGATCCCTGTCGTGCCGGACGAATCGCCGCGAGTCGACGTGCGTTTGCGCGGAATTGGCACGGCGGTGACGCCGGACGTAGTGATCCCTGCAAGCGGGAAGATCACGGACGACTACGGCGTCGGCAAGTCCTGGTTCGAGATGGTCGTGACGCAGGCGACCGTAGCGGAGAACGAACAGCAGGACGAGCTGGTGAAGCGGGAATTCGCCTTGGCCAAAGACGGGAAAGTCGACGCGGTGCTCGACCTGCGCGCCCTACGTTCCGAGGCCAACAGGATCGAACTGGAACCGAAAGACAAATTGACCCTGGCGATCCGAGCGGAAGACAAGCACGACTTATCCGGAGGCCCAAACGTCGGCAGCGGGGACCAATACCAATTGGACGTCGTAACGCCCGAGACCTTGTTGGCCAGGCTCGAAGCCCGCGAGATCGGCCTGCGCCGCCGGTTCGAGCAGCTCGTCCAGGAGATGACCCAGGCCCGGGATCTGCTGGTCCGCGTCCAGACGCCGGCCGCCTCCGCGGGCACCGAACCGGGCGACGCCAATCGGCCCGGCGCCGAACCGGGCGATGAACGCCTGGACGCCCAGAAGGCAGCCGAACGGGCCCAATCGTTGCGCGTGCTCCGCGTTCAACAGGCGCTGCAGCAGACTCGCAAGTCCGCCCAGGAACTGCTCGGGGTCGCCGCCGGCTTTCAAGACATCCGCGAAGAACTGGTCAACAATCGCGTGGACGCCGAGGACCGGATTGAACGTCTGCAGGCCAAAGTCGCCGATCCCATGCAGGCGGTCGGCGAAACGATGTTCCCGGAACTCGAACGCCGTCAAGAGGTGTTGGAAAAAGTGCTGCTGGATGATCTGACCGCCAAGAAGTACGAACTGACGGGCGGTCAAGCGGAAACCGCTGCAGCCGTGCAACAGGCCAACGACATCCTGGCGGAATTGGATAGAATCCTGCAGCAGATGTTGGACCTGGAGACGTTCAACGAACTGCTGGACATCGTCCGCCAGATGATCGACGAACAGGAGCGTGTCTTGGGCGAGACACAGAAGACGCACAGCGGAATTCAAAAGAGCTTGCGCAGGGATTTGGAGTAGCAGCATGAGGGCCGTGCGATGAGGAACCCACGTCAACGGTTGTGGCTCGCTGCCATCGCCTTGCTTGCCCTAGTCGATCCGACTTCGGCTGCTGAACCCGCGGCGAGTCCGGCCGCCGACGCAACGCCGGCCGCGGCTCCCGACGTCAAGCAACTGGCGATTCAACAGGGGACGATCGCGGACAAGTACAGCAAACTCGAAAAGCTGCTCGAGGACATGGCACGCATCGAGGCCGTGAACGATCCCCAGCGGGCGGCGCTGCTGACGCGGGCTCTGCAGCTGTCCAAGCAGAACCTGACGGGCGTCAAGTTGGACAAGGTCGTCAAGTCGCTGGAACAGTTCGAGGCCAAGAATTACGACGAGCGCGAGGCGGTCCTGGGCCTGCAGCGTGAATCGCACGCGGATATGAAGTCGCTGCTCGAGATGCTGTTGAGCGAGAACCGCTCGGATCGCCTGCAGCGCGAGCAGGACCGAATTCGCGAGTACATCAAGGAGGTCGAGCGGATCCTACGGTTGCAGAAGAGCGTTCAAGGCCGCACGGAGGGCGGCGCCGAACCGGGCGAAATGGCACAGGATCAGGGCAAGGTCGCCGAACGGACCGGCGAATTGGCCAAGCAGATCCGCGAGCAGGAGGAAGGCAGCCAACAGTCGAGTCAGCCGGGCGCAGAGAACCAGGGACAGCCGGAGCCCAAGCCCGACGAACCGCCACGGCCGGAGGACCAGGCCAAGGCCGACGGCCAGGGCAAGGACGGGACCAAGGCGGACGCGGCAAAGCAAGGAAAACCAGACGGCCAAGCCAAGCAAGAAGGCCAGACGGCCGATCAGGCAAAAGAGGCAACTCCGGCAAAGGATGGAACCGCCAAGCCGGACGCATCGAAACCGGAATCCGGCCAGATGCCGTCCGAGGGCCAACCGGCAGAAGGCCAGCCGAAGTCGCAGCCGGACTCGGCCAAGGGGCAGCCCCAAAGCCCGAGCCAACCGGGCACGGAACAGCCGAAGCCGGACGGCGCCCCACCACCCCAAGACGAAGGAAATCCGGCTCGCAAACGCCTGGAGGCCGCTCAGGAGCGGATGCGCGAAGCGCAGAAGAAGCTGGAGGATGCCCAACGGAAAGAAGCCGTCGCGGAACAGGAGAAAGCCAAAGAAGAATTGGAGCGAGCCAAGGCGGAGCTGGAACGAATCCTGCGGCAAATGCGGGAGGAGGAAGTCGAGCGCGTCCTGGCGTTGCTTGAAGGCCGGTTCCGCAAGATGCTGGAAATCCAGGTTCGGATTTACGACGACACGGCCCAGCTGGACAAGACCGATGCGGCGGAACGCGAGCTGAAGATCCCGATTCCGGCCGGCAAGTTGGCTGTCGAAGAACGCAAATTGGTGATCGAAGCCGACAAGGCGCTGAATCTGCTCCTGGAAGAAGGCTCGTCGGTCGCCTTTCCCGAGACGGTGACCCAGATGCGGGACGACATGCAACAGGTGGCCGATCGGCTGGACGCCGCCAAGGTCGACAAGATCACGCAGGGCGTCGAGCAGGACATTATCGCCGCCTTGCAGGAGATGATCGAAGCATTACAGCAGGCTCAAAAGGACATGGAGAAACAGAAGCAAGACCAGCAGCAAACGCAACCGGGCGAACCGCAGGACATGCCGCTGGTCGACGCGATCGCCGAGTTGAAGATGATCCGGGCCTTGCAGATGCGTGTGAACACGCGTACCCAACGCTATGCTCAGCTGTTGGACAACCAAGAGGACCCCGTGGGCCAAGCGACGGACCAGGACCTGCGCGAGGCCCTGGCGAAGCTGGCCGAACGCCAGGAAACGATCTATCGCTTGACCCGCGACATCGTCCTGGGCAAGAACCGATAACCTTGGAGTGAGGACGCCGTCTGATGTTCTGTCTGCGACTGATGTTCCTGGCCTTGGCCGCCGCGGCCGCATCGTCGGCCCTGCACGCCGACGACGACCTTCAGAAACTCGCCACATGGCAGACGCCTGCGGTGGCCGAGGTCAAAGCGGCGGTCGACCAGTGGCTGGCCGGTGTGCCGCTGGAAGCACCCGTCCAGGCCCGGATCGCGGGCTTGTGGGCGGAAGACCAACTGCCTGCGGTCAGCGCCGACGTGCTCGATCGGCTGGCAGAGACGGTCGCCCTGGCCGTACCTGCCGCCGGCGAATTGGTGGCGATGTGCCGCGGCCGTCAGCCCGCGCCGGTTCTGACTGCGTTTGACATCCTGCAGGACGCCGCCCAACCGCCGCTGGTGCGGAACAACCTGCGGCTGCTGTACGGCCGCTGGCTGACCCAGCATGCGCTGTACGACGAAGCGCTCGAACAGCTGTCGGCGTTGCAGCCCGACCAGGTCGTCGACCCTGCCGGCCTGCTGTTCTACCGGGGTGTTTGCCTGCATCGGTTGCTGCAGAAGGAACCGTGCCTGACCACCCTAAACACGCTGCTGGAGAACAAGGGCCGGATTCCCAAGCGGTACGAGTTGCTGGCCGGGTTGATGCAAGCGGATCTCAAGCCGCTGAAGACGGACTCGCTGGACGAAGTCTCGCGGTTGATGGACGACGTCGAGCGGCGGCTCGGCTTGGGTCGCGCCGGCAAGCGGGTGCGCACCCAAGAAGACGATGTCATCGCCAAGCTGGACAAGATGATTGAGGAACTGGAGAAGCAGGCCCAGCAGAAGCAGGCTGCGGCCGGCAAACAGGGTGGCAAGCAGGCTCAGCAGCCGATGCAGGACAGCATGCCCGGCGGCGGTTCCGGCCCCGGCGACGTCGATCAGCGCCGCCCGGGCGCCGGCTCTGACTGGGGCAACCTCCCGCCCAAGCAGCGCGAGGAAGCCATGCAGCAGATCAGCAAGGGGCTGCCCTCGCACTATCGAGACGTGATCGAGGAGTACTTCCGGAAAATGGCCCGCGAGGGCGGGAACTAGACGAGGAGTCCCCCATGCAGGCCGTGTTCTTCGCCAGTCTGATCGCCTTGAGCGCCGTGCCGGTCGAAGTCAGCCCGTTGTCCGGCCCGCCCGTGCGCGGCGACTTGACCGAGTGTTCGCTCGACGCCGTCGTCATCCAGGCCGGCGGTGGCCCGCAACGTTGGGAACCCGCCCAGTTGCGCGAATTGTCGGCGACCACGGCCCCGCCGCCGGGCGAGCGTCCCGCGACGGTCTGGGTGGAACTGCTCGACGGTTCCATTGTCTGCGGCGACAAGTACACGGCGGCCGCGGGGCTGGCCACCATCCACACGCTGTCCGGGCAAAGTCTGGCCATCCGCACGGCCTCGATCAAGGCCCTCCGCTTTCGCGACTACGCCTCGGCCCCGCAACTGGCCGACCGTTGGCAGCAGGTGACCGCAGCCAAAGCGACCGGCGACTCGTTGGTGGTCCGCCGCGGCGACAGCCTCGACCAGGTGCTCGGGGCGATCGGCGACGTGACCGACGAGGTGGTTCAGTTCGAGGCCGACGGCGAGGTGATTCAAGCCAAGCGGGGCAAGCTGGAAGGCCTGCTGTACTATCACCCGGCGGTCGGCGAGTTGCCGCCGCGATCGGCTCTGGTGACGGACGTCTTCGGAACCCAGTGGAGCGTCAAGTCGCTACGCTCCGGCGCCGACCGACTGGAACTCGTCAGCGTCGCCGGCGTCGCGGCCGCACTGCCGCTGAACGAATTGAAACGGATCGATTTCTCCAGCGGCAACAGCCAGTGGCTGGATGCCCTGGAACCGGAATCCCTGCAGTGGCGGCCGTACATCGAGAGTCGCGCGCCCGACGCCTCGCTCAGCCGCTGGTTCCAGCCGCGCGGTTCTGCGGCTCCCAACGGACTGCCGTTGGTGCTGGACGGGCAGACCCACGCCCGAGGCCTGCGCATCTGCAGCCGCACGGAGATTGTCTACCGGCTGGCTGGCGAGTTCCGCCAGTTCCAAGCCGTCGCCGGCATCGATGATTCCGTCCGGCCAGCCGGGAACGTCCGGCTGGTGATCCACGGAGACGACAAGGAACTGTTCAGCCAGGTGGTCACCGGGAAGGACGAACCGCTGGATCTGGCCGTCGACATCACAGGAGTCAAACGCCTGAGAATCCTGGTGGATTTCGGCGCCCAGATCGACATCGCCGACGGATTGAACCTGTGCGACGCGAGGATCACGAAATGAAGCACCTGATGTCGAGTCTCGGCCTGCTGCTCGCCGCCGGCGGATTCGTCGGCAGCGTTTCGTCCGCTTGGGGCGCCGAGGTCCCGGACGCCGTGCTGCAGGCCGAGCAGCGGCGAATCGACGCGGTGGCCAAGGCGGTGAAAGCGGCCGTCGCCGTGTTTGCCAATGACGGCCAAGGGGGCGGATCGGGTGTCGTGATCACGCCCGACGGCTATGCGCTGTCCAATTTTCACGTCACCAAGCCGGCCGGGGATTACATGCAGTGCGGCCTGGCGGACGGACAACTGTACGATGCCGTGATTGTCGGCTTGGACCCGACCGGCGACGTGGCGCTGATCAAACTGCTGGGCCGCGAGGACTTCCCCGCCGCAGAACTGGGCGACAGCGACCAGGTGCGTCCGGGCGATTGGTGCTTCGCCGTCGGCAACCCGTTCTTGCTGGCGACCGATTTCCAGCCGACGGTCACCTACGGACTGGTCTCCGGCGTCCATCGCTACCAGTACCCGGCCGGGACGCTGCTGGAGTACGCCGACTGCATCCAGACCGACGCCTCGATCAACCCCGGCAACTCGGGCGGTCCGCTGTTCAATGCGGCGGGCCAGTTGATCGGCATCAACGGCCGCGGTTCGTTCGAGAAACGCGGCCGCGTCAACGTGGGAGTGGGTTATGCGATCTCGATCAACCAGATCAAGAACTTCCTCGGGTATCTCCGCAGTGGCCGGATCGTCGATCATGCCACGCTGGGCGCGACCGTGACCCGCGACGAAGACGGCCGGATCGTCGTCACGGACATCTTGCCCTCGTCCGACGCCCATCGCCGCGGTTTGCGGTACGGCGACGAACTGCTGTCGTTTGCGGGCCGTCCGATCACGACGGTCAACGGCTTCAAGAACGTGCTGGGCATCTTTCCCAAGGACTGGCGCGTGCCGCTGAGCTACCGACGCGATGGCGAACGCCGCGACGTCTACGTCCGGTTGATGGGCGTCCATGCCGAGGAGGAACTGCTCCGCAAGGCCGAAGGCATGCTGCCGATCGAGGACGAGCCCATGCCCAAACCGCAGCCCAAGGAAGAACCGCCGCCGGGAGGCGGTGCGCCCAAGGCCGAGCCCGAGGGCGACCCGGGCAAGCCGGCGCCCAAGATCCAACCCAAGCTGCCGCGAGGAATGCCCAAGGACCGCGTCCATCGCCAGCAACCGCCCCCGAAGCACGTCGAGCCGCTGATCGCCAAGCGGCCGGGATACGCGAATTACTATTTCAACGAACTGAACCGCAATCGGGTTTGGGCGGGACTGACGGCGCAGGGCGATTTCTCTGGCCTCGCCGGCGTCTGGAAGCTGGCGGGCAGCGATGCCACCGGCAACAAAATCGAAATCGAACTGGCGGGAGACAAAGCCACCGCACGCGGCGGCCCTCGGCCGGCCGCCATTGATGCGACACGCGACATGGACGACCAGTTGGCTCCCGAGGGCAGTGGCGGACTGTTGGTCGCGCTGCACTTATGGCGGCGTCTGCTGTTGCTGGGACCGCAGCAGTTCGGCGACGTGTATTACTTGGGAACCGTACCGGTGCAGGAGCGGCCGGGCCTGTACGACGTGCTGGTCGCGACCCACAACGTCGTCGAAGCCCGCTTCTTGTTCGATCCCGGCAACGGCCGCCTGATCGGAATGGAGATGTTCCCCGGCGACCAAGTGGATCCGTGCGAGGTGTATTTCGACGACTACCGTCCCGTCGACGGCCGGCAGTTGCCGCATTCGCTGCTGGTCCGCCACGGCGACGCCGTTTACGCCCAGCTCAAATTGGAATCGATCTCGCTGGCAAAGTAGCATGAATCGAGAACCTCACTATTTCACGCTCAAGGCGATTCTGCTGGCCGTCTGGCTGCTCGCCGCCGTCGTTCCGCTGGCCAGGCCCGCGTCTGCGGCGGACGGCACCTTCATCCAGGCCGTGGCCTCGGTTCAGCCCAAGCTGGTCAAGATCTACGGCGCCGGCGGGCTACGGGGTTTGGAAGCGTATCAGAGCGGGTTCCTGATCTCGCCCCAGGGGCACGTGTTGACAGCGTGGAGTTACGTCCTGGACACGGACTTCATCACGGTCACCCTGGACGACGGACGCCGACTGGCGGCGCAACTGATCGGAGCCGATCCGCGACGCGAGATCGCCGTGCTCAAGCTCGAAGCCGACGACCTGCCGCACTTTCGCTTGAGCGATGCGGTCGAATTGGAGGTTGGCGATCGCGTGCTGGCCTTCAGCAATCTGTTTGGCGTCGCCACGGGCGATGAAGACGCCAGCGTGCTGCACGGGTGCGTGTCTGCCAAGACGCGTCTCGAGGCCCGCCGCGGCGCCTTCGAGACGCCCTACGATGGTCCGGTCTATGTCGTCGATGCGATGACCAACAATCCGGGCTCCGCGGGCGGCGCGTTGACCGACCGGCAAGGCAATCTCGTAGGCATCCTGGGCAAGGAGATGCGGAACGCACTGAACAACACGTGGCTGAACTACGTGATTCCGGCCAGCGAGTTGGTCACCCCGGTCGACGACATCCTGGCGGGCAAGACGCTGCCGAGGAAGGGCGACGCTGCGGTCGAGAAGCCGAAGCAACCCTGGACGCTGCAACGCGCGGGCCTGCGACTGGTTCCCGACGTGCTAACAAAGACGCCGCCGTTCATTGACACCGTGACGCCCAATTCCCCCGCCGCGCGGGCCGGACTGCAGCCGGACGACTTGATTCTGTTCATCAGCAACGGTGTCGTCGTTTCCTACCAGAGCGTCGTCGAGGCGTTGTCACTGATCGACCACATCGATCCCCTGCGACTGACCGTCCAGCGCGGCCAGCGATTGGTCGAGGTGGTGCTCGAGACGAACAACAGCGGCACCTGACAATCCCCGGGCCCCCCGCGGCAACGGCCAGCCCTGAATGGCCGTCGTCACGAAACGGGCTGGGCCGTCGTCAAGAAACGGGCTGGGATGAAGAGCGAGGAAATAGCGAATCCGGAAACGGCGAAGTGTTGGCCAAGCTGGGATTTGCCGACTGGCCCGGCGACGGGAACAACGCAGGGCAGAGATAGTCACCGCGGGCCGAGGCGATCCGGGACCGACTGGTCTGGGTCCGGCCGGGTA